>JAKONI010000039.1 GCA_022702015.1 Beijerinckiaceae bacterium | reverse complement strand
CGGAGCCGGCCCATGGCCGCGCGCAGGTTCTCGAACTCGGCGGCGTCCACCGGGAACAGGCCGCAGAACACCACCGCCTGGACCTCCTTGAAGCCCGGCAGCATCGAGGTGGTCTGGCGCTTGTCCTCGGTCAGCGTGTCGCCGACGCGGGTGTCGGCGACCTCCTTGATCGAGCCGGTGAAGAAGCCGACCTCGCCGGGGCCGAGCTCGCCGATCTCGGCCATCTTCGGCCGGAACACGCCGATCCGGTCGACGCCGTGGACGGCGTCGGCGCCCATCATCCGGATGGTCATGCCCTTCTTGAGCACGCCGTCGATGATGCGCACCAGCACGACGACGCCGAGATAGGCGTCGTACCAGCTGTCCACCAGCAGGGCCTTGAGCGGCGCGCTCCGGTCGCCCTTGGGCGGCGGCAGGCGGGTCACGATCGCCTCGAGCACCGCCTCGATGTTGAGCCCGGTCTTGGCCGAGATCGGTACGGCGTTGGAGGCGTCGAGGCCGATCACCTCCTCGATCTGCTCCTTGACCCGCTCCGGCTCGGCGGCCGGCAGATCGACCTTGTTGAGGACCGGGACGATCTCGTGGTTGGCGTCCAGCGCCTGGTAGACGTTGGCCAGCGTCTGCGCCTCGACGCCCTGCGAGGCGTCCACCACCAGCAGCGAGCCCTCGCAGGCGGCGAGGCTCCGGGACACCTCGTAGGCGAAGTCGACGTGGCCGGGGGTGTCCATCAGGTTGAGGACGTAGTCCTTGCCGTCCTCGGCCCTGTATTCGAGCCGCACGGTCTGCGCCTTGATGGTGATGCCGCGCTCCTTCTCGATATCCATCGAGTCGAGCATCTGCTCGCTCATGTCGCGCAGGGCCACGGTGCCGGTGGCCTGGATCAGCCGGTCGGCGAGGGTGGATTTCCCGTGGTCGATATGGGCGACGATCGAGAAGTTGCGGATGGTGTCGATCGGGGCGGTCATCGGTGTTCCGTTCGGGCGCACCGCCGTTCCAGGCGCACGCCGTCAGATCGCGGGGGCCGGTCTCAGGGCCGGCCGGGCGCGAGCCAGATAGCAGTGCGGCGGCACAGCGTCGAGCGTGCAGGCCGCCCCGGCGGCGGGACGAGGGGGAACGCGGCGCAAAACGAAACCGCCCGGAGGGGCGTCCGGGCGGCTCGCGTCGTTCGGGTCGAGGCTTACCGTCCGCGGTCGCGGATCAGGCGCTCGATCTCGGCCTCGCCGTGGGAGCGGGCCTTGGCCTCGGTGGGGTGCTTCCGGTCCGAGCGCTGGTGGAGCTTGCCGTGCTTGCGGATGCTCCACTGATACAGCGCGCCGCTTTCGCCGACCGGGTGAACTTCGAGGCTGAAGGGAAAGGTGTCGGAGTGCGTATCGTTCATCGGCTCCATATGGGGCGTTTGGCGGCCAATTGCCATCCCGCTCACGCAGGACTTTCACGCGCCGGTTGAGGTGTCCGCAGGGGTGGCGATCCTGGCCTGTGTCGCCATGGTCACGAGGTGCCGGCGCAGGGCCCCCATGTCGCCGACAGGCTCGGGGTAGAGGACCCGCGCCGTGCGGTCCCCGGCCATCAGGTCGAGCCCCTCGGGGTCGAGGCCGGTGAGGCGCCAGGAGCCGCCGCTCCCCCCAGCTCCGGCGGCGTAGAGCGCCAGGGCATCGGCATGGTCCTCATTCATATGCGCCACGGCCCCGGCCTCGCCGGCCACCAGCGCCTCCTTGCCCGCGAGGTCGAGGAGGAGGTCGTCGTGGGTCAGGGTCGCGGCCTTGGCGAACCCGCCATTGAGGTGCCCGGCCTCCGGCGCGAGGGCGAAGAAGGCGAAATCCGGAAAATCCGCGTAGAGCTTGGCCTTGGGATGCCGGGCGAGGAACCGCGCGCGGATCCGGGGCTCGGCGCTCGGCGTCGCCCGGCCGACCACCGTGAGACGGGGATGGGCCAGCGGGTCGCCCTTGCCCCCCTGGCTGAACAGCAAGGAGCAGCGCGGGTCGGCGAGCAGGTTGCGGGTATGCGCCGAGAGCTGCGATAGCAGCATCAGCGGCGTGCCGTCCGTGTCGGTGGCGATGGTCACGAGGGAGGCGAAGGGGATTCCCTCGGGGGTGAGGGTCGCCAGGGCCCCCGAGCGGATCGACCGCAGCAGCATCCGCGACAGGCCCACCGCGTCGAATGGCGCCTCGGCGGCCGGGAGGGGTCGCGCCGGCCCGCGCGGGCCCTCGGAAACACCGTCCGTCTCAGCCATCGCTCGACCCCCGATCCTTCAGCGATCCCGAAGATTACGGCCAAGCTATGACCGCCGCTCGCTTTTTCCTGGGGATCATATTAAAGCACCCATCCCCCTCGGCGCGAGCGGGAACCGTTCCTCCGCGGCGGAATGCCCTCGCGTCTCCAGCCAGCCCCGATGGGGCCGGGATGCGACGTGGCCGTCCTCGGCGGCCGCGCACGACCCCGTTCAGCCAGGGACCCGCGCATGCCGACCATTGCCCTCGTCGATGACGATCGGAATATCCTCACCTCCGTCTCGATTGCGCTGGAGACCGAAGGCTACCGGATCCAGACCTACACGGACGGGGCCTCGGCCCTGGACGGGTTGCGCCATTCGCCCCCGGACCTCGCGATCTTCGACATCAAGATGCCGCGCATGGACGGGATGGAACTGCTGCGCAGGCTGCGCCAGAAGTCCGACCTGCCGGTGATCTTCCTGACCTCGAAGGACGAGGAGATCGACGAGCTGTTCGGCCTCAAGATGGGCGCGGACGACTTCATCCATAAGCCGTTCTCGCAGCGTCTCCTGGTGGAGCGGGTGAAGGCGGTGCTGCGCCGCTTCGCCAAGGAGCCGCCGGGTGCGACCCCGCGCGGCGAGGCCGAGGCGGCGGCCCGCTCGCTGGAGCGCGGATCCCTGATGATGGATCCCGAGCGGCACACCTGCACCTGGAAGGGCGAGGCGGTGACGCTCACCGTGACCGAGTTCCTGATCCTCCAGGCGCTCGCCCACCGCCCCGGCGTCGTGAAGAGCCGCAACGCCCTCATGGACGCCGCCTACGACGATCAGGTCTACGTCGATGACCGCACCATCGACAGCCACATCAAGCGGCTGCGCAAGAAGTTCAAGGCGACCGACCAGAGCTTCGACATGATCGAGACGCTCTACGGCGTCGGCTACCGGTTCAAGGAGGCGTGATCCCCACCCGGACGGATCGCTCCCCCGTGTCGCACCCCCACGCCCCGCCCGTCGATGACGCCCCCGTCCGGGGGGCGCTCGGCCACGCGCTCGCCTACCCGCTGCGGCTGCCCCGCGCCCTCTGGGACGCGATCGGCCAGCGGGCCTCCTCGAGCCTGACCCGGCGCATCGTCGTGCTCAACCTCGTGGGGTTGATCGCGCTCCTCGTCGGCTTCCTCTACCTCAATCAGTTCCGTCAGGGGCTGATCCAGGCCCGGGTGCAGAGCCTCGCCATCCAGGGCGAGATCATCGCGGGGGCCATCGCCGCCTCGGCCTCCGTCGATACGGACACGATCCGCATCGACCCCGACAAGCTCCTCCAGCAGCAGGCCGGCGAGGCCGACGAGGAGGCGCAGTCCCTGGCCTTCTCCCTCAACCCGGAGCGGGTCGCGCCGCTGCTCGCCCGCCTCGTGACCCCCACCGGCAACCGCGCCCGGGTCTACGATCAAGAGGGCGGCCTGCTGTTCGACAGCCGCACCCTGTTCAAGCGGGGCGACGCCGCCCGGCAGGACCCCGCCACCGGCCTCGCCACGGGGCGGCCGCACAAGGCGGGCTTCCTCGAATCGGCCTTCGACGCGGCCCATGCCCGGATCACCGGCCTGTTCGGGCGCGCGACGCCGCAGGAGGAGGCCGGCCCGGCCAACGGCCATTCCCTGCGGGAGGTCCAGGCGGCGCTGAACGGCGCCCGGGGCAGCCTCGTGCGCCGGAACGCGCTCGGCGAGACCACGGTCTCCGTGGCGGTGCCGATCCACAAGGCCGGCGCCGTGCGCGGCGCGCTCCTCATCTCCACGCAGGGCGACGCCATCGACCGGGTGATCGCATCCGAGCGGTTCGGCCTGTTCCAGGTCTTCCTCATCGCCGCCGTGGTGATGGTGGTGCTCTCCTTCCTGCTGGCGGGGGCCATCGCCGGTCCCGTCCGGCGGCTCGCCGAGGCGGCCGAGAAGGTCCGCATGGGGATCAAGACCCGCGAGGAGATCCCGGACTTCACCGAGCGCACCGACGAGATCGGCCACCTCTCGGGCGCCCTGCGGGACATGACCCAGGCGCTCTACCGGCGGATCGACGCCATCGAGAACTTCGCCGCCGACGTGAGCCACGAGCTCAAGAACCCGCTCACCTCCCTGCGCAGCGCGGTCGAGACCCTGCCGCTCGCCAAGACGGAGGATTCGCGCGGGCGCCTGATGGCGATCATCCAGCACGACGTGAAGCGCCTCGACCGGCTCATCAGCGACATCGCCGACGCCTCCCGCCTCGATGCGGAGCTGGCCAGGGCCGAGGCCCGCCGGGTCGACCTGAAGAAGCTCCTCAGCACCGTGGTTTCCGTGGCCAACGAGCGCCGCCGGGCCAAGGATTGCGTGATCCAGCTCGACCTCGACCCCAACGACCCGGAGGGCGCCTACGCCATCATCGGACACGACAGCCGCCTCGGGCAGGTGGTGAACAACCTCCTGGACAACGCCCGCTCCTTCTCCCCCTCCGACGCCAAGGTGCGGGTCGCCCTGCGCCGGGTGCGCGGGGAGATCGAGCTGGTCTGCGAGGACGAGGGGCCGGGCATCCCCGAGCACGCCCTGGAGCGGATCTTCGAGCGGTTCTATACCGACCGGCCGGAGCAGGGCTTCGGGCAGAATTCAGGGCTCGGCCTCTCGATCTCGCGTCAAATCGTCCAGGCCCACCGGGGCACGATTCGCGCGGAGAACCGGCCGGGGGCACCCAACGAGGACGGCGAACCCACCGTCCGGGGCGCCCGGTTCATCGTCCGCCTCCCGGCGGCGGCCCGACAACTGTCCCAGCACGCCGCCTGATGGACAGCCTCCACGCCGCCTGCGTCGCCCTCGGCGGTGCGGGGGTGTTGATTCGGGGGGAATCCGGGGCCGGCAAATCGACGCTGGCCCTGCTGCTCGCCGATTCGCCGGGGGGCGCCTTCGTCGCGGACGACCGGGTCCGCCTCTATCTGCGCGACGGGTATCCGATCGCCGGGGCCCATCCGGCCGAGGCGGGCCGGGTGGAGATTCGCGGGCAAGGGATCCTGTGCCTGGGGGACCTCGGCCTTCGCACCTGCCACGAGGCACGCCTCGCCCTCGTCATCGACCTCGTGGAGGCGGCCCCGCGCCTGCCCGATCCGCCGGAGCCGGCCCACCTCCTCGGGGTGAAGCTACCCCGCCTCATCCTCGACCGGGGGTTGTGCGGTGCCGGGCTCGCACCACTGGTGATCCGGGCCGCCCTGGGGCGGCTCGGGGGCGTGACTTCGCAGCCGCACACGTCCGGGGATTTGCCGAGTTGTCCTTGAACCTGTAGCGCTGGCCTCTTGCGCGTGGCATGCTTTAGAAATTGTCCGGGCAAAGAGTCGCGATCGC
>JAKONI010000036.1 GCA_022702015.1 Beijerinckiaceae bacterium | reverse complement strand
CTCGTGGTCGCGCCGATGCCCCAGGGCCTCGACCCGATGGCGGCGGCGACGGTGCCGGTGGCCTTCCTCACCGCCTACTACGCCCTCGTCTCCTGCGCCCGGATGCGGCGCGGGGAGTGGGTCCTGGTTCATGGCGGGGCGGGTGGAGTCGGCCTCGCGGCCTTGCAGATCGCCAAGCTCAAGGGCGCCCGGGTCATCGCCACGGCGGGCTCCCGCGAGAAGCGGGCGCTGGTCAAGGCGCTGGGGGCGGAGCACGTCCTCGATTCCCGCTCGCTGGCCTTCGTGGACGATGTCCGCGCGATCACCGGCGAGGGCGTCGACATCGTGCTGAACAGCCTGTTCGGCGAGGCGATGGAGCGCTCGCTCAACGCCCTGCGGCCGTTCGGGCGCTTCGTGGAACTGGGCAAGCGCGATTACGTCGCCAACACCCATATCGGCCTGCGGCCGTTCCGGCGGAACCTCAGCTATTTCGGCGTCGACCTCGATCAGGTGATCCAGCATCAGGGCGACGACGGGGCGCGGATGTTCCGCGAGGTGATGGCCCTGTTCAACGACGGCGGCCTGAAGCCCCTGCCCTATCAGCCCTTCACCGCGGCCGAGACCTCGGACGCCTTCCGGCTGATGCAGCAATCCGGCCATATCGGGAAGATCGTCATCAGCCCGCCCAAGGCCGGCTCGGTGCGGCGGGACGTGGCCAAGCCCTTCACGGTCTCGGCCGAGGGGGTTCACCTCGTCACCGGCGGCCTCGGCGGCTTCGGCCTCGAGGCGGCGCGCTGGCTCGCCGACCGGGGGGCCACGCACATCGTGCTCTCCGGCCGCAAGGGCGCGGCGAGCGACGAGGCCAAGGCCGCCCTGGCCGAACTCACGGCCCGGGGCATCAAGGCCGAGGCCAAGGCGGTGGACATCACCAGCCGCTCGGGCGTCGACCGGATGCTCGCCGAGATCGAGCGCGGCGGCGCCAAGCTCGCCGGCGTGATCCATGCCGCTGCCGTGCTGCAGGACGGCCTGATCGCCAACATCGACGGCGCCGCCCTCGATGCGGTGATCGGCCCGAAGGTGGTCGGCGCGCAGAACCTCGACGCGGCCACCCGCGACCGGGCGCTCGACTACTTCGTGCTGTTCTCCTCGGCCACGACCTTCATCGGCAATCCCGGTCAGGGATCCTACGTGGCGGCCAACGGCTTCATGGAGGGGCTGGCCCGCCAGCGCCGCCGCCGGGGCCTTCCGGCCCTCGCCGTGGCCTGGGGCGCCATCGGCGACGTGGGCATGCTGGCCCGCAACAAGGCGGTGATGGAGACCCTGTCCGGCCGCGTCGGCGTGACGCCGATGGAGGCCCGCCGCTGCCTCGACCTGATGGCCGAGGCCCTCGCGAACCAGGGCAGCGCCCCGGACGAGGCGGTGATCGCCATCGCGGCGATGCACTGGGGCAAGGCCCGGGAGCGGCTCGCCACCATGCGTTCCCCGAGCTACGCCGAGCTAGGCTCCGACCAGCAGGCCGAGGCGGGCGCCGTCCAGGCGATCAGCATCGCCGCCCTCCTCAAGGGCGGCGACATCGACGCGGCGCGCAAGACCGTGTCGGACGCCATCGTCGAGGACATCGCCCGGATCCTGCGCCTGCCGAAGGACGACATCAGCCGGGTGCGCCAACTCTCGGAGATCGGCCTCGATTCCCTCATGGGCGTCGAGTTGGGGGCGAGCCTGCAGGAGCGCTTCGGCCTCGATGCGCCCCCGGCGGGCCTGTCCTCCGGCATGACCGTCAACGAGTTGTCCGAGTCCTTAATTCAGGCGGTTTCCGCCCCCATGGACGATACGGCCGGTGTCGCCATGAGCCTGATGGCCAAGCATATCGGTGGTGAGGTCGATGCCGGGGTGGTCGCCCCGCTGCGGGACCTCATCGAGGCCAGGGAACAAGAGACCAAAGAGATCCAATCATGACGCAATCGGCGCGGCCCGACGGTGGGCGGGCGGCACTGGCCGGCTTCGTGACCAATCGGCTGGGGCGCGCGACGCCCCGGCCGGCGCCGGCCAAGGCCCCGGACACGTCCCGCGCCAGCGCGGCCCAGAACTTCGAGAACCTGCCGGGCTACCGGGAGCTGAAGCTTCAGCGCTCGGCGGCGGAACTGATCGGCCTCGGCAACCCGTTCTTTCGGGTCCACGACGCCAAGGCCGGCGCCACGACCCGCATCGACCAGAGGACCTTCACGAACTTCTCGTCCTACGACTATCTCGGCCTCAACGGGCATCCGAAGGTCAGCGCCGCCGCGCGGGACGCCATCGATTCCTACGGCACCTCGGCCTCGGCGAGCCGGGTGGTGGCGGGCGAGCGGCCGGGCCATATCAGCCTGGAGCAGGCGCTCGCCGCCCATTACCGGACGCAGGGGTGCGTGGTGATGGTCAGCGGCCATGCCACCAACGTCACGACCATCGGCGCACTGCTGGAGGCGGGCGACGTGGTGTTCCACGATGCCCTCTCGCACAACAGCATCGTCACCGGCGTCCAGCTGTCCGGCGCCCAGCGCCGGTCCTTCGCCCACAACGACCTCGA
>JAKONI010000025.1 GCA_022702015.1 Beijerinckiaceae bacterium | reverse complement strand
GCGACCTCGCCCTCGCCCCGGGCCGGGAGGTGGTCGCGGTCATCAAGAGCGCGGCCCTCGACCCCGCCGGGGTCGGAATGGAGCGGCCGGCCATCGCAATCTGAGAGCCTGACGGGGACGCTGACAGGTCTCCGATTCTCGACCTCATCCCGAGAGCCTGACTGAAAAGGCCAGCCATCCCCTCACCCCCTCATTTGAGGCCCTGCCATGCCGGGTATCTCAGGATGAGGCCGAGGGCGGGAGGGAAATGAACCATCCGGCCAAGCTCCGAGGATCACGGCCGGAGGGTAGGCCGGGGGCCGGCTCCAATCTCGCCGATAGATTGTACTCGCGAAGTGAATGCAACTTAAAATTAGGATTCAGACACCACCCTGGGTTGCATTCACACTGCGCCGCGACCGATGGGATCGATGCGGAAACATTACACCACACAACGCGAGAGACAATCTATCCTCCTCCGGCTGATATTTTGTATTCGCGGCGGGGCGGCGGTCGAGTTCGCATTGGTGGCCCCGATGCTGTTGTTGATGTTCGCGGGTATCACGGTGTTCGGCATCGCCCTCGGCGCTGCACACAACCTGCGGTTGGTAGCGGCGGAGGCGGCGCGGGCCTCCATCGGCGGTGTCACCGATGCCGAGAGGGCGTCCCTGGCGCAGACGACCGTCAACCGCAGCCTGAGCAACGGCGCCATGTTCCGCCCCGGCAGCGTCACCGTGCTGGTGGCCACCGACCCCACCGATGCGAACGTCACCGTCGTCACCGTCACCCTCGATGCGGCCTCCCTCGGCCTGGGCTCCTTCGGCCGCCTCCTCCCGCCCCTGCCGAGCTTGCTGCGCAGCACCGTCAGCGTGCGCCGGGGCGGGCTGTGAAGTCGGTGTTCGGCCACCGGATCGCCGGGCTCCTCCGGCCGGGGCGACGTCTCGGCCGGGCGCTGCCCCGGTTCGGGGGCGACCGGAGCGGTAACGTCATCATTCTGATGGCGCTGGGATCCACGGCGCTGATGGGGGCGGCGGCGGTGGGGGTCGATCTCGGCGTCGTCGTCCAGGCCCGGCGCAAGGCGCAGGGGGCCGTGGACATCGCGGCGATGCTCGCGGCGACCGATCTCGCCAACGCCACCCCCTCGGGCCGCCGCTCCCTGGCCGACAACGGCTACGGCACCGCCACGGCGAGCGTGGTGACGGGCAGCTACGATGCCGGCACGGCGGCGGGGACGCGGTTCCAGGCCAACGGCAATCCCGCCAACGCGGTGCAGGTCGGCCTGTCGACGGCGGTCCCGGTCCATTTCGGGCGGGTCGTCGGCCTGCCCGCCACGGTGCCGATCCAGGTGACGGGGACGGCCGCCACGGCGCAGTTCGCCGCCTTCACCGTCGGCTCCGGCCTCGCCTCCCTCGACGGCAGCGGCCTGCCGAACGCGGTGCTGGGGGCGCTCCTCGGAACGAAGCTCTCGCTCTCGCTGATGGATTACAACGCCCTGGCCGGGGCCCGCATCGACACGCTCCGGGTGCTCGACGCCCTCGCGACCAGCCTCAACCTTCAGGCCGCGAGCTACTCCCGGATCGTGCAGGCGACCGCCAGCATCGGGCAGATCCTGATGGCGGTGCGCAGCGCCAGCCAGGACAGCGCGGTCGTCTCGGCGCTCGGCGGCCTGCTCAACGCCCTGCCCAATGCCGGCAACCTCGTGCCCATCGGCCAGATCGACGCCCTGGCGGACGCGGCGGCGCTGGCCCCCGGGCGGGGACTCGCCGGACCGGCCGTGCAGGTCATGGGGCTGGTGAGCGCCGCCGCCTCCCTCGCGAACGGGCAGAACCAGGTGGCGATCGATCTCGGCGCGACGATCCCCGGCCTGCTCTCGACCAAGCTGACCCTGGCGGTCGGCGAGCGGCAGCGAAGCTCGGGCTGGGTCCGCCCCAACACCGCCAACGCCACGGTCCGCACGGCGCAGACCCGGCTGCTGATCGAATCGACGCTGGCCGCGCCCCTCGGCCTCGGCCAGCTCGCCCTGCCGCTCTACGTGGCGCTGGCCCCCGCCCAGGGCACCCTCCGCAGCCTGTCCTGCTCGGCCTCGGGCCGGCAGGTAACGCTCGACGGGCAGACCGGCGCCGCCACCCTGGCCATCGCCTCCGTGTCGCGCGGGGCGATCAACGGCGGCGACACCGGGCCCGACCTCTCCCAGCCGGCCGTGATCCTGCAACTGCCCCTGCTCCAGGTCTCGGGTCGGGCGCAGACGACCATCGCCTCCGGCGCGCAGAGCCTGACATTCACGGAGGCGGACATCGCCGCCCACACGGTGCGCGGCATCTCCTCCGGGGCGGTGGCCCAATCGCTGACCGGGAGCCTGCTGGGGAGCCTCAATCTCCAGGTGAACGGGATCGGCCTCAGCCCGCTCATCGCCCCGGCGATCTCAACGACGCTGGCGGCGGCGGCCCCCTCCCTCGACCTCGTCCTCGCCGGGGTGCTGAAGGTCCTGGGGCTGCGGGTCGGCTATGCCGACTACGACATCGACGGGGTGCTGTGCGGGCAGGCGGTGCTGGTGCAGTAGCGAGCCCGGGGCGCCCCGGCCGTCGGGGTCAGCCGATCTGCATGAGCAGCGTCAGGGCGCCGAAGATCAGCACCGCCGCGACGGCGACGCCGAGGAGGACGAGACTCGCCCGAGATTCCCGCATGTCGGACGACATCGCCCCTCCCTGGTTTCCCGGGAACTGTCTCACCCGCCTCGCCCGCTGTCGAGGCATCGGGCCGTTCCCCCAAGCTCAGCAGTGCGCCGCGATAGCGGCAGGGCGTCGCTTGCGCCATGATGACGCATGTCGAAGCCCGCCGAGGCTTCCGTTGCCATCCCCCTCCCGCGCCCGCGCCTCCGGCCGCATTCGGACCCGAACGATGCACAGAGAGCGTTTCGCGCTCGTCGATGGCCTGCGCGGTCTCGCGGCCCTGGCCGTCGTCCTCTACCACGCCGGGGCGGGCGGCCATCTCGCCGGGACCATGGCGAGCCTTCCGCCGGTCAGGATCCTGGGCTGCGGCCACCTCGGGGTGGCCGTCTTCTTCGTGCTCAGCGGCTTCGTGGTCGCCCACTCCCTCCACCGGACGCGGATGACCTGGGCCGCTCTGGAGGCCTTCACCCTGCGGCGGGCGCTGCGGCTCGATCCGCCCTACTGGGTCGCGATCCTCCTCTGCCTGGCGGCGGCGGGGGTGAACGGGGGCTGGCCGAGCCAGCCCACCCTGGCCGTCCTCCTCGCCCATCTGGTCTATCTCCAGGACCTCCTCGGCCTGCCGCCGATCAGCGGCGTGTTCTGGACCCTGTGCCTCGAACTCCAGTTCTACCTCGGCTACGCGGCCCTGCTCCTGGCGGGGGGCAACCGGCCCGGACAGCCCCTCCAGGGCCGGCGGACGGCGGTGCTCCTGGCGGCGGCGGCGGTGGCGAGCCTGCCCTGGCCCCTCGGAATCGGCCTCTCCGTCCCCCACGGGCTGTTCCCGCCGCACTGGCACGGGTTCCTGCTCGGGGTGGCGAGCTATTGGGCGTGGAAGGAGCCGGGCTGCCGCCCGTTCGTGGCGGCCTGGGGCGGCCTCCTGGTCCTCGGCGCGTGGCGCACGGGCTCGGACTTCACCGCCGTCTGCGCCGCCACGGCCCTGCTCCTCCACGCCGCCGCGCGAGCTGAGCGCCTCAACGCCCTGGACCGGCGCTGGCTCCAGGGGATCGGGACCGTCTCGTATTCCCTGTACCTGTGCCACAACCCGATCACGGGGGCGGTCTTCCGCCTGGGGTTCGGCCTGACCGGCCGCACCCTCGCCACCGAGATCCTGTGGTTGGCGGTGGCGCTCGTGGCCTGCCTCGGGGGCGCGGCCGCCCTGTGGTGGCTGGTCGAGCGCCCGAGCCAGATCCTGTCGCGGCGGATCGGCAAGCCGGGACGCCCCCGAATCGGCGCCGCCCCGGCGGCCG
>JAKONI010000060.1 GCA_022702015.1 Beijerinckiaceae bacterium | reverse complement strand
CCCGACCTCGACGGCGGCCAGGCGGAGTTCGCCGCCCGCGAGATCGGCGAGGGTCATCGGGGGCTCGCCTGCGACGTCACCGATAAGCCGGCCCGCCAGGGGGCGGCGGACGAGGTGTCGGCGCGGTCCGGCCGGATCGACGTGCTGGTCAACACGGCATCTTCGGGGGCCCGCACCACAGTTCAGCCAAGGGTGGGGTGCCCGGCTCGCGGAAGGCGATGGCCCGGGAACGCTCTCCGGACGGTGTGCCGGTGAACGCCGTCACCCCGGGCCCGATTCAGACCGACATCACCGGGGGCAAGCTCGCCCCGGAGCTGAAAATCGGCCTCGCCGAGGGCTTCCCCCTCGGCCGCTTCGGCCTCGCCGACGACGTCGCCAACGCCTGCCTGTTCCTCGCCTCCGACCTGTCCTCGTCCATCACCGACGCGGTGATCGACGTGAACGGCGACATGATGATCCACTGAGGGAGGGCGATCCATGTCCACCGAACAGACCCGCCCCGGCTCGAACGTGTCGCTGAGGGACCGGGCCTACCGCATCCGCCGCAACGCCCTGCTCATGGGCGAGGTCCAGGGCCAGGGCTACATTGCCCAGGCCCTCGGCATCTCCGACGTGCTGGCGGTGAGCTACTTTCACGCCCTCCGCTACAGGCCGGAGGATCCGGAATGGGAGGGGCGCGACCGGTTCTGCCTCTCCATCGGCCACTACGCCATCGCGCTCTACGCGGCGCTGATCGAAGCCGGCATCCTCCCCGAGGACGAGCTGACAAGTTATGGCGGCGACGACAGCCGCCTGCCGATGTCCGGCATGGCGGCCTACACACCGGGCATGGAGATCACCGGCGGGTCGCTGGGCCACGGCCTCGGCATCGCGGTCGGCATGGCGCTGGGCCTGAAGCGGAAAAAGTCCGACAGCTTCGTCTACAACCTGTTCTCCGATGGCGAACTCGACGAGGGCTCGACCTGGGAGGCCGCCATGTCGGCGGGCTCGCACAAGCTCGACAACCTCATCGGCATCGTGGACGTGAACGGGATGCAGGCCGATGGCGCCTCCCGGGGCGTCCTCGACTTCGAGCCGCTGGCCCCGAAATTCGAGGCGTTCAACTGGTTCGTGCAACGGGTCGATGGCAATGACATCGACGCGGTGGCCGCCGCCTTCGACGCCGCCCGCCACCACGCCGACCCTCGACCCCGAATCGTCATCTGCGACACCAGGATGGGCAAGGGCGTGCCGTTCCTGGAATCCCGCGAGCGCAACCACTTCCTGCGGGTGGAGCCGGACGAGTGGCAGCAGGCGTTGCGGATCCTGGACGAGGGGAGGGGCCAATGAGGCGCTCGAAATACGAGAAGCCCGTGCCGCGCCCCGGCGGCGGCCTCAAGACCTCGGCGATGATCGCCTCGCTGGCTGGACCGGATCAGCGCACCAAGCCCGCCCCCTTCGGCCACGCCCTGGTCGAGATGGCGAAGACCCGGCCGGACATCGTGGGCCTCTCGGCGGATCTCGCCAAGTACACCGATCTGCACATCTTCGCGCAGGCCTATCCCGACCGGTTCTACCAGATGGGCATGGCCGAGCAGTTGCTGATGAGCGCGGCGGCGGGATTGGCGCGGGAGGGCTTCATGCCGTTCGCGACCACCTACGCCGTCTTCGCGGCACGGCGGGCCTACGATTTCATCTGCCTCGCGATCACCGAGGAGAAACTCAACGTCAAGATCTGCTGCGCCCTGCCGGGGCTCACCACCGGCTATGGGCCGAGCCACCAGGCGACGGAGGATGTGGCGATCTTCCGGGGCCTGCCGAACATGACGATCATCGACCCGTGCGACGCGCACGAGATCGAGCAGGTCGTCCCGGCGATGGTGGCCCATCAAGGCCCGGTCTACCTGCGACTGCTGCGGGGTCACGTGCCCCTCGTCCTCGATGAGTACGGCTATACGTTCGAGCTCGGCAAGGCGAAGACGATTCGGGACGGGCGGGACGTGCTCATCATCGCCTCCGGTCTCATGACCATGCGGGCGCTGGAGACGGCCAAGGCCCTCGCCGACGACAGGATCGACGTGGCCGTGCTGCACGTGCCGACCATCAAGCCCCTGGACGAGGCGACCATCCTGGCCGAGGTCCGCAGGGGCGGGCGCCTCGTGGTGGTCGCCGAGAACCATACCGTGGTCGGTGGGCTCGGCGAGGCGGTGGCGGGCACGCTGATGCGGGCCGGGGTCATGCCGGATCGCGGGTTCCGCCAAATCGGCCTGCCCGACGAGTTTCTCGACGCCGGCGCCCTGCCGACGCTGCACGACCGCTACGGCATTTCCGCCGCGGCGATGAACCGGAGCATTCGCCAATGGCTGTGACCTCGATCGCCTTCGTCGGCCTCGGCTCCATGGGGATGCCCATGGCCCGGCACCTCATCGCCGCCGGTCTCGATGTCCGGGGCTACGACATTCGCCCGGAGAGCCGGGCAACGCTCGCCGCCGAAGGGGGCGGGCAGGCCGAGACGGTGGCGCGGGCCTGCGAAGGCGCCGGGGCGATCCTGTTGATGGTGGTGAACGCCGCGCAGGCGGCGGAGGTGCTGTTCGCGCAAGGGGGCCTCGATGCCCTCGCGCCGGAGGCCGTCGTGATCCTGATGGCGACCTGCCCGCCGCAGGCCGTGATCGACATCGCCGCGCGGGTCACGGCCAGCGGGCGCCGCTTCGTCGATGCGCCGGTCTCCGGCGGCGTCGTGGGGGCGGCGGCCGCCAAGCTCACCATCATGGCGGCGGCGTCCGCCGACACGCTCGCGGCGATCCGCCCGGTCCTCGAAAAGATGGGCGACCGTGTGTTCCACGTCGGCACGGAGCCGGGTCAGGGGGCGACCGTCAAGGCGGTGAACCAGTTGCTCTGCGGCGTGCACATCGCCGCCACCGCCGAGGCCCTCTCCCTCGCGGAGCAGGTCGGCGTCGATCTCGCGGTGGTGCTGGAAATCCTCTCCGG
>JAKONI010000008.1 GCA_022702015.1 Beijerinckiaceae bacterium | reverse complement strand
TGAGGCTGAGGTAGATCAGCAGGTTGCGGCAGGAGACGAGGTCGAGGCGTGAGAAGGGCGGATCACGCACGATGCTGTGGGGGGAGAACGTGCACAGGTCGCGCAGCTTCTTGCTTACGACGACGCTTTCCGCCTCCGGGACGAAGTGGCGGGCGATGCGCTCCGGTGAGACGGCATCGAGGTAGGCCCTCGGATAGCGTCCGAGCCGGGCCACCGTGAGCGAGCGCTCGTCGATATCGGTGGCGAAGATCTGAATACGTGGCGGCGCAGGGAGCGTGTCCGCGTGCTCGCCCAGGAGCATGGCGAGGGAGTAGACCTCCTCGCCGGTCGAGCAGGCGGGCACCCAAACCCGCACCGTATCGCCGGGGCCGCGTCCCTCGAACAGCCGCGGGATGACGTGGGACGCCAGTGCCTCGAACGCCGGGCCATCTCGGAAGAACTTGGTCACGCCGATCAGCAGATCCCGGAACAGGGCGGCGACCTCCGCCGAGTCCGAGCGCAGCAGGTCCAGATAGGCGCGCGGCCCGGCCGCCTCGCTGACGCCGATGCGCCGGTACAGTCGGCGAAGAAAGGTGCTCGGCTTGTAGCCCGAGAAGTCATGCCCGACCTGTCGGCGCAGGATCGCGTAGATCGCCGAGAGCACGTCCTCAGGAACCTCGTCCGCGTGCTGATCGCCATCGCCAGGGGCGGCCGATACGTGCTCCAGGTGGTCCGCATGACTGGCTGCGATCCGGGCGCCCATCTCCTCGGCCCCGACGCCGAAATCGACGTAGCCGGTCCGGAGCGCGCTGAGGGGCATATCCGGGGTCTCCGGACCGTCGTCGTCGGCGACTTGCGCCAGGGTGAGCCCGCCGTGCTCCCGGATCGCCTTGACGCCGATCGCGCCGTCGCCGTCGCCGCCCGAGAGGATCACGCCGACCGCACGGTCACCCTGATCGCGCGCGAGATCGGTCAGGAAGACATCGACCGGCTTGGTTTCGCGCGTACCCGCAGCCAGTGGCGTCGCGGTGAGCCGGGCATCTCGGATGCCGAGAACGATGCCGGGGGGCATGACGTAGACGTGGCCGGGCCGCACCGGCACGCCATCGGCCGCCGTTTCGACCGCGAGGGTGGTGAACCGGGCCAGGATCTCCGGGAGCAGGCTGTCCCGTTCCGAACTGAGATGCGTGACGACGACGACGGCTGCGTTGAGGGTCTCTGGGAGCCCCCGGAAGAAGGCCCGCATGGCCTCGATCCCGCCCGCGGATGCGCCGATGCCGATGATCGGGAAGCGTTCCTGTGTCGTCATCGTATGCCCCGACCTCGCACTGCGAACCTTCAAGGGCCACGAAGAGACGGATGGTTCAACCCAGTGATTGACGATGTCGATCGAGCCCAGGCCGGTCGGTCGGGATCACGGCTCTCGTGCGACCAGATCCCCGACGAGGTCGAGGCAACGCTCCCGCGTTTCGAGATCCTTCAGCAGCAGGAACAGGCGCAACAACTCGGCCGTCTGCGCCAGATCATCCGCCTCGACCATGATCTCCGGCTCGGTCGGCGAGGTGGGCCGACCGCCCGAGAAGAACGTCGCGACCGGGAGGTTCAGCGCTTGGGCGATGAGGCCCAGGGTGGAAGCGGCATCGCGATCCCGCGCGTCTGCGTCATCCATGGCGTCCCCATCTGCGCGACCTCGCGCTACGTCGATCAATGCATGACCATGTGCGCCGCCTTGGGGCCGACCACCGCAGCGATGCGGCAACCGACATGGTGAAGTACGCCCCCGAGCAAGGTCCTGGTCCGGGTATCCCCGTCATCCTCGGCAAGTTCGTAGGCGCGGATGAGGGAGCGGACGAGGTCATTCGATGGTCCGTTATCCTTGGCGGGCGGCGACATCTCGCTCTCGGGAACGGCCGTCAGGGCGAGGGTCTGCTCGCGCGACCGTTGAACGAGGTCGCGCGATGCCTGGATGGTCTGCCGCGTCTCCTCGGCGGCGGCCCGTAATTCACGGGCGGCCTCCAGGGCTCGATCTGCGGCGGTGGTGCCCCCAACCATCATTTTCCCTCGCGTTGTTCCGTGTTCTTAATAGTAGTATCCAACGGAGTACCCGCGCGCATAAGTTGCACTCATTTCCTCGACTAGGCAAATCGATAATGGCGATTGGAGTAGCAAGAGGCGGAAATTTAGGCTTCGGTGCTAGAGGGGATCACCGGACTGGCGACGATCGCCTCAACGCGCAACGCCGCCAGTCATAACGACACACGCCACTGAGACGTGTGAGGTGAAGATCCCACGGGAATGGCGCTCGATCGGCGTCGCTGAGGCGAAGGGCATCTACGCGATGCCCCTGAAACGTTGCCCATCGTGCCAGGGTGTCGTTGTCCTCTCGGGCTCCTATGCCGAGGACGGTCGGCGCAGGTTCACGCACCGTAGGGCTCATACGGAAGGTCCGCTTGATCCGAAGCCGTACTCGGGCACGCCATCACCTCACCCTGAACCGCTATCGTGAGACCGGGCCTCGTCGATACAGCTCGACCAGGGAAAGTGCGAACCTCCGGACTATTTCACTTCGGTCTCGACCAACGCTTCGACGGCTATGACGAAACGTCGTGCAGCTTCGCGATCAAATTCCCGGAGATACGCCCAAACCATCCCTAAGACTTGCTCTTCCTGCTTGCGCTGGAGATGCTCGGACATGTTAGCGTCGGAACCGAAGAACGCCGCTGCCGGGACCCCGACCACGTCGCTGATCCGG
>JAKONI010000383.1 GCA_022702015.1 Beijerinckiaceae bacterium | reverse complement strand
CTCGGCCTGCTGATCGTGGACGAGGAGCAGCATTTCGGAGTCAGCCACAAGGAACGGTTGAAGGCGCTCCAGGCGGATGTCCACGTGCTCACCCTGTCGGCGACGCCGATCCCGCGCACCCTGCAACTCGCCATGACCGGGGTGCGGGAACTCTCCATCATCGCCACCCCGCCGGTGGACCGGCTGGTGGTGCGCACATTCATCACCCCCTTCGATCCGCTCTCCATCCGCGAGGCGCTGCTGCGCGAGCGGTATCGCGGCGGGCAATCGTTCTACGTGGTGCCGCGCATCGAGGATCTGGCCGAGGTCAAGAAATTCCTCGACACCGAGATGCCCGAGATCAAGGTCGCCGTGGCCCACGGCCAGATGGCGGCGGGGCAACTGGAAGACGTCATGACCGCCTTCTACGAGGGCAAGTTCGACGTGCTGCTCTCCACCACCATCGTGGAGTCCGGCCTCGACATTCCCACCGCCAACACCCTCATCGTCCACCGGGCGGACATGTTCGGGCTGGCCCAGCTCTACCAGTTGCGCGGCCGGGTCGGGCGCTCCAAGGCCCGGGCCTACGCCCTGTTCACGACGCCGGCCGGGCGGCAGCTCACGCCGCAGGCGGAGCAGCGGCTCAAGGTCCTCCAGGGCCTCGACACCCTGGGCGCGGGCTTCCAGCTCGCCAGCCACGACCTCGACATCCGCGGCGCCGGCAACCTGCTCGGAGACGCGCAGTCCGGCCACATCAAGGAAGTGGGCTACGAGCTCTACCAGCAGATGCTGGAGGATGCGGTCACGGCCCTCAAGGCCGGCATCGAGGACGTGCCCGAGGAGGCGTGGTCCCCCACCATCGCCCTCGGCGCCCCGGTCACGATCCCCGAGGATTACGTGGAGGACCTTTCCGTCCGCCTCGGCCTCTACCGGCGGCTCGCCACCATGCAGGACGACGCCGAGATGGAGGCTTTCGGCGCGGAGATGATCGACCGGTTCGGGCCGCTGCCCCCGGAGGTGGAGCAACTGCTCAAGATCGGCACCATCAAGATCCTGTGCCTGCGGGCGAACGTGGAGAAGGTCGAGGCGGGCCCGAAGGGCGTCGTCGTCCACTTCCGCGACCGGTCCTATGCCAACCCCACCGGCCTCGTGGCTTATGTCGCCGAGCAAGCCTCCTTCGCGAAGGTGCGGCCGGACATGAGCGTGGTCTTCGTCCGCGAGCTGCCCTCCGTGCAGGCGCGGCTCAAGACCGCCACCGACGTGCTGCGCAGCCTCGTGAAGATCGCCGAACGGTCGGGGAAGAAGGCGGCGTGACCGCTTCCGTCCCTCCCCCTTGGTGGGGGAGGGAGAGGGGCGGGAACGCGCCCTACTGCGGATCGGCGCGCTCGTTGCCCAGCCGTTCCGCCCGGGCCTTCTCGTCCGCCGAAAGCCCTATGACGGCCTGGTCCAGCCAAGCGTCAGACAACCCCTGGCCGGCGGCGGCGAGGTTCCAGGCCGCCGCCTCCACGAGGTTCTTCGTCACCCCCCGTCCCGAGGCGTAGAGCCGGGCGATCCGGTTCTGGGCGATGGCGTTGCCCCGCTGGGCCGCGTGCAGGAAGTACCGGGCGGCCGCGCGCTCGTCCTTCGGCACACCGGTGCCGTTGAAGACGAGGATCGCGAACTCGACCTCGCCGGCGAGGTCGCCGTTGTCGGCGGCCCGCCGGAACCACGCGGCCGCCTGCGCCGGGTCCTTCGCGACGCCCCGGCCCTGGAGGTAGAGCACCCCGAGATCGTGCTGCGCCGGCCCCACCTCGGCGTCCGCCGCCTTGCGGAACTGCTTGGCCGCCTCGGCCTCGTCGGCGGGCTGGCCGGTGCCGATCAGGATCAGCCCCAGATTGTAGGCGGCCGTCGGCGAACCCAGGGCGGCGGCCTGTTCCAGCCAGCGCCGACCGGCCTTCGGATCACGCGGCACGCCCCGCCCGTCAAGCGCCATCAGCCCGAGGGACGACATCGCGGCGGCGTCGTTCTGGGCGGCGGCGACC
This sequence comes from Beijerinckiaceae bacterium, assembly GCA_022702015.1. Classification (GTDB taxonomy): domain Bacteria; phylum Pseudomonadota; class Alphaproteobacteria; order Rhizobiales; family Beijerinckiaceae; genus Methylobacterium. The sequence continues at coordinate 3,134 of JAKONI010000383.1, read as the reverse complement.
TTGTACCACTCGGCCGCCTTGTTCGGGTTCTGAGGAATCCCCAGCCCCTGATTGTAGAGTTCCCCGAGGAGCGTCATCGCCGCCGCATCCTTCGGGTTGGCCTCGATGCGCTTCGTCGCCTCCCGGAAGGCGGTGACGTACTGTCCCCGCTGGTAGGCGCCATAGGCGAGGTCCGGCGGCTGCCCCGAAGCCGGGGGCACCGCCCCGCCGGAGAAGTTCGCCGTGTAGGGCGTCGGCAATTCCCGCGAGACCTTCTTCTCGGGGGGGATCGCCGTGGCCTTGGGATCGGCCAGGGAGGCGGCGAGCGCCGGCGCCGCGGCCAGCAGGAGGGCGCCGAGTGCGAGGGGAAGGGACTTCATCCCGCGACGTCCCCGAGCAGGGCCTGGACCCGGGCGACGCCCTCGGATCCCGCCAGCCAGATCGCGCTTTCCAGGCCGATGAATTCGGATCCGGTGGCCACGAGGTCCGGCACCTCCGCCTCTGTCGCGGCGACGGCGACGCAGGGGCATTCGAAGATCTCGGCCCACCATCCGGCCCGCGCCCGCACCGTTTCCGGTTCGGGGGCCACGCCGTCGGGGTAGAGGCCGCCGAACATCAGGTAGTCGACCCCGGCCTCGCCCGCCTCCATGGCGATGTGCTTCGATTCGAACCCGCCGGCCCCGAGGATGCGCCCGTCCCGCAGGCGCCCGCGCAGGTCGCCGAGGTCGGAGGCCGGGTCGCGGGGCTTGTCGAGGTGGAGGCCGTCGGCCCCGCCGCGGGCGGCCACCTGCACGAGGTCACCGGTGAAGTCGGAGCAGGCGATCACGAGGGCCGCCTCCCGGGCCTGCGTGATGGCGGAGGCCCGCTTCACGAGGGCGGTGAGGCTGCGCTCGTCGGCTCCGGCGAGCCTGAGGATCACCGCCGCCACGTCGCCGGCCGCGCAGGCGGCGTCGAGGGCGGGCAACAGGGTCTCGGCCCCGGCGGCATCGAGGCCGTGGGGACCGAGGAGGGCGAGACGCTGTTCAGCCATGGACCGTCTTGGGGAAGCGGAGGAAACTCCGCCTCCGCTTACTGCGCCCCGATCTTCGGGTCGAGGGAGCCGCTGGCGTAGCGCTTGGCCATGTCGGCCACCGAGACCGGGCGGATCTTGGAGCCCTGGCCCGCCGTGTTGAACTCCTCGAAGCGCTGCCTGCAAAGCTTGGTCATCGCGTCCATGGCGGGCTTCAGGTACTTGCGCGGATCGAACTCCGAGGGGTTCTCGGTGAGCACCTTGCGGATCTGGCCGGTCATGGCCATCCGGTTGTCGGTGTCGATGTTGATCTTGCGCACGCCGTGCTTGATGCCGCGCTGGATCTCCTCCACCGGCACGCCCCAGGTCGGCTTCATCGCGCCGCCATACTGATTGATGATGTCCTGCAGGTCCTGCGGCACCGAGGAAGAGCCGTGCATCACGAGGTGCGTCGTGGGCAGTCGGCGATGGATCTCCTCGATCACGTTCATGGCGAGCACTTCGCCGTCGGGTTTGCGCGTGAACTTGTAGGCGCCGTGGCTGGTGCCCATGGCGACCGCGAGGGCGTCGACCTTCGTGGCTTCGACGAACTTCACCGCCTCGTCGGGATCGGTCAGAAGCTGGTCGTGGCTGAGCACGCCCTCGGCGCCGTGGCCGTCCTCGGCCTCGCCCTCGCCGCTCTCGAGGGAGCCGAGCACGCCGAGTTCGCCCTCCACCGACACGCCGGCCCAATGGGCCATCCTCGTCACGTTGCGGGTGATCTCGACGTTGTAGGCGTAGTCGGCCGGGGTCTTGCCGTCGGCCTTGAGCGACCCGTCCATCATCACCGACGTGAATCCGTACTGGATCGCCGTGGCGCAGGTGGCCTCGTCGCTGCCGTGGTCGAGGTGCATGCAAACGGGGATATGCGGATAGACTTCGACGAGGCCGTCGATGAGCTTGGCGAGTACGATGTCGTTTGCGTAGGCGCGCGCGCCCTTGCTCGCCTGGAGGATGACGGGCGAATCGGTGGCATCCGCCGCCGCCATGATGGCGAGGCCCTGCTCCATGTTGTTCAGGTTGAACGCCGGCACGCCGTATTCGTGCTCGGCGGCGTGGTCCAGGAGCTGCCTCAGGGTGATGCGGGCCATGGGTTTCTCCTCACAATCGACCGCCGGAACGGTCCGCTGGTTTGCGCGCCGAGTGGCACCCTGCGTTGCAAAATTCATTCGTCTTCTCGGGCCTTCGCGGACCCGTGGCAACAGGCCCGCGGCCGCCCTCCCGTCGGGATCCTCCGACGCGACGGGGGCGCGAGGGCCTCCTGCTCAGGCCTTGGCGCGCAGGGCCTCGACGCCGGGCAGGTCCTTGCCTTCCAGCCATTCGAGGAAGGCGCCCCCCGCCGTGGAGACGTACGAGAAGGTCTCGCCGACCCCCGCATGGTTGAGGGCCGCCACCGTGTCGCCGCCGCCGGCCACCGAGACGAGATGGCCCGCCTGGGTGCGCGCGGCCGCGTGCCGGGCGGCCGCCACCGTGGCGGCATCGAACGGGGACAGCTCGAAGGCGCCGAGCGGGCCGTTCCAGACCAGGGTCGCGGCTTGGTCGATGGCGGCGTTGATCTCGGCCACCGAGGCCGGACCGGCATCGAGGATCATCCCGCCCGCGGGGACCGCATCGACCGGAACGGTCTCGTGGGGCGCATTGGCCTTGAACTCGGTGGCGACCACCGCGTCCACCGGCAGGATGATCCGGCACTCGGCAGCCTGCGCCGCCGCGACGATGCGGTGGGCGGTCTCGGCCAGATCCTTCTCGCAGAGGGACTTGCCCACCGCCTTGCCCTGCGCGTGCAGGAAGGTGTTGGCCATGCCGCCGCCGATCACCAGGATGTCGACCTTGGAGACGAGGTTCTGGAGCAGCTCGATCTTGGACGAGACCTTGGCCCCGCCCACCAGGGCGATGACCGGGCGCTGGGGCGATTCCAGGCCCTTGGTGAGGGCATCGAGCTCGGCCTGCATCTCGCGTCCGGCATAGGCCGGCAGGCGATGGGCAAGGCCCTCCGTCGAGGCGTGGGCGCGGTGGGCGGCCGAGAACGCCTCGTTGACGTAGACGTCGCCGTTGGCGGCCAACGCGTCGGCGAAGCCCGCCTCGTTCTTCTCCTCGCCCGCATGGT
>JAKONI010000364.1 GCA_022702015.1 Beijerinckiaceae bacterium | reverse complement strand
GAGAACATCGGGTCGCCGCCGTTGCACTCCTCGTCGTCGCCGTCGTCGCGGTTGCAGTGGACGATGACCTCGTCGCCGACCTTCCAGCGCTTCACCTTGGCGCCGACCTTCCAGACGATGCCCGAAGCGTCCGAGCCGGCGATGTGGTACTCGCCCTTGTGGACGTCGAAGGGCGAGATCGGCTCGCCGAGGCCGGCCCAGACGCCGTTGTAGTTCACGCCGGCGGCCATGACGTAGACCAGCACCTCGTCGTCGCCGATGTCCCAGACCGGCAGCACTTCGAGCTGGTGGGACTGCTCCGGCGGCCCGTGGCGCTCGCGCCGGATCGCCCAGGCGTACATCTTGGCCGGCACATGCCCGAGCGGCGGAATCTCGCCCATCTCGTAGAGGTCCTTGACCTCGCTTCCCGTCTGGAGCGCAGCGCTCGCCGCCATGTGGATCTCCTCGCTTCAGTGCGGTCTTGTGCAGTGCCGCAGTTGCTCTGCTTCCGGCTATAGCGGCGATGCCGGGGGCCTCCAAGTGGGCCGAAAGTCTGAGAAAGCGCCGCGCACGCCAAAAGCAGGTTCCGAGAACCCCTCTCCGCTGTCGCAATCAAAATCTCTTTGCGGAAGACGGAAGGATTATTCGGCCGGACGCGCGAATCGGCGGCACCCGTTGGGGCCGTCGTCGCGGAGGCGGGGGCGAATCACCGGGCCTCGCGGGCGGGGCGGAGAGGCGGGGCGGCGACGGAGGCGGCTCCGCGACCGGACGGGAATGTGCAGGAGCACGGGGTCCGGCGGCCCCCATCGAGGAATCCCAAAGGACAGGTCCTTCGGCGAAGCCCAGCGGTAAGACCCCTTGGCTTCGCAGGGCGCCGCCCTGCACCCGCCAAAGGGCTCGCCCTCTGGGATCCCCGTTTGTTCAGCCCCGGCTGTTGACGGGAACGTAGTCGCGCTTGGCCGGGCCGACATAGAGCTGGCGCGGACGGCCGATCTTCTGGGACGGGTCCTCGATCATCTCGGCCCACTGGGCGATCCAGCCGACGGTGCGGGCCACGGCGAACAGCACCGTGAACATGTCGGTGGGGAAACCCATCGCCTTGAGGGTGATGCCCGAGTAGAAATCGATGTTCGGGTAGAGCTTCTTCTCGATGAAGTACTCATCCTTGAGGGCGATCTGCTCCAGCTGCATGGCGACTTCGAGCAGCGGGTCGTCCTGGTGGCCGAGTTCCTTCAGGACCTCGTGCGTCACCTTCTGCATCAGCCGGGCGCGGGGGTCGTAGTTCTTGTAGACCCGGTGGCCGAAGCCCATCAGGCGGAACGGGTCGTTCTTGTCCTTGGCCTTGGCGACGTACTTGCCGACGTTCTCCGGCTTGCCGATCTCCATCAGCATCTTGAGGGCCGCCTCGTTGGCGCCGCCATGGGCGGGCCCCCACAGGCAGGCGATGCCGGCGGCGATGCAGGCGAAGGGGTTGGCGCCGGAGGAGCCGGCCAGACGCACCGTCGAGGTCGAGGCGTTCTGCTCGTGGTCCGCGTGCAGGATAAAGATCTTGTCCAGCGCCTTGGCGAAGACGGGGTTGACCTCATACTCCTCGCACGGAACCGCGTAGCACATACGTAGGAAGTTCGAGGTATAGTCGAGATCGTTCTTGGGATATACGAAGGGCTGGCCGATGGAATACTTGTAGGCCATGGCCGCCAGCGTCGGCATCTTGGCGATCATGCGGATGGAGGCGATCATCCGCTGGGTCTCGTCGGTGATGTCCGTCGAGTCGTGGTAGAAGGCCGAGAGGGCCCCCACCGACGCGACCATCACCGCCATCGGGTGCGCGTCCCGGCGGAAGCCGGTGAAGAACCGGTTCATCTGGTCGTGCACCATGGTGTGGCGCGTGACACGGTAATCGAAATCGGCCTTCTGCGCCTCGGTCGGCAGGGCGCCGAACAGCATGAGGTAGCAGGTTTCAAGGAAGTCGCCGTGCTCGGCGAGTTGCTCGATCGGGTAGCCGCGGTAGAGCAGCACGCCCTCGTCGCCGTCGATGTAGGTGATCTTCGATTCGCACGAGGCCGTGGAGGTGAAGCCCGGATCGAAGGTGAAGGCGCCCGTCTGGGCGTAGAGCTTGCTGATGTCGACGACGTCCGGCCCGATCGTGCCGGTTTTCACCGGCAGGTCGATCTGCTTGCCGTCCACGGTGATGGTGCTGGTGGCGCTCATGGGACGTGGACCCTCCTGATGCGACGTGACGAAGCCGGTACCGCTTGCCCCCGCAGGCGGACCGGCTTCGCAAGCAGCCGGTGTTTTTGCGGTTGCTCACAGAACTCGGGGTTATCCGAACGGCGCTGCAACAGCAAACGCGGCGGGTGACAAAGCCTCGCTCACGCAAAGCGAAAATCGGGCCGGTCCGCGTTAGCCGTTCTCGGACGCACTCACTCCGTTGATGCGACGCGCACGGGATCGTTGTCGCTGCATCGATTTTTCCAGCGTCGGCTGACGCCTCCGACCGGATCGACGCCCTAGGGGACCTGATCCCCGAGGCGGGCGAGGCTCTCGGTCCGGCCGAGGACGGCCATGACGTCGAACAGGGGCGGGGAGGTGGTGCGGCCGGTGAGCGCCGCCCGCAGGGGCTGGGCCACCTGGCCGAGCTTGCATCCGCTGGCCTCCGCGTACTGGCGCACCGCCCCCTCGGTCGCCGCCGCGCTCCAGTCCGGGAGGGCCGCGAGGGCCGGCAGGACCCCGGCGATCCGGGCCCGGCCCTCATCCGAGAGGAGGGCGCGGGCCTTGTCGTCGGCGGCCAAGGGCCGGGCGGCGTAGAGGTAGTAGGCGCTGTCGAGGAGTTCGATCAGGGTCTTGGCCCGCTCCTTGAGGCCCGGCATGGCCAGGGTGAGCTTGCCGCGCAGGTCGTCGGACAGGGGCGCGGAGAGCCCCCGCTCCGGGCCGATCTGCGGAAGGACCGTCTCGATCGCCGCCACGAGGTCGGCGTCCGCGCTCTGGCGGATGTAGAGCCCGTTGAGGTTGGCGAGCTTGGCGAAGTCGAACCG
>JAKONI010000331.1 GCA_022702015.1 Beijerinckiaceae bacterium | reverse complement strand
GAAGCCGGCACGCTGGCAGTACAGGCCGACGAGTTGCGCGTGTCCAGTGCCATCCAGGGCGTTCCAGATGGCCACCGCCTTGGTGGGAAAGCAGCGGTTCGAGAAGCTGATCACCACCGGGGCGCCGGGGCGCAGCACGCGGGCGACCTCCGACAGGACCGCGACGGGTCGCTGGAGATACTGCACCGAGACGCACATCAGCGCGGCATCCATGCTCCCGGCCTGGAGGGGGAGGCGCGGTTCGGCGTTGAGATCCTGCACGAAGGACCGATCCAGCCGTGTGTTGGCCGCGAGTTCCGCGGCATTCAAGCCGTGGCCGGTGACGCTCGCATAAGCGACCCCATCCGGCAGGTGGCTGACCCAGCTCGACATGAGATCGAGGATGTCCCCGCCCGCCGGGACGATTTCTTTGTAAAGCTCAGTCAGCGCCGCGATGGCGCCGGCATCGATGTGGGTCACGAAGCGCGGCTGCGCGTAGAACGCCGGATCGGGGCTGGTGTCGTATTTGGCGAAGGCCTCCGGGGGGAAGTCCGTCAAATCCTCGGTCATCGTCGCGCGTATCCCCGGATCGAACGCCGCTCCGACCTCGCCGGCCGTCGCGCGCATTGCTGATCCGATAAAGGTGTCTCAGACGCGCAGGGGGTAGGTGTCCACATCGCCGCATCGGCCCGGTTCGGGTCGCCGGGACAGCCAGCGCCGCCTGCCGCTCGACGGCACGATGCTGGGGGGGGTGTGGAGCGGGCGATCGGGATCGAACCGACGACATTCAGCTTGGGAAGCTGACGTTCTACCACTGAACTACGCCCGCACGGCTGGGAGAGTTAGGCCGTCTTCCGCGCGCTGTCCAGCGCTAATTGCCAAGATCGGCGTCCCGCCTCACTGCCCGGGGATCAGCGCCACGGCGAGGGTGGCGGCGAAGGCGGCACCCAGCACACGCAGCAGCGCGTAGCCGGGATGGTCGGGCAAGACCACCAGCCATTCGAACAGGGCGGCGCCGACGATCACCGCCATGCCCGAGACGATCGCCGCCTCGCCCCCGACGGAATGTTCTTCGGGTTTCTGAGCCATCTTCGAGCGCCCCCACCGCCGCGCTCACCGATTGGTGGCCGATCCGTCATTCCACGCCCATGGTCGATCGCGCAAAGCGCAATGAACCTGAGCAGTCTCACCTTCGCCTTTACTGCGGCATGAAGGGGGACGATAGAGCGGTTCGGTAGTCTTGCTTCGGTTATCAGCGTCCGCTGTTTGCTGGACACACAGTCATCGGCCGGTCTGGCCTGCCTCCATCAGGGAGAGCGGCGACCAACGCAGGATCTGGATGAAGCCGTCCCGCGCCGCCACGACCACATGGCGGCGGTGCCGGTGGACGATGGCTCCGGGGGCATAGGAATGGGCCTCCTGCCATCCCTGCGCCTCCGCCACGTAGGCGCGCTGGTCGCCGAGGCGGGCGATGGTCTCGACGGTGCCGAAGGCGCGGACCCGGCGCAGGATCGTGTCCACGTCCTGGCGGAAATCGAGGGTACGGTCGCCATCGTTCGCCCGGGCCCAGTACGAGCCGTCGCCCTGCGGCTCCGGCCGCTTCCATCGCGCCGGCAGTTCCCGGGCCAGGGGACCGGCGGCGAGGCGCTTGGCCGCCATCTGGCACTTGGCCAGGAGCGCCTCATGGGTCTCCGTGGCCGAAAGGGGGAAGATGTCCTGGGCCAGGATGTCCCCGGTATCGAATCCGTCCTCGGCCAGCACGTGGGCCGTCACCCCCCAGGTCTCGTATCGGTCGAGGACCGCGCGGAACAGGGGATAGGGTCCGCGCCCGGTTGGCAGCGGCGAAGGATGGATGTTGAGGGCGTAGCCCGCCCGCCCCCGCCAGCCCCGGATGAGCCACGGGTAGCCCGCCACCACGAGGGCCCAGTCGCGCCCGTGGGCGGCGTGGAGGCTGTCGAGGTCGGCCTGCTGGATGCGCGACATCTGCACCGGAATCCTCGCGGCCCGAGCCCGGGCGACCACCACCTCGTTGTGATCGTACACACCGTCGCAGGGCCGGGTGAACAGCTTCACCGGTGTCCAGCCCGCGCCGACGAGCGCCTCGAAGACGCCGCCGAGAAAATCGATGCCTGCAAAGGCGAACTTCATGGCGGCTCCCTGCGACGCCGTGGTCCGGGATAGGCGGCGCCCGCCCGATTCCCGAAGGTTCGGGCCAGCTTTACCTTGTTCCGGCCGAGGGTGGGACCAGGAACGCAAGCCCCCTTGCCCGTCGCGAACGAAGGGAGGATCAGTGGCCGAGCGCGCGCAGCGGGACGAGGACCGGACACGGGGCACCCTGCGCTTCGTCCTGGGCGATCAGCTCAACCGGCGCATCTCCAGCCTCGTAGATCTCGATCCCGAGCACGATGTCGTGCTGCTGGTCGAGGTTCGCGATGAGGCCACCTACGTCCGCCATCATAAGCAGAAGATCGCCTTCCTCTTCGCCGCCATGCGCCACTTCGCCGCCGAACTGCGCGAGGAGGGCGCCACCGTCGTCTACGTCCGGCTGACCGATCCGGGCAACACCGGAAGCTTCACGGGGGAGCTTGAGCGCGCCTTGGCCAGTCACCCGGTCGAGCGGGTGGTCGTCACCGAGCCCGGCGAGTGGCGCGTGTGGGAGATGATGCAGGATTGGCGGGAGAGCCTGTCGGTCCCCATCGAGATCCGCACCGACAATCGGTTTCTGTGTCCGCGCGAGGATTTCGCCCGGTGGGCCGAGGGGCGGCATCACCTGCGGATGGAGACGTTCTATCGCGGCATGCGTCGGCGGACGGGCCTCCTGATGGAGAACGGCGAGCCCATCGGGGGGCGGTGGAACTTCGATGCCGAGAACCGCAAGCGCTTGCCCAAGGCCCACCGCGTGCCCGACCGCATCGGGTTTCAGCCCGATGCCGTCACCCGCGAGACGATCGCCCTGGTGGAGGCGGAGTTCCCGGACCATTTCGGTGACACCGCCGCCTTCTCCTGGCCGGTGACCCGGGGGGATGCGCTGGCGGCGTTGAAGCACTTCATCGACGAATGCCTGCCGACCTTCGGGGATTATCAGGACGCGATGAAGGGCGGAGAGCCGTTCCTCTATCACGCCCTGCTCTCCCCCGCCTTGAACGCCGGCCTGCTCACCGCCGAGGAGGTGTGCCAAGCCGCCGAGCGGGCCTTCCAGGATGGGGCCGTGCCGCTGCACTGCGCCGAAGGCTTCATCCGTCAGATCCTCGGCTGGCGGGAATATGTGCGCGGCCTCTACTGGGCGCGGATGCCGGAATACCGGGACACCAACGCCCTCACCGCCGAACGTCCCCTCCCCTGGTTCTACTGGTCCGGGGAGACGCAACTGAACTGCATCCGGCAGGTGGTGGACCAGACGCGCAGCCACGCCTACGCCCACCATATCCAGCGGCTGATGGTGACGGGGAATTTCGCCCTCATCGCCGGCTTGACCCCCGCCGAGGTGGAGGAGTGGTACCTCATCGTCTTCGCGGACGCCTACGAGTGGGTGGAACTGCCCAACGTCCACGGGATGGTGTTGTGGGCCGACGGAGGTGTCATGGGCTCCAAGCCCTACGCCGCGTCGGGCGCGTATATCGACCGGATGTCGGACTATTGCGGCGATTGCGCCTACGACGTGCGCAAGAAGCTCGGGCCGGGGGCCTGCCCGTTCAACTATCTCTACTGGAACTTTCTGATCGAGAACGAGGAGCGCCTCGCGGACAACCCGCGCATGACGATGCCGTACCGGACCCTGGCGGGGATGGACGAGGCCCGCCGTCGCCAGATCCGCGACGAGGCGACCCGGTTCCTAGGAACCCTGTCAGCCAAGCCTGACGATCACCAATCCTCCCAGACGGCGAAGCCGAGATAGGGCTGGATCCGCCGGATGTCCGTTTCGGCTTGGCCTCCGATGGAAAGTCGCAGGTGACGCCCGGCCAGGGTGAAATCCGTCGCGTGTGCCCCGATGAAGCATTTCCGGTAGCCCGTCGCGTCGGCGTAGCACCCCGCCTCGGGGCCGACATAGCCCTCCCCCAGGCGGACCCCGCCGGCCACGCGGGTCCAGACGCTTCGGCGTGACGTGCTGGCGACGAGGGTCGCCTGAAGCAGCGTCTCCCCGGTCGGCCGGAGCCAGATTTCCGGTTGGAGCCGCAATCCGGTGCCGGTCGCCTCGCGGGAAAGACCCTGGCTCCCCGTCAAAAGATCGAGGGTGCTCTCCGGTCCGGCGAAGAGCCCGACGGTGCCCTGATCGAGGGACCATTGGGCGCCGAACACGGCCGCGGTGGTGAGGACGAAGCGTCGCGCCCTCATGCGACCGCCGGCGGGCCGGGAAAACGATTGCCACCGCGCGCCACCGCCGACCGTGAGCAGCATCGCCGGGCCCTCTCCCCTCTGCGCGAGCTTGGCGCCCAGTGTCGTGAAGGTCGAGGATCCCGCATCGGAGCTGTTGAAGACCAAGAGGTCGAGATCGCTCGCACCGGCCGGCGCGG
>JAKONI010000309.1 GCA_022702015.1 Beijerinckiaceae bacterium | reverse complement strand
CCACAAGCTCCTGTCCGACCATCCGGCCTGCGCCGAGGCGCTGGCCAAGTACCGGATCAACCCCGGCAACGTCGGCTTCAAGGAGAAGAAGGACACCCAGTTCTCGACCATCATCGAGCAGGCGATCAAGTACGGGAAGACCGTGCGCATCGGCGCCAACTGGGGCTCCCTCGACGAGGCGCTGCTCACCCACCTGATGGACGAGAATGCCAGGGCCCCGCGCCCCATCGACGCCCGCGCGGTGATGCGCGAGGCGATGGTCCGCTCCGCGCTCGGTTCAGCCAAGCGCGCCGAGGAGTTGGGGCTTGGCAAGGACAAGATCATCCTGTCGGCCAAGGTCTCGGCGGTGCAGGACCTGATCGCCGTCTACCGGGAGGTGGCCCGCCGCTCGGATTACGCGATCCACCTCGGGCTGACCGAGGCGGGCATGGGCACGAAGGGCGTCGTCGCGGCGTCGGCCGCCATCGGCGTGCTCCTCCAGGAGGGCATCGGCGACACGATCCGCTACTCCCTGACCCCCGAGCCCGGCGGCGACCGGACGGTGGAGGTGAAGGTCGCGCAGGAACTGCTGCAGACCATGGGCTTCCGCACCTTCGTGCCGCTGGTGGCCGCCTGCCCCGGCTGCGGGCGCACCACCTCCACCACCTTCCAGGAACTCGCCCGCGACATCCAGAACTGGATCACCACCTCCATGCCGGAGTGGAAGAAGACCTATCCCGGCGTCGAGGGGCTGAACGTCGCGGTGATGGGCTGCATCGTGAACGGGCCGGGCGAATCGAAGCACGCCGACATCGGCATCTCCCTGCCGGGCACCGGCGAGACCCCGACGGCGCCGGTCTTCATCGACGGCAAGAAGGCGATGACGCTCCGGGGCGCGACGCTGGCCAAGGATTTCGAGACCATCGTCATCGACTACATCGAGCGCCGCTTCGGGCAGGGAACGCGCAACGCGGCGGAATAGGGGGTCCGCCCCACTCCGCCTGCGGGGATCATTGCGACATCCGTCGTCGAGGCGAGTTCGCCCCCTCCCCCTCTGTGGGGAGGGATCAGCGTCCCTCTGCAACCGCACATGGTGTTCCCGCCCGCGTGAGGCCGTGATAATCAGGCGCCTCGAATCCGAGTGCCGGACCGCCCGGCGGATCCTTCGCGCCCCGAGGGCCCTATGATCCGGACCGCGCACAGCCGCACCGCGAGCCGCCAGCCGGCCGGACATTCCCGACATCCCACATGACCCAGACTGCCGTACCGGGCCCCTCCGCCCAGCCTGACGCAGCGCCTCCGGAGACGGACGGGCCCGCGCCCTCCGGCGCCCTCGACGCCCCCGAACGGGCCGAGACCCGGCATGGCCATGCCGGGTTCTGGACGCTCCTCGTCGGCTCGATCGGCGTCGTCTACGGCGATATCGGCACGAGCCCGCTCTACGCCTTCCGGGAGGCCCTCACCCCGGCCCGGGCGGACAACATCCTCCTGCCCGAGGAGGTGCTGGGTACCGTCTCGCTCATCCTCTGGGCGCTGTTCCTGATCGTGACCGTGAAATACGTCGCGATCCTGCTCCGTATGGACAACAACGGCGAGGGGGGCATCCTCTCGCTGATGGCGCTGGCCCGGAAGGCGCTCGGCGGCTCGCGGGTGGTGTTCATGCTCGGGCTGATGGGTGCCTCGCTGTTCTACGGCGACGCGGTGATCACCCCGGCCATCTCCGTGCTCTCGGCGGTGGAGGGCCTGAAGCTCGTCACCCCCGCCCTCGACGACTACGTGCTGCCGATCACGGTGGCGATCATCGTCGTCCTGTTCCTGGTGCAGAACCGGGGCACGGCCAAGGTGGCGGCCTTCTTCGGGCCCCTCACCGTCGTCTGGTTCCTGGCCATGGCGGCGGCGGCGCTGCCGCATATCGGCCTGCACCCGGAGGTGTTCCGGGCGATCAACCCCTGGCACGCGGTGCATTACCTCCTCGGCCACGGCACGGGGGCGCTGGTGGCGCTGGGCGCGGTGTTCCTGGCGGTGACGGGGGCGGAGGCCCTGTTCGCCGACCTCGGCCATTTCGGGCGCAAGCCGATCCAGGTGGCCTGGGTCGGCCTCGTCTTCCCCTCGCTCGCCCTGAACTACCTCGGCCAGGCGGCCCTGGTGCTGGAGAAGCCCGACACCTCCGATCCGTTCTTCCAGATGGTGCCCTCCTGGGGCCTGCTGCCGATGGTGGGGCTCGCCACCATCGCCACCGTGGTGGCGAGCCAGGCGGTGATCACCGGGGCCTTCTCCCTGTCCCGGCAGGCGATCCAGCTCGGGCTGCTGCCCCGGCTGGAGATCCGCCACACCTCCGAATCCCATGCGGGGCAGATCTACCTGCCGCAGATCAACACCCTGCTCATGGTCGGGGTCGTGCTGCTGGCGATCCTGTTCAAGACCTCCTCGTCGCTCGCCTCGGCCTATGGCATCGCCGTGACGGGGACGATGCTCCTCACCGCCTCGCTGACCTTCCTCGTCATGTGGCGGATGTGGGGGTGGTCGCCGCTGGCGGCCGGCGCCGCGATGCTGCCCTTCATCGTGGTGGAGTTCCTGTTCCTGCTCTCCAACCTCATCAAGGTGGTGGAGGGGGGCTACGTGCCCCTGCTGCTGGCCGGCGCCCTCGTCGTCCTGATGTGGACCTGGGTGCGGGGGGTGACGATCCTGTTCAACAAGACCCGCAAGACCGACGTGCCCCTCACCGAGCTTGTCGCCATGCTGGAGAAGAGCCCGCCGCACCACGTGCGCGGCACCGCCGTGTTCCTCACCAGCGACCCGGAGATCGCCCCGGCGGCCCTCCTGCACAACCTGAAGCACAACAAGGTGCTGCACGAGAAGAACGTGGTGCTCACCGTCGAGACGGTGGACACCCCCCGCTCGAACGAGGCGGACAAGGTGCGGATCGATCCGGTGGGGCCGCACTTCTACCGGGTGGTGATGAAGTTCGGCTACATGGAGACGCCGAACATCCCGAAGACCCTGACCCTGCTGCGCCGCCAGGGCTTCAAGTTCGACATCATGGCGACGTCGTTCTTCCTCTCGCGCCGCTCGATCCGCCCCGCCGCCCATTCGGGGATGCCCCTGTGGCAGGATCGGATCTTCATCACGCTGGCCAAGAACGCCAACGACGCCACGGACTTCTTCCAGATCCCCACGGGGCGGGTGGTCGAGGTGGGGACGCAGGTGACGGTGTAGGGCGGGCGACTGGTGTAGATCCTTCGCAAGGATTATCTACATCGCTCGTCGGGAACGAGCGCCCATGCCCATCAACGTCAACAATCCGGAAGCCGATGCGCTGACGCGCCGGTTCGCCGCCCTGGCGGGAGTCGGACTCACCGAGGCGATCGTCATTGCCATGAGGGAGGCGATCGAGCGCCGGAATTCCCGGGAAACGCCGCGGGAGGCCGCCGCTCGGCTGCGCGCGCGGCACGGCATCACCCTCACGGAGACGGCCCGCAAGCCGCTGCCTCCGCATATCTACGATGAGATGTGGGATCGGCGCTGATGTTCGTGGATGCCTCGGCCATCGTCGCGCTCCTGGCGGATGAGCCGGAAGCCGGGCGCATTTCAGAAGCCCTCACGTCGGCGGGCGAAAGCCTGACCTCGCCGGTCGCCGTCCTGGAAGCAGTGTTGGCGCTCGCGCGGCCCGATAAATTCGATCTTACGGTCGAGGCCGTACAGCCGATCGTTCTCGAATTCCTCGAAGCCCAGAACATCGCGATTCGCGATCTCCCGCCGGCCGAGGAAACGACGATCCTGGCGCTCTCGGCCGCGCACCGCTACCGGGCGGGCCGCCATGGGCTCAATCTCGGCGATTGCCTGCACTATGCCGCCGCGCGCTCGTTCCGTGTCCCGATCCTGGCCACGGCGGATGAGTTCCGCAGGACCGATCTGGACGTGGTCCCGTAGGAGAGTCTCAGGGTTACGACCCGCCACGATCTCCCGCGCCGGAAAGACCTGCCGAAAAATTAGACTATGTGCGCCAGCGCACCTACGCCCGTCTTCCGCATTGCAGTCGGGCCTCCCTCAACTTAAACCCATTCCAATAGGACACGGTGTGATCACATCCGCCGTGATCCCAGTATTCGGACGGCGTGCCTCCGGCCGCCGCCCTACGGACCGCCCCCGTGCGCGGTCGAGACGTGAGGGACCTCGATGATCAAGCTCACCGTGAACGGAGCTGCCCGCAGCTTCGACGGCGACCCCGATATGCCGCTGCTCTGGTACCTGCGCGAAGAGGTAGGGCTCACCGGCTCCAAGTTCGGCTGCGGCGCGGCTTTGTGCGGAGCCTGCACCATCCATCTCGGCGGCACCGCCGTGCGCTCCTGCGTCACCCCGGTCTCGGAGGCCGAGGGCAAGGAGGTCGTGACGATCGAGGGCCTGTCACCGGACGGGAACCACCCGGTCCAGGTGGCGTGGCGCGACCAGAACGTGGCGCAGTGCGGTTACTGCCAGGGCGGCCAGATCATGCAGGCGGCCTCGCTCCTCAAGGACACGCCGAAGCCCACCGACGCGCAGATCGACGACGCCATGAGCGGCAACCTCTGCCGCTGCGGCACCTATCCGCGCATCCGCGCGGCCATCCATCAGGCCGCCGGCCAGACCCCGGCCCCCCAGGGAGAGCGCCTGTGATTCACGATCTCAAGCTCATGGCCGAACAGGCCGCCGCCGAG
>JAKONI010000275.1 GCA_022702015.1 Beijerinckiaceae bacterium | reverse complement strand
CGCCGAGGATCGGGTGCTTCAGTCGCTTGGTCCCCTCGCCGTGATGATGCACCTCGTTCTCGCGCCACAGCGCCGCGAAGTCCTTGCTCGTCCGGCACAGTTCCTCGACCAGCGCGCCGACCTCGGACGCCGCACCGGCGCGGGCCGCATCCGCCCGGAACGCCGCGACCACGTAGCGGGCCACGCTGTCCCAGTCGTGCTGGATCGCGCGAACCTGACTGGAGCCGAACATGCGGCGCAGGATGTTGCGCTCGCCCGGCGGGACCGTGTCCCAGTCGGTCAGCACGACGGCCGACGCACGGTTCCACGCGACGACGTCCCAAGTCGCGGTCTTGATCAGCGCAGGGCTGGTCTCCAGCGTGTCGAGCAGCCGCTGCAGCCGGGGCGTGACCACCTTGGCCACCGCGTAGCGGACCTCTGGCGGGCGCCCGAGGCCGAGCATAAACAGGTGCTCGCGCTCGGCATCGGTCAGCATCAGCCCGGCGGCGATGCGGTTCAGCACGTCCGCGGAGGGGGCGCCGCCGCGCCCTTGCTCCAGCCACGTGTACCACGTCGCGCTGATGTTCGAGCGCTGGGCGACTTCCTCCCGACGTAGGCCCGGCGTCCGCCTGCGGCCCGCGAACCCGAACGAGGACGGGTCAAGCTTCGCCCGCCGGTCCCGTAGATAGGCGCCGAGGGGGTTCTCCAATCCGGCCGGCATGGCGATCCTGTGAGAGATTATACCCTGATACGGTCACGTATTTTACGGTGACGCCAGCCGCGGGAAAGTGGGGCTTCCACACAACGCGGAAAGTCATCCATGCGTGTATTCCTCACGGGCGCCACCGGCTTCATCGGCTCGGCGCTCATCCTGGAACTCGTTGCCGCCGGGCATCAGGTCATCGGGCTGACTCGGTCGGAGGCTGGCGCGGCGGCGCTCCGCACGGCGGGGGTCGAGCCGTACCGGGGAGACCTGACGGACCTGAGCAGCCTCCGCGCCGGAGCCGCCCGGGCCGACGGCGTGATCCATGCCGCATTCGATCACGACGACTTCTCGGACTTCGTGGCTAATTGCGAGAAGGACCGGCGGGCCATCGAGGCCCTGGGTTCCGCGCTGAAGGGCTCGGATCGACCCCTGTTGATCACGTCCGGCGTGGCGATAGGCTGCCCGGCACCCGGCCAGCCGGCCACCGAGGAAGTCTTCAACAGGGACTACCCGAACCCCCGCGTCGCCTCCGAGCGGGCGGGTGAGGCGCTCCTAGAGGCGGGCGTCAACGTGTCGGTGATGCGGCTCCCGCAGGTGCACGACACCGTCAAGCAGGGCCTCGTGACCTATCTCGTCGCGCATGCCCGGGCCAAGGGTGTCTCCGCTTATGTCGGCGACGGGTCAAACCGCTGGGCGGCAGGACCGAGGCACGACGTCGCCCGCCTCTACGTGCTGGCCCTGGAGCGTGCCGAGGCGGGTGCCCGGTACCATGCCGTCTCCGAGGAGGGCGTCCCGCTTCGAGCCATCGCGGAAGCCGTCGGCCGGGGCCTTGGCGTCCCAGCGACCTCCGTCGCGCCTGTCGCGGCCGCCGCGCATTTCGGATGGCTGGCGGGGTTTGCCGGGGCCGACATGGCGGCGTCGAGCACACTGACGCGGTCCCGGCTCGGATGGCAGCCTGACGGCCGGGGCCTCATCGCCGATCTCGACGCCATGGATTACGCCCACGGTGCGGAAAACCATACTTCTTAGACGTCCAGAGGCGCAGGGCTGCGGGGGTGGGCGCGCTGCTCGCGGGCGAATTGGATCGGCGGTCTGCCGACATGACGAGCGAAGGCGGTGCTGAAGGTGCTGGCAGACCCGTAGCCCACGCGCTCAGCCACCTCAGCCACGCCGGCACCCTCGCGGCCCAACAGATCTTTCGCCAGCGCGATGCGCCACGCCAGAAGGTACGCCATCGGTGCGACGCCGACTTCGCGCCGGAACCGTTCGAAGAACGTCGAGCGCGACAGTCCCGCCTCTCGGGCCAGGGCCGCGACCGTCCAGGGAGTGGTCGGCCGCTCGTGCATCCGACGCAACGCGGCGGCCACGCGCTCGTCGGCAAGCCCGCGCAGGAGGCCCGAGGGCGCCGTCGGACCCGCAGTGGATCGGAGCGCCTCGATCAGGAGCACCTCCAGAAGCCGCGCAAGGACCACCTCGCGGCCAGGCCTGTCCGCCCGCGTCTCCTCGTTGACCAAGCCGAGCAGCATCGCCAGTCGCCCAACGCCGCGCACATGGATGAACCGAGGCAGGAGCGACAGCAGCAACTCCGTATCCTCGGAGGCGAAGGTGCAGTGCCCCACCAGCATACGCAGGTCGGGCTGCACCTCGGCAGGGCCGAGCTGGAACACGCCGGGGCCAACCTCGACGGGCGGCGGCGCCCGCCCCGCCGACGGCGCGACGAGGCTGGAGGCGGCGAAGGCGCTTGCGGCGGGGATCAGCACGAAGTCGCCGGCCGCGAGGACGATGTCCGCCTCACCGTCGATCGCGAGGCGGCACGCTCCCTCCAGCACCGCGGCATAGAACGGCTGACTGTGGTCGTCGCGCCGCACCGTCCAAGCGCCGCTGGCTAGAACCAACTTGGAGAACGAGGCGCTGGGCCTAAGCAGCCCGACGACCTGAGTGAGCGGGTCGACCATTTCGGACGCTCGCCAATGAAGTACGGACTTGCGCCCGTATCACGTCCGGCCACGCGCTCCTATCACCCCGTGGTGAATCGCACGGGAGGTCCCATGAACACGATCCTCATCACCGGCTGTTCGTCCGGCTTCGGCCTGGAGACGGCACGCCTGTTCCTTGACCGCGGCTGGCGGGTCGTCGCCACGATGCGCACGCCCCAGGCGGCCCTGCTCCCGAAGTCCGACCGCCTCGCGGTCCTGCCGCTTGACGTGACCGACGCCGGCAGCATCGCTCGAGCCGTTGCGGAGGCCGGCCCGCTCGATGTCCTGGTGAACAATGCGGGCGTCGGGTTGCTGAACGCCCTGGAAGGCTTGTCGATGGAGTCCGCCCGGGAGGTGTTCGAGACGAACACCCTCGGCACCATCGCCATGACCCAGGCCGTGCTGCCACAGTTTCGGCAACGGGGTGCGGGGGTGATCGTCAACGTCACGTCGAGCGTGACCCTGCGGCCGCTGCCGTTACTGGCGGTCTATACCGCGAGCAAGGCGGCGGTGAACGCCTTCACCGAGTCCCTCGCCCACGAACTCGTGCCATTCGGCTTGCGCGCTCATCTCGTCATTCCCGGCCGCTCGCCGGAGACCGCGTTCGGGACAAACGCCCGCACCCGGATGGGGATGGATGTGCCCGAGGCCTACGGCGACTTGGCGGGTAAGGTCTTCGCGAACTTCCAGCAGGCGACGGAAGAGCTGACCCGGGCCTCGGATGTAGCCGAGGCGGTTTGGCGCGCGGCGACTGACCCGGCTTGCCCGATGCGCCTGCCGGCCGGCGCCGATGCGGTCGCCTGGGCGGCTGCCTGACACAAGCCCTCGCATGTCCGCTTCCGCTACATGTTCGTGCGGAAGCGGACGGACGTAAATTCACCCAGTACCGCCGTTCCGCCCTCGACCCACCGCGGCGATGTGAACCGCATGAGGCGGGTCCCGCAAGCAGCAGTCGTGTATCGAGGAAGATCCATCTCAGAGACGAGTGGTTCCACCTTAGACGGCGAGCGCATCCGCCAAATGGGCGACGAAGGCCCTGACCTTCGGGCTCATCAGCCGCCTTGAGGTGTGGAGGGCCCACAACTCCGTCGGTGGGCCCTCCAGCCAACCCCAGCACGTCAAGCGGCCGGCCGCGACGTCACCTCCGACGAGGGAGCGTGGAATTAGCGCCGCCCCGGCGCCGGCGACGACGGCATCCCGCACCGTAGGCAGCGACGAAAGGCGCAGGACCGGGATCGGCCTGTAGGTCCGGCAGGTACGCCCGTCATGCACCCGCCACGTCTCGTCCGGCCGGGGCGGCGACCTGACCACGCACCGAAGCGCCGCGACGTCGGTACCTTCCACGGGTTCCGGGCGCGCGGCATCCGGCACGGCCACGAGCCATCGCTCGTCCCGGAGCACGCACCGCCCGACGAGGCGCTCGTCCGGCCTAGGGTTCACCCGGATGACCACGTCGAAGTCCTCGTCCACCGGATCGACGAAGCGGTCCTCCGCGCGGATCTCCAGGTCGACCTCGGGGTAGGCTGTGATGAACGTCGCGGCCACGCGGCCGAGTTGGGTGTCCGAGAGAAGCAGCGGCGCACTCACCCGCAGCCGTCCGCGGGGTTTGTCGAGGCCCCCACCCACGGAGGCACCGACCTCCGCGATCTCGCCGAGCAGCGGTCCCGTGCGGGCATGCAGTAGCGCCCCTGCCTCGGTCAGGCGCAAGGAGTGACCGCCCCGCTCGATCAGCCGCGTCCCAAGACTCGCTTCGAGTTCGCTGACCCGCCGCGACAGCGTCGCCTTGGGCCGGCCGCTGGCTCGCGCCGCCCGGCCGAAGCCGCCATGGCCGGCGACAAGGTTGAAATCGGACAGCGCCGAGAGGTCCATACGTCGTTCCATATTCGGGACACCCAGTCCCAATACTGCCGTCTATGGCCCGGCAAGGGAACGGCGCATCTTCAAGTTATCGGCGGCCCCTACCGGACCGCCCATCTCGGAGATCGACCATGACCATCCTCGTCACAGGCGCCACCGGCCGCATCGGCTCGGCGGTCGTCGATCACCTTGCTCAGGCTGGTGCCTCGGTGCGCGCCCTGACCCGCTCGCCCGGAAAGGCGCAGTTCCCCGCGGGCGTCGAAGCGGTTGCCGGAGACCCCGCCGACATCGACGCCATGCGGGCGGCGCTCACCGGCATCGACACTTTGTTCCTGCTGGTCGCCAACGTGCCGGATGAGTTGACCCAGGCCATCACAACCTTGAGCCTCGCCCGCGAGGCCGGCGTGCAGGGCATCGTCTACCTCTCGGTCTACAAGGGCGGTGACTACGTCGATGCACCCCACTTCATCGGCAAGCACGCGGTCGAGCGAATGATTGCGGTGATGAACCTGCCGGCGACAGTGTTGCGGCCCGCCTACTTCATGCAGAACGACTTCGCCCAGAAGGAGCCTCTGCTCGGCGCCGGCGTCTTCGGGGTTCCGCTCGGGAGCAAGGGCGTCTCGATGGTCGATACCCGCGACATCGCCGAGGCTGCGGCCATCGAACTCTTGCGTCGGAAGCGGGCCGCCGGTCCCCTGCCGCCCGAGACCTACGACCTCGTCGGCCCGGACGCCCTGACGGGGCCGGCGCTGGCCAGGATCTGGTCCGAGGCGATGGGCCGGGAGGTGCGCTACGGCGGCGATGACCTCGATGTCCTAGAGAGCCGTCTGCGGAGCTTCGCACCCGCCTGGCTCGCCTACGACCTGAAGGTGATGATGCGCCGCTACCAGGAGGACGGCGCCGTGGCGAGCGAGGCCGAGGTGGAGCGCTTCGCCGGCCTACTCGGTCACCGGCCACGCAGCTACCGCGACTTCGCGGCCGAGGTCGCGCGCGGCTGGCGCGGCGTTTGAGGCGCGCCGCCAACTAGGCACAATCCGTCGGCGCGGCATCCTTGCGTGCCGCCGACCCCTTCCAGCGCAGGGCCTCGACGAGGCTTCGCAGGGCCGGGGTGACCTGCCGGTCGGGGAAGTACAGGTGGCAGCCGGGAAAGGGCTGGCACCACGCGTCCAGCACCTGGACGAGCCGCCCCCTCTCAAGGTCATTGGCCACGTCGTCCTCCAGCATGTAGCCGAGCCCGGCACCCGCCCGCACGGCGGCCGCCGCGAGGGCCCCGTCGTTCACGACCAGTTGCCCGCCTGCTCGGATGCGGACCTCGCGTCCGTCGCGGGCGAACTCCCAGGGCAACAGGCCGCCTCCACCGACCAAGCGGTAGTTCACGCAGCGATGCGCTTCCAAGTCGGCCGGCGCCTCCGGATACGGATGGCGCGCGAAGTAATCCGGCGTTCCGACCACCACCGTGCGCAGGTCCGGACCAACCCGCACCGCCACCATGTCCCGCTCCACCGTCTCGCCGAAGCGAATGCCGGCGTCGAAGCCCGCCGCCACGATATCGGTTAGCCGGTCGTCGATCACGACCTCGACCGAGACGGCGGGGTGGTCGATCATGAAGCGGGGCAGACGCGATTCGAGGATGGTGCGGGCGGCGTAGGGGAAAGTCGTCAGGCGCAGGCTGCCCGAGGGTTCGCCGCGCCAATCCGCCAGGGCGTCGAGGCCCTTCGCGACCTCGTCGAGGGCGGGCGTGACGGACCGCAATAGTCGCTCGCCGGCCGGGGTCGGGGCGACGCTCCGGGTCGTGCGGGCCAGGAGGCGCACGCCATACCGTTCTTCCAGGGCCCGCAGGGTGTGGCTGAGGGCAGAGGCCGACACCCCGAGCTCGGCCGCCGCCCGGGTGAAGCTGCGATGCCGCGCCACCGCCGCGAAGGCCGCCAGATCGTCGAGGGTACCGCGCCGCATTCCTGAGCCAAGCTCACAAGCCCATTACGAGCATAGCGGCTAATCCCGGCAATCGGCGCGGATTATCTCCGAAACCTCAGCAGAGGGGCACGGCGATGGACCTGACGCATTATCGAACCCTGGGCCGCTCGGGCTTGGCCGTGAGTCCCCTGGCGCTCGGCACCATGACCTTCGGCGCGGGCCGATGGGGCAGCGATTCGGCGACCTCGGCGGAGATCCTCAACCGCTACGTCGAGGCCGGCGGCAACTTCGTCGACACGGCCGACGTCTATTCCGGCGGCGAGAGCGAGGCGATGCTCGGCGCAATGGTCGCGGAGCGCGGGTTGCGCGACCGGCTGGTCATCGCGACGAAGTCCGGCTTCTCCCGCGCGCCGGGCACGCCGCTCGCGGGCGGCAACAGTGCCCGCAACATCCGCGCCGGTTTGGAGGGCTCGCTCCGGCGCCTGCGCACCGACTGGATCGACCTGTACTGGACCCATGTATGGGACCGGACGACCCCGCCCGAGGAGGTGCTGCGCGCCCTGACCGATGCCATCGCCCGCGGGGACATCCTCTACTACGGCTTCTCGAACGCCCCGGCCTGGTACGCGGCGCAGATCGCGACCCTGGCGCGGGCGCACGGCCTGCCGGAGCCGGTCGGGCTGCAATACGCCTACTCCCTCGTCGACCGGGGCGTGGAGCTCGACGTCCTACCCGCGGGCCAAGCCCTTGGGATGGGCTTGGTGCCGTGGAGCCCGCTGGCGGCGGGCCTGCTGACGGGGAAGTACGGGCGCGAGAAGCTTGCTGAGGTGGGACCGGCGGGGTCGCTCCCGGACCGGGCCGGCGCGGCGACCCAGGGCGGCAGCGACGGGCGGTTGAACGGCGACAACCCGTTCGGCGGCATACTGTTTACCGAAGCCAACTTCGCGGTGGTGGACGTGCTGCGGGCGGTCGCGGAGGAGGTCGGACGCCCCATGGCGCAGGTGGCGCTGTCTTGGGTCGTGCGGAGGCCTGGGGTCTCGTCAGTCCTCGTTGGCGCGAGCCGTCCGGAGCAACTCGAACAGAACATCGCCGCCATCGACGTCGCGTTGAGCCCTGATCAGCAGGTGCGGCTGGACGGGGCGGGCAAGCCACCGAGCCTCAATCCCTATTTCATATTCGATTTGCCCTTGCCGAGAATATTCGGCGGCCAGACCGTCCGGGCTTGGTAGATGCGCCGCTCAAGACCGGTCATGCGGACGGGGGAAAGTGACTGCGGGCCACTGTGCCCTGCCTATCCGCCGGGGCGCCTTCCGAGGGCGCGTCGGCTTTCACGCCTATGCGGATAGCCTCAGGATGACCGCGGACGATCCGACGATGTGGGCCAGAGTGACCAAGACCGACCCGGTATGAAGCACGCCGAA
>JAKONI010000261.1 GCA_022702015.1 Beijerinckiaceae bacterium | reverse complement strand
CGCCCTTGCCGCGGCTGTAGCCGCCCCGGCGGCCGGTCAATTCGGCCATGACGCCCTTCGGCTCCATGCCGGTGGCCAGCATGTGGCCGTGGTCGCGATAGCCGGTGATGACCTGATCGCCGTCCTCGGCGGCCATCTGCATGCCGACCACCACGGCCTCCTGGCCGATATAGAGGTGGCAGAACCCGCCGATGAGGCCCATCCCGTAGAGCTGGCCCGCCTTCTCCTCGAAGCGGCGGATCAGCAGCATCTCGTGGTAGGCGTGGAGGTCTTCCTCGCGGGTGAATTGCGGCATGTTGGGCGCCGGCTTGTGCGCCTCGGCCGCCTCGGGCGAGGCGTTGGCGGCGGGACCGGCCTCGGCCATCTTGGCAGCTTCCATGTCAGCTCTCCCGCGCTCACGCTGTCGTGGGGCGGGTGTAGGACAGGCGCGCTCCGAAAGCGAGGGCCGGCGGTCTGACACGGAGGCGCCGTTGTCAGAGGGCCTTGCCGCGTGTCCACAAGCTCCTGCGGGTCAGGTCACTGACCGATCACGACCACGTCGTTGGCGTGGACCCGCCCGAGCACGATGCGGGCCCGCTCCTCCAGCAGGTCGCGGTCGATCTGGTCGCTTTTCAGGAGGCCGACCCGGTGCTCCCAGATGGCCCGCTCGGCCTTCACGGCGGCGAGTTCCTGGTTGAGCCCGAAGGCCTTGATCTTGAGGGCCCGCTTGGCCTCGAGGCCACGGGTACCGCTCTCCGCCTGGGCGATGAAGTAGCCGCAGACGAGGGCCGACAGGGTCCAGAGACCCAGCGGCAGGACAACCATTCTGACGCGGCGGCGGACGACCATGCCGCGACCTTGGAGAGAAAGGGTTAACGGGGAGTTTCCGAAGGACTCGCGAGGCCGTCCCGAAGCCCCTCTCCCCGCGGACGGAGAGAGGGGATGGGTGCTACCTACGCCCGGGTGAGCTGCTTGATCGCCCCGTGGCCGGCATAGAGGGCCTGCGGGCCGAGGCCCTCCTCGATGCGAATCAACTGGTTGTACTTCGCCAGTCTGTCCGAGCGGGCGAGGGAGCCGGTCTTGATCTGCCCGCAGTTCGTCGCCACCGCGAGGTCGGCGATGGTCGAGTCCTCGGTTTCGCCGGAGCGGTGGGACATCACCGCCGTGTAGCCGGCGCGCTGGGCCATATCGACCGCCGCCAGCGTCTCGGTGAGTGAGCCGATCTGGTTGACCTTGATGAGGATCGAGTTGCCCGTCCCCGTGGAGATGCCCCGCGACAGGCGCTCGACATTGGTGACGAACAGGTCGTCGCCGACGAGCTGGCAGCGGGCGCCGACCTTGTCGGTGAGCAGCTTCCAGCCCTCCCAATCGTCCTCGGACATGCCGTCCTCGATGGAGACGATCGGGTACTTGCCCACCAGTTCCGCGAGGTAGTCGACCTGGGCGGCGATGTCCCGGGTGCGGCCTTCGCCCTCGTAGTGGTAGGCGCCGTCCTTGAAGAACTCGGTGGCGGCGCAGTCGAGGGCGAGCGCGATCTCCGAGCCCGTCTTGAAGCCGGCGGCCTCGATGGCCTGCATCACGAAGTCGAGGGCCGCCTCGGCCGACGGGAGGTTCGGGGCGAAGCCGCCCTCGTCGCCGACGTTGGTGTTGTGGCCGGCCTTCTTGAGGGCGCCCTTGAGGGTGTGGAACACCTCGGAGCCCATCCGCACCGCCTCGGCGATCGAGTCGGCGCCGACCGGCATGATCATGAATTCCTGGAAGTCGATCGGGTTGTCCGCGTGGGCGCCGCCATTGATGATGTTCATCATCGGCACCGGCAGGACCCGGCCCTGGACCCCGCCGACATAGCGGTAGAGCGGCAGGCCGGAGGCCTCGGCGGCGGCCTTGGCCACGGCGAGCGACACGCCGAGGATGGCGTTGGCCCCGAGCCGGCTCTTGTTGGGCGTGCCGTCGAGCTCGATCATCGCCTCGTCGACGGCCACCTGATCCTCGGCATCCATGCCGCCGATCGCGTCGAGGATCTCCGTCTGGACGGCCTCGACAGCGCGGAGCACGCCCTTGCCGAGGAAACGGGACTTGTCGCCGTCGCGCAGTTCCATCGCCTCGTGGGCGCCCGTCGAGGCGCCCGAGGGCACGGCGGCGCGGCCGAAGGAGCCGTCCTCCAGCAGCACATCGACCTCGACGGTCGGATTGCCGCGGCTATCGAGGATCTCACGGGCGCTGATATTGGTAATCGCGGTCATGATCGTCTCCTGAGGCCGCGGGCCGTCTTGCGTGACGGAACTGCGCCGCACGCTGCGGTGCGGCTTATCCGCCATGCGCCGCCCCCCGGCAACCCGCAGGCCGCCGGTGTCCTCCTGAATTCTTTTCATGCGGAAGGTGAAGGACATCGCGGGCGGTGCGAGGTCCCGGCTTCCGCGCTATAGGAGCGCCATGACCAGCACCTCCGACCTCCAGTTGGGGCAGGCGACGCCCCTCCCCCATACGCCCGAGGAAGCCCGGCTCGACCGGGTGCCCAACCCGCACGCGGATACCGATTACGTCGCCCGGTTCACCGCGCCGGAATTCACATCGATCTGCCCGGTGACGGGCCAGCCCGATTTCGCGATCCTGGTGATCGACTACGTTCCCGGCCCGTGGCTCGTGGAATCGAAGTCGCTGAAGCTCTACCTGGGCGCCTTCCGCAACCACGGGGCGTTCCACGAGGATTGCACCGTGGCCATCGGCAAGCGCCTCGCCGCCCTGCTGGAGCCGCGTTACCTGCGGATCGGCGGATACTGGTATCCCCGCGGCGGCATTCCCATCGACGTCTTCTGGCAGACCGGCACCCCGCCCACCACCGTCTGGCTTCCGGATACCGGCGTCGCCCCTTATCGGGGACGCTGACCTGCGGAACGCAAAAAGGGCGGCCGGCTCGTGCCGACCGCCCCTTCGCTTCCGAGGCTAGACCTCAGTAGCCGTAACCGTAGTACGAACCGTAGGCCGGGGCGCCGTAGGCCGGAGCACCATACCCGTAGGCCGGAGCGCTGTAGCCGTAGGCCGGGGCGCCGTAGCCATACGAGTCACGGGCGACACCCGCCGCGATCGCGCCAGCAGCCAAGCCGGCGATGCCCAGGCCAACAGCGGCGCCGGTGCCGATCCCGCGACGACCGTAGCCGCGACCGTAACCGTAGCCATGATGGCCGTAGCCGCCGTGGAAGCCGTAGGGACGCGCCTGGGCACTCGAGGTGGCGGCGACGCTGCCGATGGCGAGGGTGGCGGCGGCGGTGAGAAGAGCGAACTTGCGCATAGTATCCTTTCTCGATCTCAGATCGATCATGGCCCAACAACGTGTGCACCGCGAAGGTGGTTCCGAGGATTCGGACGCGCCTTTTCGCTCTATAGAAAAGCTGAACGGCTGTTCACACTGGTGCGTGCGCCGCACTCATCAGAACCCGCCATCCGGAAGGTGGCCTAAGCTGAACCGTATCGATTTGGGATCTTCGTAATGTTGTTCCCTGTGCAAGGATGCTGAATCGCAATTTAATCGACAGTGTCGCGCGCCTCGTCCTTGATCGAGATCCGATCCGGCCTCGATCCGCACCATGTGGCGCCTTCGCCTTCTCCCGCTGCTGCTCCTGACGTCCCTGCCCGTGGCGGCGCAGCCCCCGCATGGGGTGTCGCCGGGAGGGCAGGCCATCACCGACGCGGTCTTTGTCCGGCCGCTCTACGGCGGTCCGTACCGGCATTGCGGCGGGGAGTGCCTGAAGAGCGGCACGCTCTCGTGGTTCTGCACGGAGCAGCAGCAATGCCGCCTGAACTGCGCCATCGCCCCGCCCTCCATGAAGTGCGCCACGCCGTGAGGATCTGTACGCCGCCGCCGGCCGCTGCGTAGATGGGACCGCGCCCGATTCCGGCGCGGCCGGAGCCGGCTCGATGGACGCCCTCACCCTGATCCGCGACACCTTCGCGCCCCTGGAGCGCAAAGCGATCCTCGATATCGGCTGCGGGTCTGGTGCCCTGGCCAAGGCCCTGGCGGCGGAGGGCGCCGCCGTCACTGGGATCGACCCAGGGGAGGAGGCCCTGGCCCGCGCCCGGATCGCGGTGCCCTCGGCCAGCTTCGAGGTGGCCTCCGCCGAGGCGTTGCCCTTCGCGGCGGCGAGCTTCGACGGGGCGGTGATGCTGAACGCCCTGCACCACGTGCCCGCGCCGGGCCGGGCACTTGCCGAGGCGGCGCGGATCCTCCGGGAGGGGGGCCGTCTCGTCGTGGTCGAACCCTTGGCGGAGGGCACCTTCTTCGCGGCGTTGCGACCGATCGAGGACGAGACCGCGATCCGGGCCGAGGCCCAGGCGGCCATCGCAGGGGCGGTCGCGGCGGGGGCCTATGCCTGCGAGCGCGACCTTACCATCCAGCGCCGGGAGACCTTCGCGGATTCGGAGGCCTTCTTCGCCCGGGTGACGGCGGTGGACCCCGCCCGGGCCGGGGTGATCCGGGCCGAACGGGCAAGGGTGGAAGCCGCGTTCACGGGGGCGGCCGAGATTGGCTCGGACGGCCGCTACGCCCTCGTCCAGCCGCTGCGCATCCACGTGCTGGCACCAGCGGAGTAAGGGGATCCCAAAGGACCGGGTCCTTTGGTGGGGTCCAGGGGCAAGGCCCCTGGGACTTGGCGCTTGCCTCAGCCCACCCGGCGCTTGGCCAGCCGGTCGAAGGCGATCAACTCCTCGAGCAGGGCCGGCATATCCTTCAGGGCGACCATGTTCGGCCCATCGGACGGCGCATGGTCGGGATCGGGGTGGGTCTCGATGAAGACGCCGGCCACGCCCACCGCCACCGCCGCCCGCGCGAGCACGGCGACGAACTCCCGCTGCCCCCCGGAACTCGCGCCCTGCCCGCCCGGCTGCTGCACGGAATGGGTGGCATCGAACACCACCGGGGCGCCGCCGGTGACGGAGGCCATGATCGGCAGGCTGCGCATGTCCGAGACGAGGGTATTGTAGCCGAAGGAGGCGCCGCGCTCCGTGACGATGACGTTGGGGTTGCCGGCCTCCGTCACCTTGGCGGCGACGTGCTTCATGTCCCAGGGGGCGAGGAACTGCCCCTTCTTGATGTTCACCGCCCGGCCGGTGGCGGCGGCGGCGAGCAGCAGGTCGGTCTGGCGGCAGAGGAAGGCGGGGATCTGGAGGATGTCCACCGCCTGGGCGACGGCGGCGCATTGCGCGCCATCATGCACGTCGGTGAGGACCGGCAGACCGAGGGTGTCGCGGATCTCGGCGAAGATCGGCAGCGCCCCGTCGAGGCCGATCCCCCGGGCGGCCGTGCCCGAGGTGCGGTTGGCCTTGTCGAAGGAAGACTTGAACACCAGCCCGATTCCGAGCCCGGCGGCCATCTCCTTGAGGGCGGCGGCGATCTCCAGCCCGTGGCTGCGGCCCTCCAACTGGCAGGGCCCGGCGATCAGCGCCAGCGGCAGGTGGTTGGCGAAGGCGGTGTCGCGCACGCGCACGACGGCGCCGGGAGAGGGAGAGTTCGAGGGGGTAGGGTTCGGCATGGGGCGGCTCTAGCCCGCACGGCGCCGGTGCGAAAGCCCGATCACCCGTTTCACGGGCACCACCCGGCAGACTGTGAGGTCCCCGGCGAGCGCGTCCGCGCGCGGTCCGGTCTCACATTGCATCAAGGCCGGTCCCGTCCCGCCCCGGCGGGGCGCCTTGGCCAGGAGGCTGTCCTGGTGGAGATTCAACGCCAGGACCTCCGCCTCGGCGGGTTCGGCGCCGGTGAGCGCCCGGGCGGCGAGGCCGACGAGGGTGAAATACGCCGTGTTCGGCTCCCGATCGAGGGAGGCCAGGGTGATCCGCGCCGGATTCCGGCAATCGAGGCTCATGCGCTCCGCATCCTGTGCCCGGAACACGGCGAAGTCCCCCGTCCGCCCGGCCAGCGAGGCTCCGGTCACGCGGATGACCTTCGCCGCGAGGACGTCGCAGGCATCGGCCGCCACCGCCGGGGTGACGAACCCCAGGGTCAGGAGGCAGACGAGTAGGAGAGAGCGGTGCATGGGGAGCATCCTGCGCGGGCGGTGGCGAGCATACTGGACGAAGCGCGCCCGTGCACGATTTCAGACATGGCCGGCGGGGGCACCACCCCGTCCGGCCTCCGCGCCCGCGTTCGAGGCCCCTTGATGCTGCGTTCCGCCCTTGCCCTCGCCCTCGTGCTCGCCGGGTCCCTGCCCGCCCTAGCCGATCCCGCCCCCGCCTACGGCCCCGAACTCGAGGGCTACGCCTACCCCTTCCCCGTGGAGCGCTTCCCCTTCACCTCCCAGCGCCAGCCGGTGCAGATGGGCTATCTCGACGTGAAGCCCGAGCAGCCGAACGGGCGGATCGCGGTGCTGTTGCACGGCAAGAACTTCTGCGCCGCCACCTGGGAGAGCCAGATCCGCGCCCTCACCGGGGCCGGCTACCGCGTCATCGCCCCGGACCAGATCGGCTTCTGCAAGTCGAGCAAGCCCGCCGCCTACCAGTTCACGTTCCGGCAGCTCGCGGAGAATACGCACGCGCTGCTGGAGAAGCTCGGCGTGACGCAGCCGGTGATCGTCGGGCACTCCACCGGGGGGATGCTCGCCGCCCACTACGCCCTCCTCTACCCGAAGGAGGTCGGCCAACTGGTGCTGGTCAACCCGATCGGCCTGGAGGATTGGAGCGCCAAGGGCCTGCCGCCGGTCTCCATCGACCAATGGTACCAGCGCGACCTCAAGACGAGCGCGGAGTCGATCCGCGCCTACGAGACGGCCACCTACTACGCCGGCCATTGGGAGGCCCGCTACGATGCCTGGGTCGAGATGCTGGCCGGGCTCTATCGCGGGCCGGGGAAGGAGGCGGTCGCCTGGGATTCGGCGCTCCTCTACGACATGATCGTCACCGAGCCGGTGGTCTACCGCTTCCCGCAGATCGCGGTGCCGACGTTGCTGATGATCGGCCAGAAGGACAACACCGCCATCGGCAAGGACCTCGTGCCCACCGAGCAGCGCGGCAAGCTCGGGAACTACCCCGAACTCGGCAAGGCGGCGGCGCGGGCGATCCCCGGGGCGAAGCTCGTGGAGTTCCCGAACTCCGGCCACGCGCCGCAGATGTCGGAGCCGGAGGCGTTCAACAAAGCGCTGATCGAGGGGATCGGTCGGTAGAGCGCAGTGCTCATCGGGCGGCCGTCGTGCCGTCGCCGGCCAACCTCGCCCTCATCCCGAGGCCCCGCTTGCGCGGGACAATCTCAGAGCCTGACCGGAAAGTCCCTTCTCCCAGCCATCCTCCTCATCCTGAGGTGCGGCGATCGCCGCCTCGAAGGAGGGCTCCAGGGATCGCAGCGTATCCTGGAGGTCTCCTTCGAGGCCACCGCTTCGCGGCGGCACCTCAGGATGAGGGCGAGGATCGGAGTGCCGCGAGCTTCTCGGTCAGACTCTGACGAAAAGGAGGGCGACGGTCCTAGAAGTACGACTGCAGCGTGCCCCGGCGGCGGACGTCGAGGGTGGCGCAGTGGAACGAGCCACCGAAGGGGCCGTAGCTGAGGAACGGCGCCGGGATCGGATCGAAGCCCCAATCCTTGAGGGCCTTGATCAGCGTCGGCTGGCTCTGGTCGACGACGATCTTCTTCTCGGTGATCGCCAGCACGTTGATCGAGGTCCAGGGCGAGCACATGGAGATCTTGCTCATGAAGCCCTCCACCGGGTCGGGGCGCGGGGCGATGAGCACGTCCCATTTCTTGAGCACCGCCGGCAGGCGCTCCACGTCCACGTAATCCGGGTTCACCAGCACCTTGCCCGGCGCCAGCGGCATGAACGACGAGTCGATGTGCATCGGCTGCGGGCAGCGGCTCTCGATCTCGTGGATGCGGAAGCCGGAGCCGAGGTGGCGACGCAGCCACTCGATGCCCATCAGGTTCGTGACGTTGGAGCGGGTGACGAACAGGTCGCGGCCGCAGCGCACGAAGTCGGCGGCGTCGAAGACCGGCTCGAACTCGTTGACCGTGAACTGCATCGGCTCGCCGGCCTTCAGGTTCGGCACCCGGTAATCGTAATTGTAGAGGTCGTCGGTGAGTTGCGGGCGCGGGGCCGAGGTCCAGCGGGCGCCGTTGCGGAAATACTCCTTGAACAGCGACCGGTAGGCGTCGCCCTCGAAGTAGCGCGAGCGCCAGCACATCGGGCTCTCGATGATCTCGTCGCCGATCACGAGGTACGGGTCGCGGGGGCAGGCGACGCAG
>JAKONI010000222.1 GCA_022702015.1 Beijerinckiaceae bacterium | reverse complement strand
CGGAGGCCGCCAGGGAGGAGACCCGCGTGAAGAGCCGGATGCCCGTTTCGCGCCGTCCGACGCCGGGAGACCGGCCGTGAGCGGCGTGACCGTCCCCTCCGCCGCCGAGGCGCGGCTGCCGCCGGCCCTGCGGGGGCGGCTCGCCCTGCCGGTCATCGCCTCGCCGATGTTCATCGTCTCGGGGCCGGACCTCGTGATCGCGCAATGCCTCGCGGGGGTGGTCGGCTCGTTCCCGGCGCTGAACGCGCGGCCGCAACCCGTCCTCGACGAGTGGCTGACGCGGATCACCACCACCCTGCAAGAGGCCCAGGCCGCCGACCCCTCGCGACGGATCGCGCCCTTCGCGGTGAACCAGATCGTCCACGCCTCGAACGACCGGCTGGCGCAGGATGTCGAGGCCTGCGTGCGCCACGCGGTGCCGATCATCATCACGAGCCTGCGGGCGCCGGATGCGGTGATCAAGCCGGTCCACGCCTATGGCGGGGTGGTGTTCCACGATGTCATCTCCGTCCGCCACGCCGAGAAGGCGCTGGAAGCGGGCGTCGACGGGCTGATCCTCGTCTGCGCCGGGGCCGGCGGGCATGCGGGCACGCTCTCGCCCTTCGCCCTGGTCTCGGAGGTGCGCCGCTTCTACGACGGGCCGATCATCCTGTCGGGGGCCATCGCCACGGGCTCGGCGATCCTCGCCGCGCAGGCGATGGGGGCCGACCTCGCCTATATGGGCACGCGCTTCATTGCCACGCAGGAGGCCAACGCCGCCCCGGGCTACCGGGAGATGATCGCCGGCTCGGCGGCGGCCGATATCCTCTACACCCCCTGCTTCACCGGCGTGCCGGGCAACTACCTGACCCCGAGCATCCGCGCCGCCGGCCTCGATCCCGACGCGCTGCCCGAGCGGGACAAGTCCGCCATGAACTTCGGCGGGGGCGACTCGGTGAAGGCGTGGCGGGACGTCTGGGGCGCCGGCCAGGGGGTCGGCAGCATCGACGACGCGCCGGCCACCGCCGACCTCGTCGCCCGCCTCGCGAAGGAATACGCCCAGGCCCGCGCCCGCCTCACGGGGCTCCCCGGATGAGCGGCGCCGTGCCCGATCCCGCCGCCGGGGCGGTGGCGGAGGAGGCGGCGGCCGGCGAGGACCGGCACTTCGTGACCGCCCTGGCCCGGGGCCTCGCGGTGCTCGCCTGCTTCGGCCCGGGGCGGACGAGCCTCGCCAACCACGACATCGCCGAATCCTGCGGCCTGCCGCGCTCCACCGTCTCCCGGCTGACCCACACCCTGACCCGCCTCGGCTACCTCCAGCACATGCCGGAATCCGGCCGCTACCGCCTCGGCACGGCGACCATCGCCCTGTCCTCGGCGGCGCTGGGGGGCCTCGACGTGCGGGCCATCGCCCGGCCGGCGCTGCGGGCGGTGGCGGAGGCGGCCAACGCCTCCGTCGGCCTCGGGGTCCGCGACGGGCTCAGCATGCGCTACGTCGATTGCCACCGGGGGGCGGCGGCCATCGCGCTCAACCTCGATACCGGATCGCGGATCTCGCTCGCCCGCAGCGCCATGGGGCGGGCCTACATCGCCGTCTGCCCCGAGCGGGAGCGGGACCGGCTCTACGAGGACCTGAAGGCCCTCGATCCGGTGGCATGGCCCACCCTCCGCGCGGGGCTCGACCGGGCGGTGCGGGAGCACCGGGAGATCGGCTGCTGCACCTCCTTCGGGGAATGGCAGGAGACGGTCAGCGCCATCGCGGTGGGCTTTCACCCCGGCGGCGGCCTGCCGGCGATGTCGGTCAATTGCGGCGCCCCCTCGGTGATCACCGATGCCCGTTTCCTGATGGAGGTGGCCCGGCCGCGCCTCATCGAGGCGGTGCGCGGCCTGGACGGGGTGATGGGCGCATGAGGGATCCGCGATGACGTTCGACACCGACGACCTGCCGCTCGCCGGCATCCGCGTCCTCGACCTGTCCCGGGTGCTCGCCGGGCCCTGGTGCGGGCAGGTGCTGGGGGACCTCGGCGCCGACGTGGTGAAGGTGGAGCACCCGGAGCGGGGCGACGACACCCGCGACTGGGGGGTGCGCACCACGCCGGGCAATACCTCGTATTTCGACAGCGTGAACCGCAACAAGCGCTCGATCGGCATCGACCTCGCCGACCCGGAGGGGCTCGCCATCGTCCGGGCGCTGGCCCGCGAGAGCGATGTCCTGATCCAGAACTTCAAGACCGGCGGGGCCGACCGCCTCGGCCTCGGCTACGACGCCCTCTCCGCCGAGAATCCCCGGCTGATCTACTGCTCCGTCTCCGGCTACGCCTCGGACGGTTCGGAGGCGACAAGGCCGGGCTACGACCTTGTGGTCCAGGGCGAGGCGGGGGTGATGGCGCTGAACGGCGAGGAGGGCGGGCCGCCCCTCAAGTTCGGGGTGGCGGCGGTGGACCTGTTCACGGGCCAGTTCGCCGCCCAGGCGGTGCTCGCCGCCCTGTACCAGCGGGAGCGCACCGGCCGGGGCCGGCGGATCGACCACGCCCTGTTCGACAGCGGCGTCTCGCTCACCTCCTATTACGGCCTGGAATCCCTGGCGCAGGGGTTCGATTCGCGCCGCTACGGCAACTCCCACCCCTCCATCGTGCCCTATGGGGTGTTCGAGGCGGGGGACGGCCCCCTGGTCATCACGGTGGGCAACAACGCCCAGTACCGGCGCTTCTGCGAGCAGGTGCTCGGGCGGCCCGACCTCTGCGCCGACCCGCGCTTCGCCACCAACCTCGACCGCTCGAAGAACCGGGCCGCCTTCGTGCCGGTGCTGGAGGCGGAGCTGGCGAAGTGGCGCCGGCAGGACCTCATCGCCGGCCTGAGGGCGGCGGGCATCCCCTGCGGCGAGGTGACGGGCCTGCGCGAGGCGCTGCTCGGCCCCCGGGCCCTGGAGGCGGGGCTGATCGTCGGCGATGCCGAGGCGGGGCGCGTCATCGCCCCGACATACCGCCTCGACGGGGCGCGACTCCCGGTCCGGCGGATGCCGCCCACCCTCGGGGCATCCACCGACGAGATCCTGGAGGAGCGCCTCGGCTACGGCGCGGAGCGGGCCGAGGCGCTGCGGGCGAAGGGCGTGGTGCGGTAGCCCCCCTCGCCTCACTCCCCTCAAATCCCTCATCCCGAGGTGCGGCGGTAGCCGCCTCGAAGGAGGGCTCCAGGGATCGCGGCGCGTCCTGGAGGGCTCCTTCGAGGCCACCGCTTCGCGGCGGCACCTCAGGATGCGGCCGAGTTTGGGATGGGCGTGGACTTCCCGACAACGCTCTCAGGGTGGGACCGCCGGCACTCGCCCACGGGGACGAGCGCGTCCGCGTGCCGGCCTACCCCCGCGTCCCCCAGCGGCTTCCCATGCGGCTCAGGCCGCTGTCGCCGGCATCGGCACCGATGGCCGGGCCGGAGGCGCGGTCCGGGCGGTGGGTCGAGGGGGCGGCCATCGGCGTGGAGGCGATCATGTCCGGTACGCCGGCCTGGGCCTCGGTGCCCCGCCCGTCGGCGAACTGCCCCGCCTTGCGGTAGGTCCAGAGGTAGCCCGGCACCACCGCCTCGGCGGCGGTCGGCACGATGCCGAGTCCCTCGAAGCTGCGCCCCTCGGCCTTGGCCGCGTCGGAGACCACGTTGTCCCGCTGGAGCAGGACCACCTGATCGCGGGTGAGCTTCAGGGAATCCGGCAGCATCCCGAGGGTCAGGGTGTTGACGACCTCCAATGCCCGCGCCTGGATGGTCGCCAGCGGCGGCGGCAGGTCGAGGACCAAGCGTTTGCGCTGGATCACCTTCAGCATGTAGCGCACGAGGTGGTCGAGGGTGGCGACCTCGGGGCCGCCGAGTTCGTAGACCTTGCCCGGCATCGCGTGGCCGTCCACCCCCCGGGCGATGGCCTCGGCGACGTCGCCCACGAAGACCGGCTGGAAGCGGGTCTGCGCCCCCGCCAGCGGCAGCACCGGCAGGGTGGTGGCGAGGCTGGCGAAGCGGTTGAAGAAGCTGTCCCCCGGCCCGAAGACCAGGGAGGGGCGGAACACGATCGCGTCCGGGCAGGCGGCGAGGACGTTCGCCTCGCCCTCGGCCTTGGTGCGGGCATAGACCGAGGGCGAATCCCGGTCGGCGCCGATGGCCGAGACCTGGATCATCCGGGCGCCTGCCGCGGCGGCGGCTCGGGCGATGGCGCCGGCCCCCTCGGCTTGAAGCCGGGCGAACTTCTGCGGCCCGCTCTCCTGCAGGATGCCGACGAGGTTGATCACCACGTCGGAGCGCTCGACCGCCCGGGTGATCGAATCGGGGTAGCGGAGGTTCGCCTGGACGGCGACGATCTGCCCGACCTTGCCCAGCGGTTGCAGGAAGAGGGCGAGATCCGGCCGGCGCACGGCGACGCGGATGCGGTAGCCGCGCTTGGCCAGCGCCCGCACGACGTGGCGCCCGACGAACCCCGAGCCGCCGAAGATCGTCACGAGCTGCGTGTCGGGCCGCCGTGCCGGGCCGGCGGGGGTCTCGTGCTGCGGGTCGAGATGCGTATCCTGGCCGGTCATCACCGTCGTCTCGGTTTCCTCGCGGCGCGCGGCGCCGCCGCCGGGGGTCTCCTTAGAGCCGTTCCCGATCGCGTTGCAATCGGGAACGGCTCTCACCTCCGTTTCGACGCGCCCTCTCGCGCCGAACCGGTCTCCACTTCGGCGGAGGGCACCCTGGCGCAATGCGGCGGCGCATGGGAGGGGCCCGGTCACCGTTCTGTGCGCCGCAATGGCGGGGTGTCGGGGAACGGCGGCCGGCACCGTGCATTTTTCCCGCTCTGCCCGGTATTTCCGGGCCTCCATCGGGACACGTGATGATACCCGGAATGCTCGTCTCGGCGGCCATCGCCGTCTTCGGCCTGCTCGTGGCGCTGGGCCTCATAGGCCATCCGATCGACGATCAGGCCGTGTCGCCCTACGGCTGGAGCATCCTGACGGTGGGGGCGGCCCTGTTCGTGCTGTTCGCGTTCCGCCTCTACCTGCGCGGCCGCCGGAGCCCGGTGGCCTGACGGGCCTGCGGTCAGGCGACCCGGATGCGGCGGCGCAACTCGCCGGCCACGGGGCGGCGGGCCCCGGTCTTGCGCGGGGCGGCACGCTGCTCCGCGCCCACCACCACCGTCTGGCTTTCCCGGGCGATGAAGGCGTTCGGCATCTCGGCCTGGAGGTCCGCCTCCATCTCGCGCAGCACAGTATCCGAATGGGCCGGGTGAAGGTGGATGATGCCGAGCGTCTTCACCCCCGCCTCGCGGGCGAGCTCGACGCCCTTCTGCCAAGTGGAATGGCCCCAGCCCCGGCAGGTCGGATACTCGCAGTCGGTGAACATGCCGTCGTAGACCATCAGGTCCGCCCCGGCGACGAACTCCGCCAGCGCCGGATCCGGCCAGGGATCCCGGTGCTCGATGTCGCTGATGAGGCAGAGGCTCTTGCCGCCATGCTCGAACCGGTAGCCCACCGAGCCCTGCGGGTGGTTGAGGAGGATCGTCTCGACCCGGCTGCCGTCCTCGAAGACCAGGGGCTGCCCCGCCTCGAACCCGCGGTGGGCGAAGGAGCAGGGGAAGTCGGCGAGGCCGATGGGAAAGAGCGGGGGTGAGAACAGCCGATCCAGGGCGGGGCCGGCCGATTCGCCGCCGAGATTGCCGCAATAGGTGGTGATGGTCCGGGTGGAATCGAGGACGGCGGGTTTGAAGAACGGAAGGCCGGCCGTGTGATCGAGGTGCAGGTGGCTGAAGAGGAGATCGACGTTCGACGGCAGATCCGTCCGGTTGTTTTGCCCTAGATTGTAGATCCCGGAGCCCGCATCGACGACGAAGAGGCGACCGCCGCATCGCACCTCGAGGCAGGGGGTGCAGCCGCCGAACTCCGCGTATTGCGGACCGCTGACCGGTGTCGAGCCGCGCACGCCCCAGAACTTGAGGACGAGATCGTCGGTCGCGGCGCCCGGAAGGGGCACGAGATCGTGGGACATGGGGATCACGAGGCTTCGGACGGACACCCGACCGCTTAAGACCGGGCCACCCGTCGTCGTTCCAGAGAAAGTGGGCGAAAACTGCGGACGAATGAACCAGGAGTACCGTTTCGTCCCTGTTGAACAATGAATTGGGGA
>JAKONI010000188.1 GCA_022702015.1 Beijerinckiaceae bacterium | reverse complement strand
CCCCGAGACCTGAGACCGTTCGACCGGGTGAAGCCCTGGAGCGTTTTCCGCCGGGGTGGATGCCGGTTCGGCGGAGGAGAACGCGGCGGACGCAATGGATTGGAGCGTTTTCCGTGATCCAAGGATCGCAGAGAAGGCTCTAGTGCTTCGATTTAGACGGATGCGTCAGCCGTGCCTGGAAAAATTGATGCAAAAGCAAAGGGCTAGGGCAGAGGCGCATGAACGGAGTGAGTGCGTCACTGCACTAGCCGTCCGTGGCGGGCTCTGCATCGCGGGGGGAGGGCGTGTAGGCGCACCACTCGCAGACCCCGCGCTCGGCGCTGCGCGGGGCATTGCGTTGCGAGCAGAGGGGGCAGACGAGAAGGATGAGCCGGCCACCCAAGCGGAGACCACGCCCCCGTCCCCGGAAGGTGATGGCGGTACCGGCCTCCAAGACGCGTTCGCGCATCAGGCCGAGACCGGGATCGGCGATGGATCGTATGGTGTCATTGTCTTACCCCCATGTGAGGGGATAAGCCGCAACGACGCCAATGGCTCCGCTTCAACGGGACGATCGGCGAGGAAGGGGTTCCCGAAGGGATCATCCCTTTGGTGGGGTCCAGGGCCGAAGCCCCCGGGGGTCGTTCGCGGGGCGTCGCCCCGCACCCGCCCAAGGGCTCGCCCTATGGAATCCCTCATTCGATCGCGGAGACTCCCGATGCAAGCTGCCTTGCCGACTTTCGCGGACGTGGCGGACGCCGCCCACCGTCTCCAGGGCGTTGCCCACCGGACACCCGTGCTGACGTCGCGTACCGCCGATGCGATGACCGGCGCCGCGCTGTTCTTCAAGGCCGAGAACCTCCAGCGGGGCGGGGCCTTCAAGTTCCGGGGGGCCTACAACGCCATCAGTGCCCTGCCCGAGGCGGTGCGGGCGCGGGGCGTCCTGGCCTTCTCCTCCGGCAACCATGCCCAGGCCATCGCCCTGGCGAGCCGGCTGCTGGGGGTGCCCGCCGTCATCGTCATGCCGGAGGACGCGCCGGCGGTGAAGGTCGAGGCCACGCGCGGCTACGGCGCCGAGGTGGTGAGCTACGACCGCTACAGCCAGGACCGCGAGGCGCTGGGCCGGGAGATCGCCGGGGCCCGGGGGCTGACCCTGATCCCGCCCTACGACCATCCCGAGGTCATCGCCGGGCAGGGCACCCTGGCCCTGGAGCTGATCGATGAGACCGGCCCCCTCGACATGCTGGTGGCCTGCCTCGGCGGCGGCGGCCAGCTCGCCGGCTGCGCCCTGGCGGCCGCCGAGCGATCCCCCGGCATCCAAATCTACGGCGTCGAGCCGGAGGCGGGGGATGACGGGCGCCGCTCCTTCCACAGCGGGCAGATCGTCAGGATCCCCGTGCCCCGCACCATCGCCGACGGGGCGCAGACCACCTATCTCGGCAACCTCACGTTCCCGGTCATCCGCCAGCGGGTCACGGACATCGTCACCGTGTCCGACGCCGAACTGGTGGAGACGATGCGCTTCTTCGCCGCCCGGATGAAGCTCGTGGTGGAGCCGACCGGATGCCTCGCCGCCGCCGCCGTCCTGCACGGCCGCGTCGACGTGCGGGGCAAGCGGGTCGGCGTGGTCATCAGCGGCGGCAACGTCGACATCACCGCCTATGCGAGGCTCGTCGCCCCGGCGGCCTGACCCCTCGGCGCCCGTGGACGCAAGGATGTCGCCGACGACGAGGACACAGGTGGACCCCCGGGCGCCGCATGCTTATCTTAAGGCTTGCACCCCAACGTCCCACGGGCCTTGAACCCGTCCGGGCCGGAGATGATGATGTCGAGCTTCAAGGTAATCTCGCTGACCGAGCGCGCCGCCGACCGGATCAAGGCGATCATGGCGCAGGCCGAACGGCCCGTGGCCGGGCTGCGGGTCGGCGTGAAGAACGGCGGCTGCGCCGGCATGTCCTACACGATGGAATATGCCGAGGAGCGCAAGCCCGGGGAGGACATGGTGGAGGATCGCGGCGTCCGCGTCTTCGTCGATCCGAAGGCCGTGCTGTTCCTCCTCGGCACGGAGATGGATTTCACCGCGAACAAGCTGTCCGCCCAGTTCGTGTTCAACAATCCGAACCAGACCTCGGCCTGCGGCTGCGGGGAATCGGTGGCGATCACCCCGGTGTCGCCGGATCGGGTCGCGGCGACGGTCTGAGGGCTCGCTCGGAGGGTCTCAGGCGGCCTGGATGGCCGCGGGGGTGGCATCGTCCACCACCCGGTTCCTCCCGGCCCGCTTGGCGGCGAACATGCACAGGTCGGCCCGCTCCAGGAGGGAGGCGGGGGTGTCGCCCGCCCGGTACTCGGCGACGCCCAGGGACACCGTGACCTTACCTAGGGACTCGCCCGTCGAGCGCTTCACCAGTTCCCGACCGATCATGCTGGTGCGGATCGTCTCGGCGACGACATGGGCGGCGGCCCGGTCGGCCCCCGGAAGGACGACGCCGAACTCTTCGCCCCCGAACCGGGCCAGGTGCGCCGTGGCCCCGGCGCTCTCGCGCATCACCACCCCCACCAGCCGCAGGACCTGATCGCCGGTGAGATGGCCAAACAGGTCGTTGAACCGCTTGAAGTAGTCGATATCGACGACGATGACGCTGAACACGCCGCCTCGGGCGACGGCGGCGAGGGAGGCGACCATCACCTCCTCGAAATGCTTGCGGTTCGAGAGGCCGGTGAGCGGATCGGTGAGGTTCTCGGTCCGGGTGGCTTCGAGCTTCTCGCGGAGGGTCTCGATCTCGGTGCGACTCTCGCGCATCCGCGTTTCGAGCACATGGTTGTTGGCCACCACCTCCCGGGTGGTCGCAGCCAGGGAGGCGACGATCTCGGCCAAGCGCACGCGGCTGACCTGACTCTGGGCCAGATCGTTGGACAGGCTGGACAGCGACTCTCCATAGGACCGGGTCGATCCGAGGGACAGGTCCAGGAGTTCCGTCACCGCCTGAAGCTCCGCCAGGATGGTCTGGCTGACCGTCCCCGCCTCTCCCAGCAGGCGCTGCGGATCGAGATAGTTCTCGTGCAACAGATCGATGTCGCGCTCGGTAAGCTGCCCCTTCTCGGTGGTCAGCCGTTTCACCGCGTCGTTGAGGAGCGGGGCTTCACCGGAGACGTAGGCATACCACACCGCATAGGCCCGTGGCGTCGCCGAGGGACCGTAATCGCGCATGAGGTCGTGGGTCCGCTTCGCCAGGGCGAAGCTGCGATCACGATCCGGGAAAGCGTCCTGGCTCATCCTCGTCCTGCCGAAGGGAGCGGCCTTTCGAGGCAGCCCCATGCCCCGTCAGGGTGACGCATCGATGGTACACAGTGGGTTAAGACCGCAACACTTAATTGGGCACCATCGAGCCG
>JAKONI010000186.1 GCA_022702015.1 Beijerinckiaceae bacterium | reverse complement strand
CACAGGGCCTCGTCCGCCTCGCCCGCGTCGAGATGG
Organism: Beijerinckiaceae bacterium; assembly: GCA_022702015.1. GTDB lineage: Bacteria > Pseudomonadota > Alphaproteobacteria > Rhizobiales > Beijerinckiaceae > Methylobacterium. The sequence continues at coordinate 15,631 of JAKONI010000186.1, read as the reverse complement.
GCGAGGACGCGCTCCACCAGCGCCTCGCGGCCGACGCGCAGGTAGGGGATGCCGTCGATCACCGGCCAACGCTCGCCCGTGCCGGCGTCACGCAGGGCGTGGGGGCCGTCGGGCTTGAGGGGGTGGCCGGTCGAGGGCGAGACGAGGGCGAAGGGGATCATGACACTCTTGGACAGGACCGGCAGATGGGCGCGAGGACCCGTCGATCAAGCCGGGCGGCTCACGGGATCCGCATGGCCTGCAACACCCTGTCATGGAAGCCCTTCACGGGCCCGGCATGGACCAGTTCCATCTCATCGAGCACCGTGCCCATGGTGAGGGAGGCCGCACGCAGGTGCTGGGCGATCTGGAGCACGCGGTCGATGCAGTCGGCCGCATGGAAGGCCCGGCCCTCGGCGGTGGCGTCGTCGGGCAGGACGGCGCGGGCCCGCTCCACCTCGCCGCGCAGGTCCCCCGCCTCGTCGAGTTCGGCGAGCGCCCAGCCGGTGGAGACGGCCATGATCGGCAGGAGGTGGTCGCCGAGCAGCATTTCCCCGGTGAAGCCCGCATCGGGCATCGCCGCGTTGTGGAAATGGTGCGCCATCGCCGCGAGGAACACCGTGCCGGGATCGGCCCGGTAGAACGGGCTCAGGCAGACACCGTAGACCGCCACCATCAGGCAATGCTCGGCGTGGTTCTCCGGCGGCTCCAGCAGGATGCGCGGACGGCCGGGGCAGGTCACACCGGCCCGGGGCTGGGCGGCGAGCGCCCCCACGAAGCCCGGCAGAAAGCCGGCCTCGGGCAGATCCTGCGCGGTGAGCCGCGCCCGCAGGCGGGCCCGGAGGTCGGGGTCGAGGGCGCCCGTCACCTCGTCGAAGCCGGCTCGCAGCACGCCCGCCGTCTCCGCCACCGTGAGTCCGGCGGCGGTGAGAAAGGCGGCGTCGAGGTCGGTGAGCCGGGTGGCGGCGAGCGCCGTGGCGGTGATGTCGAGGGCAACGTCCTCGACCCTCGCTCCGCCGGTCAACATCGCCCAGCCCTGCGCGAACAGCCGCTCCGCGATGGTGCCCTCGCGCCCGGCGGACCGGACGCGCTTGAGGTCGTTGAGCTCCACGAGGAGATCGCGCAGCTCGGCGGGCGCCGCGGCGCCCGCCCCCGTCTCATCCGGCATCAATGCCGGCCCAGCCACTCGAGGAGCATCGTCTCCTGCTTGCCGAAGGCGTGCTCGGGGCCGTGGCCGTTCTTGACCATCGGCGCCTTGAAGAAGGTGGAGAGCTGCTCCTGCACACCGCCGTCGCCGCGCTTCTTGGCGAGGTCGAGGATGCGGGCGATCTCGATCACCAGCGGCGCGGCCAGGATCGAGTCCTTGCAGAGGAAGTTCACCTTCACCTGCATCCGCTGGCCCATGAAGCCGGTGATGTCGATGTTGTCCCAGGCTTCCTTGTCGTCACCGCGGGGGCGGTAATAGTGGATGTGCACGAGGTGGTCCTCGACGGGGTAGCCGAGGATCGAATCGAGCACGGTCCCCTTGGTGTTCAGCTTCGACTGGAGCGAGTTCGGATCGTTGAGGGCGAGGCCGTCGCGGTTGCCGAGGATGTTGGTGGAGAACCAGCCGTCCACATGGAGCGCCCGGGCCTTGAAGGCCGGCGCCAGCACCGTCTTCATCATGGTCTGGCCGGTCTTGCCGTCCTTGCCGGCCACCGGGACGTTCATCTCTTTGGCGAGGTCGAGCAGCGCCGGCACGTCGGCGGCCACCGAGGGGGTGAAGTTGGCGTAGGGGATGCCGCTCTTGATCGCCGCGTAGGCGTAGAGCATCGCCGGCGAGATCGCCTCGTCGCTCGAATCCAGCCCCTTCTCGAAGGCGGCGGTTGAGTTCAGCGTCGGGTCGGAGAGGTCGGGCCAACGCTCGGTGGAGGCGAGGTTCACCACCACCACGTCGTCGAGGTTGCTCTCCCTCTTGAAGCGGTTCAGGTCGTTGGCGATGACCGAGACCGCCTCGCGGTGGTCCTTGGCGACGATCCGGTTCTGCCCGTCGATGTTCTTGCAGAACTTGGCGCTGCCCACGGCCGGCCACGGGACGATGCCCTTGAGCACCTGGGCGCCGTTCTCGATGTCGTCCTTGGAGAGCACCCCGTGCCCGGCGGCGGCGGAGGCGAGGTCGTCGCCGTTGAGGTCCCAGCCCGCGAAGACGAGATCCTTGTAGTCGGCCAACCCGGCGACGGAGATCCCCGCCAGCGGCAGCCCATCGAGCCTGTTCGAGCCGGACTTGATCATCTCGATGCCGGCGATGGCTGTGGTGGCGACGGCGCCCCCCATGCCAACGAAGGCGACGCCGACACGGCGACCGGTCTGCATGCTCATGGGAAACTGATGTCCTAATGAGGACGCGAGGTCGCGTCCGGGATGGGAAGGTCGAACCCCCGAGGGCCCGGGATACGGGCCCTACCCAACTGGTTCGTGTCTGCTTCGTTCCAAGACCGGCTGCGACATCTTGCGACCTCGGCCGTATTGAACAAAATGTGAACCTACTCCCCGCATCGGCGTCCGTCGATGGTTAATCCATCATCGACCTTGCCACGCTGAGATCATCGGGCCGTCCCATTCTGGTCACGGCCGGCGCCGATAGAGCCGCCGCGACACGCAACCCGGCCGGGAGAGCCGGGCCCTCCAGGGGGACAAGCAAGAGGACCGTTGCATGGGGGTTTTCCCGGAGCCGGCGCGTTGCGCCGACGACGAGGGCGGACGCGTGCCCGCGACATCGGGCAGCGCGTCCAGTGATGAGGATGGAAGCGTCGTGTGGCTGCCCCGCAGCCGCCTCAGGCGCAACGTAGCAGGAGTTCATTCGTTCACGCCGCTCCCCCGGACCGGCCGGGCCCGGAGGGTCACCATCGCCCTCGGCCTGCTCGTGGGCTTCGGCCTGCCGCAATCGGCCCTCTCGCCGGCCGGCTTCACGCCGGCCGCCCAGGCCCACGACAGGATTGACCTCGGCCCCAAGGCCGCCCTCCCCCTGGAGGCCCCGGCCGCCCCGGCGGGGTCCATGCTGTGGGAGAACCTCACGCCCCCCGAACAGGATCCCCCGACCACCGCCCTCATCGAGGACAATCTTGCAACCCTGCCCCGCGTTACGCAGGAGGACGGGGAGGACGCCGTGCGCTTCGGGGCACGCAGCGTGCCGCTGAAGGTGGTCGATACGATCGTGAAGGCCTCCGAGGAGGCCGGCGTCGATCCGGTCTACATGATGGCGCTCGCCGACAAGGAATCGAGCTTCGACACCGAGGCGAAGGCCGCACGCTCGTCCGCGCAGGGCCTGTTCCAGTTCGTGAAGGCCACGTGGCTGGAACTGATCCGCGATTTCGGCGCCCGGCACGGCCTCACGGAGGAAGCCGCCGCCGTGAAGGGCAGCGGCCCCGGGATCACCGTGGCGGGGGGAATGCAGGAGCGGGTGCTCTCCCTGCGCAACGACCCCCGCGTCGCCGCGCAGATGGCGGCGGAGCTGATCAAGCGCGACCGCGACCGGATCGAGGCCCGGGTCGGCCGCCCGCTCTCCACCACGGAACTGTACCTCGCGCACTTCCTGGGCACCGCCAGCGCAGGCCGGTTCCTCTCCCTCAACACCGAGAGGCCGGACGAGACCGCCGCCACGGCGTTCCGCGCCGCCGCGAGGGCGAACCGCAGCCTGTTCACCCAGCGCGAGGGCAGCCGGCGCCGTCACCTCACCATCGCGGAGTTCCACGACCGCATCGGGGACATGATCGACGAGCGCCTCGCCCGCTACCGGGGCGTGACGGCGGTGGCCGCCGCCACCACCGCGCAAGAGCAGCCCTCGCAAGAGCAGCCCTGGCAAGAGCAGCCCTCCCCGGATTCCCGCCGGATCGAGGTGACGGAAGCCCTGCCGCCCGACGGGCCGTGACCGCCGCGATCCGGCAGGGAATATCCGTAGCGGTTGTATAACCGGCCACGCTACATAAGCCGGGGGACCGCAGAGGGCAGGACGGGCGCAAGGATGAGGCCGGACGCATCGGAGCGCCGTGAAACCGACCCCATCCCCGGGGCGCAGGACCCGTCCGACACCCGCGCCGCCGGGCGCGCGGTGCTGGGCGCCGCCTCGGCCCTCGCGCGCAGCCTCGGCATCTTCGCAGGGCGCGCGGGGAGCACCGCCTACCGGGCGACCCGGGCCAGCCTCGCCGAGGCGGCGGATCGGCGGCGACGGCGGCGGGACGCCGCCGGGATAGCCCCCACCGCTCCGGAACGGGTCCGCCCGGCGTCCACCGGGCGGGCGGGCCACCTGCGGACCCTCGTCGCCCGCCGCCCTGTGATCGCCCTGGCGGCCGGGGCGATCATCGTCCCGCTCCTTCTTCTCGCGCTCTATGTCGGCGCCGCCCTCGTCACCCTGCCGCCGCTGGGCAGCGGGGCGGCGGTAACGGGCCAGCGGGCGGTGACGGTGGAGGCCGACGACGGGCGCGTCTTCGCCACCCGGGGCAACTTCCGGGGCCGGAAGCTCACCCAGGCCGACCTGCCCACCCACCTCGCCCAGGCGATCGTGGCCATCGAGGACCGGCGGTTCTACGAGCACCACGGCATCGACCTGCGCGGCCTCGCCCGCGCCCTGTGGCGCAACGTCCGGGGCGGGGGCGTGCGCGAGGGCGGCTCGACCATCACCCAGCAATATGTCCGCCTCGTCACCCTGAGCCAGGAGAAGACCCTCTGGCGCAAGGCGCAGGAGGCCCTGCTGGCACTCCGGGCCGAGGCGACGATGAGCAAGGACGAGATCCTGCTCGGCTATCTCGACGCCGCCTATTTCGGGGCCGGCGCCTACGGGGCGGATGCCGCCGCCCGGCGCTATTTCGGCAAGCCCGCCAAGGCCCTGACCCTGCCCGAGGCGGCGATGCTGGCGGGCCTCGTCCGCGCCCCCTCGCAGCTCGCGCCGACTCACAACCTCGGCGGCGCCAAGGAGCGGGCGGATGTGGTGCTCCAGGCGATGGTGGAGACGGGGGCCATCACCCAGAAGGACGCCGACGCCGCCCGGCGCAAGAGCGTGACCCTCAAGACCCCGCCCGAGGCGCCGCCGGGGACGAACTACTTCCTCGACATGATCGCCCCGGAGGTCCGGCGGCTGACGAGCGGCGATGGGGACGTCACCGTCCGCTCGACCCTGAACCTCGGCTTGCAGAGCCTCGCCGAGGCGGCGGTCTCCAAGCGGCTCGACAAGGACGGCGCCCGCCGCAAGGTCGGGCAGGCGGCGATGGTCGTGCTGTCGAAGGAGGGGGCGATCCTCGCCCTCGTCGGCGGGCGAGACTACGAGGACAGCCAGTTCAACCGGGCGGTGCAGGCCAAGCGCCAGCCGGGCTCGCTGTTCAAGATGCTGACCTACCTCACCGCCTACGAGAAGGGCCTGACCCCGGAGACGGTGATGGTGGACCGGCCGGTGCGGATAGGCGACTGGGCGCCCGACAACGACGACGGCAAGTTCCGCGGGTCGGTGAGCCTGCGCACCGCCTTCGCCCAATCCATCAACACCGTGGCGGCGCAGATCGGGCAGGAGGTCGGCATCCCGGCCATCATCGCCACCGCCCGCCGCCTCGGCATCCAATCCGACCTGCCGGACGTGCCGAGCCTCGTCCTCGGCTCCGGCGCCGTGAGCCTCCTGGAGATGACCCGGGCCTTCGGCTCCGTGCTGGCCGGGCGGGAGCCCCTCGGCACCTACGCGATCAACGCGATCCGGGGGGCCGACCCGAAGCCGGTCTTCGTCCGGTCCGACCCGGGGGGTGAAGGCAGCCTCGCCGCCGAACCCCGGACGATGATGCTCGATTCGCTCCAGGCGGTGGTGGATTCCGGCACCGGCCGGGCGGCGCGGGTCCCGGGCCAGATCGTCGGCGGCAAGACCGGCACCAGCCAGGATTTCCGAGATGCGTGGTTCGTCGGCATGACACCGGACCTCGTCGTGGGGGTCTGGGTCGGCAACGACGACGACAGCCCGATGAACCGGATGTTCGGCGGCGAGATGCCCGCCGGCATCTTCCACGATTTCGTGCAGCGGGCCTCGGCGCTGATCGCCAAGGGCCGCACCCGGCCCACCACCCCGGCCGCCCGCGCCGAGCCGGCCCCGGTGGCGGCGACACCCCCGCCCCCGCCCCTGCCCGCCCCGGGCGCGGAGGACATCCACGGGGTGCCGGCGGTGATCGATACGGGCACCCTCGCCTTCCGGGGCCGGGTGGTGAAGCTCCTCGGCCTCGAGGGCCAGGGGGGGCACCTCGCCCGGCAACTGGCGAACTACCTGCGCCGCCGGGAGGTGGAGTGCGCCGCCGGCGGGCCGGAAGGCACCCGCTGCACCCTCGACGGCGAGGATCTCGCGGGCCTCATCCTCACCGCCGGGGGTGCCCGCGCCCGCGAGGACGCCCCCGCCGACCTGCTGGCCGCCGAGGATCAGGCCCGCTCCGAGCGCGTGGGGCTGTGGGGGCGGTAGGCTCCGCGCCCCGTCAGAGGCGTTCCAGCGTGAGTGGATCCTCCTCGCCCCCGTAGAACCGGACGAGCGCCGCCCGGAACAGCGGCTCCTCCGGGGCGGCCCGCGCGAACAGCGTCATCGACGAGCGGAACTTCCTCTCGTCGGGACTGCCGAACAGGTCGTGGGCGGAGCCCGTGCCGCCCGCGAGCGCCGCCTCGGTGCACGCCCTCAGGCGCGGCCCCAGTACCGGGTGGGCGAGGTAGGCCCGCGCCTCGTCGAGGGAGGCGAGGGCGTAGCGCTGGGCCATGGCGCTCGATCCGAGCCCCGCGATCTGGGGGAAGACGTACCAGATCCAGTGGGTGCGCTTGCGCCCCGCCCTCAGTTCCGCCAGCGCCTCGGCGGCGCCGTGGGCCTGGGCGGCGACGAAGCGGTCGAGGTCGAAGGGGTCGGCGGGGGAATGAGTCATGGTGGCCTCCGGCCTGTCGTTCAGGACGACAACGCCCCATCATCCCCGAGCATCACGGCGACCGCTCCGGGATCCCCGCAGCCCCTGGCGCGGGGCCGGGGCCTGTGCCACCGTCGGCGATCGTCATGGTACCACCGGAGGCGACGCGCCGATGCCCTACGTCATCGAAACCTACGACAAGCCGAACCACCAGCACCTGCGGCAGTCGACCCGCGCCGAGCACCTCGCCTTCCTCGCGGAGAACGCGGGCAAGCTCCTCGCCTGCGGCGCCAAGCTCTCCGATGACGGCGGCGACGGTGGCGGCAGCCTCTACATCGTGGACACCGAGGACCGGACCGAGGCCGAGGCGCTGATCGCCGCCGACCCGTTCAGCAAGGTCGGCCTGTTCGAGCGGACGGTGATCACCCGCTGGCGCAAGGCCTATCTCGACAAGACCTGCTACCTGTCCTGACCGACCCGGAGGCGACCCTTGGCTGAGATCGCGGTGGACGGCCTCGTCCTGCGCTACGTCCTGGAAGGCCCGGAGGGCGCCCCCGTCGTGGCGTTCTCCAATTCCCTGGGCACCACGCTGGAGATGTGGGACGTCCTGTTGCCCGCCCTCGGCGGCGCCTACCGGACGCTCCGGTACGACACCCGGGGCCACGGCGGCTCCGCGACCCTCGACCGGCCGACGGAGGTCGCCGACCTCGCCGGCGACCTCGCGGGGTTGATGGATGCCCTCGGCCTCCACCGGGCCCACCTCGTCGGCCTGTCCCTCGGGGGCATGACCGTACAGGATCTGGCGAGCCGGATGCCGGAGCGGGTCGCCAGCGCCACCCTCATGGCCACCGCCGCCGTCCTGCCGAGCCCGGCGACCTGGGAGGAGCGGGCCCGCACGGTGCGGGCGCAGGGCACCGCCGCCGTGGTGGAGGCCACCCTCGGCCGCTGGTTCACCCCGGGCTTCGCGGAGCGCGAGCCCGGCGCGGTGCGGGCGATCCGCGACCGTTTCACCGCCTGCGACGCCGCCGGCTACGCGGTCTGCTGCGGGGCGATCGGCCGGATGGACCTGCGCCCGCGTCTCTCCGGCCTCACGGCGCCGACCCTGGTGATCGCTGGGCGCGACGACCCCTCCACCCCGCCCGCCATGGCGGAGGAGATCTGCACCCACGTTCCCCAGGCGGAACTGGTGGTGCTGCCCCGGGCCGCCCACCTCCTCGCCGTCGAGCGGCCCGAGGCGACGGGGGCCTACCTGCGGGCCTTCCTCGACCGGCAGGTCTAGGGCGTCTTCTCACGCCCAACCGGCATCCACTTCGTCGGACAATGCCCTGAGGGCGTCCTCCCACGCGAAAGCCCCCGGCGAGCGGCTCGCCGGGGGCTTTCGTCAGCGGGACGAACCCGCGATGCGACCCTTACTTGATCAGCGAGACGAGCGCCTTGCCGGCCTTGGAGTTCAGCTCCTTGGCATCGAGGGTGCCGTCGTTGTCCGGGTCGGCCATCTTGAAGCGCTCGGCCACGGCGGCAAGGTACTCGTTCTTGTCGAGGGTGCCGTCGGAATCCGGATCGGCGGCCTTCACGCCGGCCTTGCTCAGGCGGCCCTTCAGCTCCTTGGCGTCGAGGGTGCTGTCCGAGTCCTTCTCGAGACGGTCGAAGGTGGCCGAGGCGACCGCCTGCACTTCCTTCATATCGACGGTGCCGTCGTTATCGGTGTCGATCATCCGCACCGCGCTGGCCCCACCGGCCGACTTTGCCATCGCCGACGGCGCCGTGAAACCGACCACCGCGAGGGCCACCACCGCGAAACCACTGACAGTACGAAGGGTCATTGCCACTTTCTCCCGAAACCTGTTGCGGTTTTCACCTAGTTCGGGATGGCGCACAGCGCAAGTGCGGAGATTCGAGTTGGTTGCCGGAAACAGAGGCCGGCATAGGAAAAAGGCCAGCGAATGCCGGCCCTTCAAGTTCAGTCCGCTGAATCAGTAGTCGTAACCGCGCCGATAGACCCGGCGGTCGTCGTCATACCGCTGGCGGCGGTAGTGACGGTCCTCGGCGTCGCGGTCCCGGCGGTACTCCTCCCGCCGGTAATCGCGCTCGCGCTGGCCCCGGGACCGCAGGTCGATGCTCGGCCCGCCCGGACCGATGTCGAACGTCTGGGCGGATACGGGAGCCACGCTCGCGAGCGAGGCGGCGACGATGGCACCGGCTAGCAGTGTCTTCATGGTATCCTCCAACTCGTGTCTCAGTCCTCAACACGAATTGGCGGCCGATGTTCCAGGCCATCCCCTGCTTCAGGCCAGGGTAGTCAGGTCCTGGAACCAGTGTTGCGCCTGGACATACTGGGAGACACGTCCCGACAACGCATGAGGATTGGTGTCGTGGACGACCCAGACTTGCACGGCGTCGTTCACCACGATTTCGTGGATCCGGGCGAGCAGCTTGTCCTGTTCCGCACCATCGAGGCTGGCCTTCACCTTGTCGCAGAGCCCGTCCACCTCGGGATTGCGGTAATGGCTCCAGTTCACCCCGTTCGGGGAGATCTGCCGCGAATCGTAGAAGCGCAGGACCGCGTAGAACGGATCGGAGGTGACGTAGGCGATGTTGCCCGCCGAGACGCCCTTGAGGCTCGGGTCGGCCGCCCCCTGCCGCCAGCCGGTATAGGCGACCTCCAGCTCCACCACCTTGAACTCGGCCTGTATGCCGACCTCGGCCCAGCTTTGCTGGACGAACTCGTTGATCGGCAGGGAGAGCATCTGCCCGGTCCCTCCACTGGGAATGAGGATCGTGGTCTTGAGGGGGTTCTTCACCGAGTAGCCCGCCTCCTCGACGAGCTTGCGCGCCTGATCCACATCGGTCTTGATCGCGAAATCGGGCTTGCCGAACCAGGGGCTCGACTGCTGCACCTGCCCCACCGCCGGGGTGGCGAGCCCCCCCATCAGTTGCACCACCCCGTCGCGGTCGATGGCGAGGTTGGCGGCCTTGCGCAGGCGGATGTCGCGCCAGGGTGAACCCTCCAGCATCGACAGGTGGTAGTTCCAGACATGGGGCGTGTCGTTGCCCACGACCCGCATCCCCGCCCCCTTGAGGCGCCCCACCGCGTCGGGGGCCGGGGTCTCGATCAGATCGACGTTGCCCGACAGGAGGGCGTTCACCCGGGCCAGGTCCTCGGGCACGCAGGCGAGGGTGAGCTTGGCGAGCTTCGGAATCCGCTTCGGGTTCCAGTAGGCGGCGTTCGGCACGAGGTCGAGGCTCACCCGCGGGTTGAGCTTGGCGAGCTTGAACGGCCCGGTGCCCGAGGGCTCGAAGGCGAACTTCGCCCAATCCCGGCCGACCTTCTCATACTGCGCCGGCGACGAGATGAGGAACCACAGCATCTGGTAGGGAAACAGGCTGTCGACGCTCTTCGTCGTCACCTGCACGGTCATGGGGTCGAGCTTGCGGTAGGTGGCGACCCCCGGCAGGCGCGGGCGCACCTGCGCCGCCTGGCGCTGGTCGAAGTGGGGTGCCTCCTTGTTCAGCACCTTGTCGAAGTTCCAGATCACCGCGTCGGCATCGAAGGGGGAGCCGTCGTGGAAGGTCACGCCGTCGCGCAGGCGGAAGACCCAGTTCTTGCGGTCGGCCGGATCGCTCTCCCAGGAGGTGGCGAGGCCGGGGACCATCTTGCCGGGCCGGTCGGCCACGTCGAGTTCCCAGGCGATCAGGGGATCGTAGAGGGTCAGGCCGGTGAACTGGTAGCCGCCCGCGCCCCGGTCCGGCTGTCCGGTGGTCAGGGGCAGGTCGGTCATCGAGATGCCGTAGGTCAGGGTACGGGGCGTCTCGGCGGCATTCGCCCGGCCCGTGGCGCCGAGGGCAGCCAGCGCCGCCCCCCCGGAGACGAGGGCACGGCGCGTGGGCACGATCACAGTCATCGGGTCTCCCGGATTGCGCGCGGGGTGCGCGGCATCCGGTATCTTGCATACTTCGTGCCTGCGACTCGCCGATCAGGCTTGCCATACCTGCCCCGGCCGGAGGGCGAGGAACCGCTCCGGGGCGATCCCCGCCGCGTCGAGGGCGGCGGCCAGATCCTCGGCCGGTCGCTCGACGCCCTCGTCGGTCAGCTGAAACGTGCCCCAATGGTGCCCGAGAGACTGCTCGGCACCGAGGATCCCGGCGATCTCCACCGCCTCGGCCGGATCCACGTGCTGGGGCCCCATGAACCAGCGCGGCTCGTAGGCGCCGATGGGCAGGGTCGCGAGGCGCGGCGCCCCGAACCGGGTCCGCACATCTCGGAAGATCGCGCCGTCCCCGAGACCGGTATCGCCGACATGGTAGTGGAACCCCTGCGGCGACAGGATCGCGAAGGCGCACCACAGGGCCATGCGCTTGTCGTTCACCCCCCGGGCCGACCAGTGGTTGGCGGGGGTGAGATGCACCGTGACGCCGTCGCCCAGGTCGATCGCTTCGCCCCAGTCGCGGGTCTCGACATGCATCGTGCCGTCGAAGTTGCGCAGGATGGTGTCGTTGCCCAGCGGCGCCACCATGAGGGGCTGGTGCGCCTGCCAGAGGCGGGCGAGGTTCGGGCCGTCGAGGTGGTCGTAATGGTTGTGGGTGATCAGCACCGCGTCGATCGGCGGCAGGTCTCCGAAGGCGATGCCCGGCGGGTTGACCCGCTTCGGCCCGGCGAAGCGCAGGGGGCTCGCCCGCTTGGCGAAGACCGGATCGATGAGGATGTTGCGCCCGGCGACCTGCACCAGGTAGCTCGCATGGCCGATGAGCACGACGCGCAGGCCGGACACCCGCTCCGGCGGCTTGTCGGCGGGGAACGGGCTCGGGAACTGCTTCGGCCAGGCCGTGCGCTGCCGCTTGGCCTGCCAGCGCAGGACATCGCCCAGGCCCCGGTCGGTCTCGACGCCCGGCAGGAAGAACCGCACGCCGTCGAAATGGTCGGATTTCGGCCCCGAATAGTAGGGGTTCGCGGTGCGCCGGTGGGCGGCGTAGCCGACACCGCCGAGGGTCATCACCGTGGCCGCGCTGGCGACCGTGAGCAGGCTGCGCCGTTTCATGCGGGATGAGATGGCCGGGCAACCGCTCCGGTCAAGCGAGACATCCTGCCCGCCGGGTTCTCAGGCTTCGAGCATCTCCGTCGCCAGGGAGAGGCGCACCCGGTAGACGACCTTGCCGTCGTCGTCGCGGACCCCCGCGACATAATCCTGGCGCTCGACATCCGGCAGCATGTCCCGGGCGATGGCCGACATGATCCGAACCACCTTGGCCCGGGCCGCGGGCAAGTCCGGCAGGTCGAAGCCGACCTCGTCGCGGAGGGGCTGGGTGCCGTCGTGCAGATCGATAAAATAGCGTGGCATCGAATGGAAAATCTCGCGGCGTCGGTCCGCCGGCAGACTAGGTAAACCTTGGTTAACGAGACCTTTCGGATGGCGCTGTCGGGCGAGCGGGGCAGGGCTGCCTGCCGCGCGGTTCCCCTACCCCTCCGAGCAGGGAAGGACGTCCCCCCCCAAGAGCCCACCGGGAAGCGGAGGCTTCCCGGTGGGGCACTCAGGAACGCCAGCGCAGTTCGCGCCGCTCCAGGGGATGGGCGAAGGGTCGCCCGGCCAGCGACGATTCCAGCGCCTCGCGCTTCAAACGGAAATACCATTGCGAGGGCAGGTCGCCCTGGCCGAACAGCACCATCGTCGGCTTGCGGTCGAGGCCCTTCTGCGCCTCCTGGAGCACCTGCCGGTCCTGATCGAGGAATTGCCTCATCAGCGGGCGGGCCAGGGGCTTCAGCAGGTTGAGGGCCGGCAGGCTCCAGTACAGGGCGTTGGTCAACATGGTGCGGTGGGGGGAGAGGGGCGTGGCGAAGGTGTAGTTCGCCACCCGGCGCGTGCCCGCGCGGATCCGCTCCAACCGCACGCCGGGGAGGCGGAACTCGATCTCCACCTCGGGCACGCCGCCCAGCAGCCGGTAGACCGGCGAACTCGTCGTCGTGGCATGGCTTGCCATGGTGAAGCCGTGGCTCACCGGCTCGAAGATCTTCACCTTCTCCCGCAACTGCTTCGAGGGCCGGAACCACCAGGAATCGTGGACGAAGGCCACATGGCCCGGATCGACGAGGCTGAGCACCGTGAGGTCGAAGGACGCCTCGACCTCCAGTTCCACCACGAGGGAGCCGGCGGGGGTGAAATCCAGGGTCGGCAGGGCCGGCGGCTCGCCGACCGGGGCGCCGAGATATGGGTTGACCCAGAGGAAGCCCGCGCTCTCCCGGATGGGGAAGGGCTGGACACGGATCCGCGAGAAATCGGCGGCGTCGTGCTCGGAGAGGGTCGGCACGTCGCGGCAGCCCCCGTCCGTGCCGAAGCGCCAGCCGTGGAAGGGACACATCAGGGTCTGGCCGTCGAATGGACCCTTCGAGAGGGCCATGCCCCGGTGGGGACAGCGGTCGCGCAGGGCGAAGAACGCCCCGTCCTTGCCCCGGCCCAGGACGATCTGCTCGCCGTTGAGGGCCACCGGCCGCAACCTGCCGCCGTCGAGCCCCTCGGCCCGGCCGACGCAGTACCACGCGCTCGGCAGCGGCTGGCGCATCGCGTCGGGATCGAGGGCGGCCTCGTCGGCGGGACGTGGCGGGGGAACCTGGACGTTCACGGGCGGGATCGCGGCTCAAGGAGGGAAGGCCGGTGCCGTCTTACCCCCAACGGACCCCACCGCGAAAGGACGGGCGAAGCGACGCAGCCCCCCACCCTTCACAAGCCGCCCCGGGCCGCCTACCTTGGGCTTCCCAGCAATTAACGAAAGGAGGTGATCCAGTGTCTCATTGTCATCAGCCGACCGTCACGGCTTCTCGGACCTGGACCGTCGCCTCCGGCGTGTCGCTCTAAGACACGTCTGAGCCCTTAGATCGGGACAGATCCGCCGGACGCGTTGGACCGGCAATGGAAGGGCCACCCCACTCGGGTGGCCCTTCGTCGTTTCGGAGGGCCGTTCCGCCTCAGCGCTTGCCGGGCTGGAACAGGGGTTGGGCCAGCGCCTCCGCCCGGGCCCGCCACAGGTCGCGCTCCTCGCGCACCATGTCGCGCTCGGCGATGATCGCCTCCCGCTCCGCCTGGAGGGAGTCCCGCTCGGAGCCGAGCCGGTCGCGCTCGCTGCGCAGGGTATCCCGGTCACGGCGGATCTGCTCGCGCTCGACCCGGAACTCCTCGTACTCGGCCTTCGCCGCCATCTGCTCGGCCTGAAGCTCCTCCAGCGAGCGCATCTCCTCGGCGATGTGCTCGCGCAGGTCGCGGATCTGGTCGGCGAGGGCCGTCTGGAGGGCGTCCTGCCGGTCGGCCTCGACCTTCAGCCTCGCCTTGAGCATCAGGTTCTCGGCCATCAGCTCGGATATGTCGGACGTGTCCTCCTGCGGCTCCGGGGCGGCTTCGACCAGGCGCGGGCCCCAGCCGGACTCGGATTCCTGGAGCGTCCTGGCGAAGTCCGGCGCGGCGGTGGGCTGGTGCCGCATGGCCGACAGCCAGTCCCGCAGGGGGCCGGGCGCCGCAGGGCTCTCGTCCTCGTAGGTCGCGAAGGAGCGGGCGGGTTCAGACATGGTTCGGCGTCCCGGGCATCAACCCGCCCAGACAATCGAAACATGCTTAACGTCGGGTAAAGGGTGCGGTCGGCGTGCCGCACCCCTCGGGCCGGCGTCACGCCGGGCGGGAAAAATTGACAAGTCCTCTCCACGCGGCTAAGCCCCGCCCTCCGATCCTGAAACGATCGCGTGACGACCCGCCGACCGGCCCGAGAGGCCGGAGGTCAACGCCCGACAGCGCGTCTGCGCCCTCGGGCGCGATGGGCGTTGGGCGGGACCGCTCGGGCGGATCCGGTGGCGGAGGCATTCACCGCATGGTGGCCGAGCAGATTGTGCTGAAGATCGAGGACGTGGTGAACGAGACCTGCCCATGGTCGGGCAAGCCGGTCGCCGCCGATTCGCTCACCCTCTACAACGGTGCCGTCGTGGGCTTCTGCAACCCCGAGTGCCGGGACAAGTTCGCCCGCGCGGTGCAGAGCTTCGAGGCGTCGCTCCAGGCCCGCCGGGTCTCCCGCGCCGGCCTCGAGCAGTAGCGGGCCGGAACCAGCATGTTCGAGGGACTTTCCGACCGCCTCTCCGGCATCCTCTCCGGCCTCACCCGCCGGGGGGCGCTGACCGAGGCCGACGTCACCGCCGCCATGCGCGAGGTGCGCCGCGCCCTGCTCGAAGCAGACGTGGCCCTCGAGGTCGTGCGCGGCTTCACCGACCGGGTCCGCGAGAAGGCGGTCGGCGCCACGGTGCTGAAGTCGGTGACGCCCGGCCAGATGGTGGTCAAGCTCGTCAACGACGAACTGGTGGCGATGCTCGGCACCGATGCCGAGGTGATCGGGCTGAACGCCCCCGCCCCGGTGCCGATCCTGATGGTCGGCCTCCAGGGTTCCGGCAAGACGACGACCACCGCCAAGATCGCCCGCCGCCTCAACGAGCGCGAGCGGCGGAAGGTGCTCCTCGCCTCCCTCGATACGCGCCGCCCGGCCGCCATGGAGCAGCTCGCCGTGCTGGCGAAGCAGGTGGGCGTGGAGAGCCTGCCGATCGTCGCCGGCCAATCCGCCGTGCAGATCGCCCGCCGGGCGATGGAGGCCGCGCGGCTCGGCGGCTTCGACGTGGTGATGCTCGACACCGCCGGCCGCACCACGGTGGACGAGGCCCTGATGGCCGAGGCCGCCGAGGTGAAGGCGGCCACGAACCCGCACGAGGTGCTCCTCGTCGCCGACGCGCTGACCGGCCAGGACGCGGT
>JAKONI010000181.1 GCA_022702015.1 Beijerinckiaceae bacterium | reverse complement strand
TAGTTCGGCCCGCCCGGCCCCTCCGGCGTCACCCAGTCGATGTTCTGGTTCGGGTCCTTGATATCGCAGGTCTTGCAGTGGACGCAGTTCTGCGCGTTGATCTGGTAGCGCACCCCGTCCGAGGCGGCGGCGTCCTCCACCCACTCGTAGACGCCCGCCGGGCAGTACCGGCCCGAGGGACCGCCGAACACGTCGTGCTCGGAGTGCTTCTGCAACTCCATGTCCTTGACCTTGAGGTGGGGCGGCTGGTCCTCTTCGTGGTTGGTGTTCGAGAGGTAGACCGAGGAGAGCCGGTCGAAGGTCAGCTTGCCGTCGGGCTTCGGGTAGGTGATCGGGCTCACCTCCGAGAGGGGCTTCAGGCAGGCATGGTCCGGCTTGCCGTGCGAGAGCGTGCCGAAGGGCGAGGCGCCGAGGATGCTCGTCGCCCACATGTCGACGCCGCCGAGCCCGATGCCCACCAGCGTGCCGTACTTGGACCAGAGCGGCTTCACGTTGCGCACCGGCTTGAGGTCCTGGCCGATGGGGCTGTCGCGCCAGCCCTGGTCGTAGGCCGTCAGCTCGTCACCCTGGCGACCGGCCTTGAGCGCGTCGGCGATGGCGTCGGCCGCCTGTATCCCCGAGAGCACCGCGTTGTGCGAGCCCTTGATGCGGGGCACGTTCACGAAGCCCGCCGAGCAGCCCACGAGGCAGCCGCCGGGGAAGACGAGCTTGGGCACCGATTGCCAGCCGCCCTCCATGATCGCCCGTGCCCCGTAGCCGATGCGCTTGGCGCCCGCGAAGGTCTCGGCGATCATCGGATGGGTCTTGAAGCGCTGGAACTCCTCGAACGGCGACAGGGTCGGGTTCTCGTAGTTCAGGTGCGTGACGAACCCGACCGAGAGCAGGTGGTCGTCGAAGTGGTAGAGCCAGCTTCCGCCGCCGGCCTTGTTCGGCAGGGGCCAGCCCATCGTGTGCTGGACGAGGCCGGGCTGGAACTTGTTCGGCGCGAGCTGCCACAGCTCCTTCACCCCGAGCCCGTACTTGAAGAAATCGCTCTTGGCGTTGAGCCCGTAGCGGGCGATCAGCCCCTTGGTGAGGTTGCCCCGGGCCCCCTCGCCGAACACCGTGTACTTGCCGCGCAACTCCATGCCGCGGGTGTAGTCGTCCCGGGGGTCGCCCGACTTGCCGATGCCGAGGTCCCCCGTGGCGATGCCCACCACCGCGCCGGCCCCGTCGAACAGCACCTCGGAGGCCGGGAAGCCGGGATAGATCTCGACGCCCAGCGCCTCGGCCTGGCCCCCGAGATACTTGCACACATTCGACAGCGAGCCGACGAAGTTGCCGTGGTTCGACATGAGCTTGGGGAAGAACACGTTCGGCAGGGTGAGGCCGCTGTTCTTGGTGAGCATCATGAACTCGTCGCGCTCGACCTTGGTCTTGAGCGGACAGGCCGGATCGGTGCGCCACTCGGGCAGCAGCGCGTCGAGGCCGATCGGATCGATCACCGCCCCCGAGAGGATGTGGGCGCCGACCTCGGAGCCCTTCTCCACCACGACGACGCTGATCTCCTCGCCGATCTCGGCGGCGCGCTGCTTCAGGCGGATCGCGGCGGAGAGGCCCGCCGGACCGGCGCCGACCACCACCACGTCGAAGTCCATGCTCTCCCGTTCGGGCAGCGCCATCCTCACCACTCCTGTTTTTGTCGCGATCAGCTTTGGCTGCCGTCTGAACCGATTCCAAGCTGGAAAGGCAAGCGGGTATAAAGACGGGTGTTCCCGTCATGGACCATCCGCCGCCCTTCCGGGATACGGGGCGGGGGCGGTCTCGCCCCATCCCGCCGGGCCCTGTCCGCTCACCGGGATACGGTGCGGTACGGGTTCGCATCCCCCTGAACGAACGACATAAGTCGAACGTTGTCCACAGGCTGTCGAAACCCCATCTCCTCGTGATGCCCAACCCCGCCGACGCCCAGGCCGACCTGATCGCCTACCTCGACTTCCACACGGAAGCGGGCGTCGACATGGCGCTGGACGAGCACCCCCACGACCGCTTCGCCGAGGCGGATGCCCCGGAGCCGGCCGCCCGGCCCCGCAAGGCGCCTGCACGCCCGGCGCTGGCGCCCCCGCATACCCCTTCCGTTGCCCCCTTCCCTCCCCCTTCGCCCGCCGCGCGGGCCACCTTCGGCCGGTCCGCCGCCGCCGAGCCCGAGGAGGCCGCCGGCGATGCGCGGGCGCGGGCCCGGAAGGCGGCGAGCCTGGAGGAGCTGGAAGCGATCCTCGCCGGGTTCGACTCCTGCCCGCTCCGCTTCACCGCCAAGAACCTCGTCTTCGGCGACGGGAATCCCCAGGCCAAGGTGATGTTCCTCGGCGAGGCGCCGGGGGCCGACGAGGACCGGATCGGCAAGCCGTTCATGGGTCGCTCCGGCCAGCTCCTCGACAAGATGATGGCCGCCATCGGCCTCGACCGGAAGGAGACCTACATCGCCAACGTCGTCCCCTGGCGGCCCCCGGGGAACCGGAACCCGACCCCCCAGGAGGTGGCGATGTGCAAGCCCTTCGTGGAGCGGCAGATCGAGCTTGTCGGGCCGGAGCTGATCGTCTGCCTGGGCGCCCCCGCGACGCAGACGCTCACCGGCACCAAGGACGGCATCCTGAAGACCCGTGGCCGGTTCTTCTCCTACGCCCTGCCCGGCGGCGAGGCGAAGCTGCTGGCCACGCTCCACCCGGCCTTCCTCCTGCGCCAGCCACTCCAGAAGCGGCTCGCGTGGCGGGATTTCCGGTCGCTCCGCGCCGTCCTCGACGGGAAAGCTTGACGGTTTCGCCGGAACCGGGCCTCCACTCCCGCCATTGAAGCCTTAGCCGGATTCGGCCGGTGCGGCACGGATGGCAGAACCATGCGCTGGGAAGATCTACGCAGCTCCGACAACGTCGAGGATCGTCGCGGTGAGGGCGGCGGGGGCGGCGGCGGGATGGGCTTTCCCGGCGGCGGCGCCGGGGGGCTCGGCATCGGCACCATCGTGGTGCTGCTCATCATCAGCTACTTCACCGGCATCAACCCGGCGGTCCTGATCGGCGGCGCCCAGCAGATCGGCGGCGGCGGCCAACGCCAGGAGCAGCCCGCCGACCCGCAGGCGCAGGCCAAGCGGCGCCAGGCCCCGACGGACGAGAGCGGGCGCTTCGCCTCCAAGATCCTCGGCAACACCGAGGATGTGTGGGGCCAGATCCTGCCGCAGCAGACCGGCAAGCAGTACACCCCGACGACGCTGGTGCTCTACACCGGCGGCACCCGCTCCGGCTGCGGCTCGGCCCAGGCGGCGATGGGGCCGTTCTACTGCCCGCTGGACAAGAAGGTCTACCTCGACACCGGCTTCTTCAAGGAGATGGAGCAGAAGTTCGGCGTGAAGGGCGATTTCGCCTACGCCTACGTCATCGCCCACGAGGTCGGCCACCACGTGCAGGACGTGCTCGGCATCCTCGGCAAGGTCCAGGCCCGGCAGCAGCAGGCCTCCAGCAAGACCGAGGCGAACGCCCTCTCCGTGCGCATCGAGCTGATGGCCGACTGTCTCGCGGGGGTCTGGGCCAAGAACTCGAACGACAAGTACGCCGAACTCGACCAGGGCGACATCGACGAGGCCCTGAACGCCGCCGCCCAGATCGGCGACGACGCCCTCCAGCAGCGCTCACGCGGTTATGTGGTGCCGGATTCCTTCACCCACGGCTCCTCGGCGCAGCGGCAGCGGTGGTTCTCGGCGGGCTACAAGAGCGGCCAGACTAAGTCCTGCGACACGTTCCGCACGGCCAACAACTAGCGCCCGCGCCGCGCCTCATAGCTTGACCGAGACGTCCATTCCGATCCCACCCTCGGCCTCGTCCTGAGATTCTGGCCGAGAACCTCACTCCGGTCCCCCCTCGCCTTCATCCTGAGGTGCCGCCGCGCAGCGGTGGCCTCGAAGGAGCCCTCCAGTCAGCACCCCGGTCCCTGGAAGGCTCCTTCGAGGCGGCTCCGCCGCACCTCAGGATGAGGGGTTTGAGGGGATGAAGGGCTTTCCGGTCAGCCGCGCGGACCAAGCCCGAGGGCGGGTGATCCCGGGATGCTTCCCCTACCGCCGGCTCAGTCGCAGGGCGTTCGCCTGCACCTTCCGCCGGTAGTGATGGATGACCTTCCCGTTGGAGGCGCCGGAGGCCACGAGCATCAGCGTCTCGCCGGCCGCCCAGACCTTCTCCGTCACCATGCGCTGCGCCTCGACCTGCGCCGCAGGGCCGCCCATGGCCATCATCGTCAATCGCTGCGCGATCACCCCCTGCGCCTCGACCGCGAGCATGGACATGTCCATGCCGAGCTTCCACCAGCCGAACAGCATCGTGTGTTTCCCCCATGCTCGCGACCCACGCCGGTTCGACGGGGGCGGGCATGTTCCATCCTGAACGAAAACCGTGACCGATCGCACCACGATTGGGAACGGCTCCGATTGCGGATGCCAACCCACGATACCCTCTCTAGGTCCCCGGTGCGACCGTGGCGCCCTGCCATGCGCCTGGTGCAACCTTTGCGCGGGGACGGTCCATGCCGTAATCGCAGCGCACAATCCCCGAATCCCCACCGCCGCCGGACCCATGATTCGCCTCGACCGCATCACGAAGCAGAACGGCAAGCAGCTCGTCTTCATCGAGGCGAGCGCCGCCCTCCAGAAGGGCGAGAAGATCGGCCTCGTGGGCCCTAACGGCGCCGGCAAGACCACGCTGTTCCGCATGATCACCGGCGAGGAGCAGCCAGACGAGGGGCAGGTCGTCTCCGAGCGCGGGGTGACGATCGGCTACTTCAGCCAGGACGTCGGCGAGATGAAGGGCCGCAGCGTCGTCGCGGAGGTGATGGACGGGGCGGGGCCGGTGAGCGAGGTCGCCGCCGAACTGAACGAAATCGGCGCGGCGCTGGCCGATCCCGACAGGGCCGACGAGATGGACGCCCTGGTGGAGCGCTACGGCGAGGTCCAGGCCCGGTTCGAGGAACTCGACGGCTATGCCCTGGAGGGGAGGGCGCGGGAGACGCTCGACGGCCTCGGCTTCAGCCAGGAGATGATGGAGGGGGATGTCGGCGCCCTCTCCGGCGGCTGGAAGATGCGCGTGGCGCTGGCCCGCATCCTTCTGATGCGCCCCGACGCCATGCTCCTCGACGAGCCCTCCAACCACCTCGACATCGAGAGCCTGATCTGGCTCGAAACCTTCCTCAAGGGCTACGACGGCGCCCTGATGATGACCTCCCACGACCGGGAGTTCATGAACCGTATCGTCGGCAAGATCATCGAGATCGACGGCGGCAGCCTCACCACCTATTCCGGCGACTATGGCTTCTACGCGCAGCAGCGCGTGCAGAACGAGGCGCAGCGGCAGGCGCAGTACGAGCGCCAGCAGGCCATGCTCGCCAAGGAGATCCAGTTCATTGAGCGGTTCAAGGCCCGCGCCTCCCACGCCGCGCAGGTGCAGAGCCGGGTGAAGAAGCTCGACAAGATCGAGCGCGTCGAGCCGCCCCGGCGCCGGCAATCGGTCGCCTTCGACTTCCCCACGCCCCCCCGCTCCGGCGACGACGTGGTGATGCTGAAGGGCGTCGCCAAGCGCTACGGCAGCCGGGCCATCTATGACGGGCTCGACTTCTCCATCCGCCGGAAGGAGCGCTGGTGCGTGATGGGCGTCAACGGCGCCGGCAAGTCGACCCTGCTCAAGCTCGTCACCGGCACCGCGGCGCCGGATTCCGGCTCCGTCACCGTCGGCGGCAGCGTGAGGCTCGGCTACTTCGCCCAGCACGCCATGGACGTGCTCGACGGGGAGCGCACCGTGTTCCAATCCCTGGAGGAGGCCTTCCCCCAGGCGGGGCAGGGGTCCCTGCGGACGCTGGCCGGCTGCTTCGGCTTCTCGGGCGACGACATCGAGAAGCGCTGCCGGGTGCTCTCCGGCGGTGAGAAGGCCCGGCTGGTGCTGGCGCAGATGCTCTACGACCCGCCGAACTTCCTCGTCCTCGACGAGCCGACCAACCACCTCGACATCGGCACCAAGGAGATGCTGGTGGAGGCGCTCGCGGCCTTCGAGGGGACGATGCTGTTCGTCTCGCACGACCGGCACTTCCTGGCTGCCCTGTCGAACCGGGTGCTGGAAATCACCCCCGAGGGGGCGCACCAGTATGGCGGCGGCTACACGGAGTACGTCGCCAGCACCGGCCGTGAGGCGCCGGGGCTACGCAGCTGAGGGAGCCCCCATGACGTGGAGCCTGACCCCGGCCCTGGCGGAGCAATTCGCGGGGATCGCCCTCGGCCACGTCACCCGGGAGTACCCGAACAAGCCGGGCCACGTGCTGGCCGGACCGGAGGATGCCCGCACGCCGGCGATCCTCCACCCGGTCTTCCACGGCAGCTACGACTGGCATTCCTGCGTCCACGGCTACTGGCTGCTCGCCCGGCTGCTGCGCCTGTTCCCCGACGGGGGGCGGGGAGGGGCCATCCGCGCCCTGTTCGACCGGCAACTGGTGCCGGAGAAGGTCGCCGGGGAATGCGCGTATCTCGACGCCCCCTCCGCCCGGGGCTTCGAGCGGCCCTATGGCTGGGCGTGGCTCCTCAAGCTCGCCGCCGCCCTGCAGGACCTGGATGAGCACCGTTGGGGGCAGGCGCTGGCTCCCCTGGCCGCGCGCGTGGAGCGGCGGTTCCGCGACTTCCTGCCCATCGCCCCCTATCCGGTGCGGGTCGGCACGCATTTCAACACCGCCTTCGCCCTACGGCTCGCGGCCGATTATGCCGACGCGGACTTCCTGGCGCTGCTGCGGGAGACGGCGCTTGCGTGGTACGGACGTGACGAGGATTGCCCCGCCTGGGGCGAGCCCAGCGGCGACGACTTCCTCTCCCCCGCCCTGATCGAGGCCGAGGCCCTGCGCCGGCTTCTGCCGCCGGGGGAGTTCCTGCCCTGGTTCGACCGCTTCCTGCCGCGTCTCGCCGGGGGCCGACCTGAAACCCTGTTCACCCCCGCCCGCGCCACCGACCGCAGCGACGGCAAGATCGCCCATCTCGACGGGCTGAACCTCAGCCGGGCGTGGTGCTTCCGCGCCCTCGCGGGGGCGCTGTCGGTGGACGATCCCCGCCGGGCGGGGATGCTCGCGGCGGCCGGGACCCACCTCGAGGCCGGGATGCCCCACCTCGCGGGGGACTATATGGGCGAGCATTGGCTGGCGAGCTTCGCGCTGCTGGCCCTTGAAGCCTGACCCGGCGCCAAAGGCGTCTTCGCTCAGAACCGTTGACCGGCGGCGGCGCTTCGGGTGGACGGCTAGGGTCCCCTCGGACGGCACCCCGCCGACCCCGCCGGCGACCCGAGCAAGACGGCTGACCGAGCCCTCGAAGGGGGACGGGGGGAGGGACGTTGCTGTCGCCCGCCCCGGCGCGGGATGGGAACGGGGGGGCTTGGGCAGGCCCCTACTTTCCGATGCAGAACCCGGCGAACAGCCGGTCCAGCACGTCCTCCACGCCGACATGGCCGCCCACCTCCCCAAGGGCCCGGACGGCCAAGCGCAGATCCTCGGCGGCGAGTTCCGGGGGCAGGCCCCGCCCGATCCCCGCGCAGAGGCGGTCCAGATGGCCGAGGCAGCGCTCCAGGGCCTCCCGGTGGCGGGCGCGGGTAATGAGGGCGTCCCCCTGCCCGAGGCCCGCCTCCGCCCGCGCGCGCAGGGCATCGAGGAGGGCGGGCAGCCCGGCCCCCGTCCGCGCCGACACGGCGAGGCCCCCGCCGTCTCCGCCGGTCAGGTCGGCCTTGGTCCGCACGAGGAGGGCAGGGGCCCCGGCGAGATCGGGTGCGGTGCCGCCGGGGGGCACCAGGGCGAGCACGAGATCGGCCTGCGCGATCCGCGCCCGGCTGCGGCGGATGCCCTCGGCCTCCACCGCCTCCTCCGTCTCCCGCAGGCCCGCCGTGTCCACGAGCACCACGGGCAACCCGTCGAGGTCGAGGCGGACCTCGATCGCGTCGCGGGTCGTGCCGGGGACGTCGGAGACGATGGCGGCCTCCCTCCGGGCGAGGGCGTTGAGCAGGGTGGACTTGCCGGCATTCGGCTCCCCCGCCAGCACCACCCAGAACCCATCGCGCAGGCGCTCGCCCCGCCGCCCGTCGGCCAGCGCCGCCGCCACCGCGTCGCGGAGCGCCGTGGCCCGGCCGAGCAGGGCGGCGTCGAGCCCGTCGTCGTCCACGTCGCCCTCGTCGGAGAAGTCCAGGGCGGCCTCCGCCCCCGCGAGGCAGGCGATCGCCTCCTCCCGCCACGCCGCCACCTGACGGCTCAACACGCCGTCCAACTGCCGGAGGGCCTGCCGCCGCTGGCCCTCCGTCTCCGCGTCGATGAGGTCGGCCACGCCCTCGGCCTCGGCCAGATCCATGCGCCCGTTGAGCACCGCCCGGCGGGTGAACTCCCCCGGGCCCGCCGCCCGACACCCCGGCTGGCGGGCGAGGGCTGCGAGCACGCCCGCCCGGACGGCGACCCCGCCGTGGAGGTGCAGTTCCGCCATGTCCTCGCCGCTGTAGGTGGCGGGCCCGGGGAAGAAGGCCACCAGCGCCCGGTCGAGGAGGGTGCCGTCCGCCGGGTCCCGCAGGGTCCGCAGCGACAGCCTCCGCGCCGGGGGGAGGGGGCCGCCCAAAGCCGCGAGGACGGGGCCGGCCTCCGGGCCGCTGAGGCGGATCACCGACACGGCGGCCCGGCCGAAGCCGGTGGCCGGGGCGAACAGGGTGGTGGCCTCGGCCTCGGCCATGCCGCGTTCCCTTCCAGCGTGTGAGATCCGGCGCGCTCCCTACCACGCCGGTTGCCTCACAACAGCCATAAACCGGGATCACCGGCCGACGACGACCTGTCGAGGGGTAAATTCCCATGTCTCCGATCACCCGCCGCGCGGTCTGCGCGGGCCTGCTGGCCGCTGCCGCGCCGTTTCCGGCCTTCAGCGAAGGGGATATCGAAGCTCGTCTGCGGGCCATCGAGGCCGGGACGGGTGGCCGGCTCGGGGTCAGCGTCGCGGGGGACGGGATCGCGCCCTTCGGCTGGCGGCCTGACGAGCGGTTTCCCTTCTGCAGCAGCTTCAAGGTCCTCGCCACCGCCGCCATCCTCTCGCGGGTCGATGCGGGGTCGCTCCGGCTCGATCAGGTTCTCCCCCTCCGCGAGGCCGACCTTCTGAACTACGCGCCGGTCAGCCTGAAGGCGTTCCGCGAGGGGCGGAGCCTGTCCGTGGCGGAAATCTGTGAGGCGGCCGTCGTCTGGAGCGACAACACCGCCGCGAACCTGCAATTCGCGCTTCTGGGCGGGCCGGCGGAACTGACACGCTGGGTGCGCGGCACGGGCGATGCCGTCACCCGCTTCGACCGGACGGAAACGGATCTCAACACCGCGATTCCCGGCGATCCCAGGGACACCACCTCCCGCGCCGCGATGCGTGAGAGTCTGAACCGTATCCTCCTCGGGGCGGTACTCGGCGCCGAATCGCGGGCGCGGCTGGAGGGCTGGATGGTCGGCGGCCAGACGGGTTTCAAGCGATTGCGGGCGGGCCTGCCCCCCGGCTGGCCCGTCGGCGACAAGACCGGGACCGGAGGTGACGGCACTGGCACCTTCAACGACGTGGCGATCATCCGGCCGCCGGGGCGTGCGCCCCTCCTCGCCACGGTCTACCTCACCCGTGCGACGGCGCCTCAGGCGGTGTGCGAGGCGGCCCACGCCGAGATCGGGCGCCTGATCGCGGCCCACGTCGCGGGCTAAAGCGTTTTGTGTGATCCGGGGATGACAGAGAACGCTCTCGCCACCCCTGACAGACCTTTACCAGAAGTGGAATCCTGAGGCTCCTGCGATGGCCCCGAAGACGACCCGTGCGACCCTGGCCCTCGACCGGGCGGGCCTGCGCTACAGCCTCCACGCCTACGATTACGACCCCGAGGCGCCACGGATCGGCCTCCAGGCGGCGGAGGCGCTGGGGGTGCAGGCCGCGCGGGTGCTGAAGACCCTCATGGCGGCCGTCGATGGCCGTACCGTCTGCCTCCTCGTCGCCTCCGACCGGGAGGTGGCCATGAAGCGCGTCGCCGCCGCCTTCTCCGGCAAATCCGCCGCGATGCTGAAGCCCGCCGACGCGGAGCGGCTCACCGGCTACCATGTCGGCGGCATCAGCCCCCTGGGGCAGAAGCGGGCCTTCCCCACCGCCATCGATGCCGGCTCGCTCACCGACCCGGCGGAGGCGATCCACGTGAACGGCGGCGGGCGTGGGCTTCAGATCCGGCTCGCCGAGGGGGACCTCGTGACCGCCCTGGGGGCACAGGTCGTACCCCTGACCTGACGGGCGCTTAACCCGCCGTTCACCCTGTTGCCGCAGCGTCGGCCGCCTCGGGAGACTCAGCGGAGTGGTGCGGTGCGGGCAAGCGTGCGGACGGCCCTGGCCCTGATCCTGGCCGCCGGATCCGCGACAGCCGCCGACTTTCCGGGTCCCTCCCCCTTTCGCGGGGAGCCCCTGCCCCCGGCGGCCCCGCGCTACTTTCCCCGGGGCGACGGCAGCGAACCCGAAGTGGTGGTGATTCCACCGGCCCGCCGGCTGGCGGCGACCTGCACCCCGCGCCGGGTCCCCGTGCCGACCAACGCCCCCGACGATCCGAGCTATGTCGGCTCGCCCTACGGCCTAGGCCACCCGAGCTATTACGGCTTCACACCGCCGCCGGGCATCGACGATCCCTACGGGCGTTCGCTCCTGCCCTATTGCCGTTGACGGCGGCGGCGCCGACCGGTTCGGCGCTTGGAGGCGGGCCAGCGAGGGCCTAAATGCTGCGCCCAACCACAAGGGCCCGGCCGTGACCGCACCGTCTACCCCCGCCATCGCCACTCTTTCGGATCTGCGGAGCCATGTCGCGCGGTGGCGGGCCGCCGGGGAGACGGTCGCGCTGGTGCCGACCATGGGGGCGCTGCACGAGGGGCACCTCGCCCTCGTGGCCGAGGCTCGGACCCTGGCGCGGCGGGTGGTGGTCAGCATCTTCGTGAACCCGACTCAGTTCGGGCCGTCGGAGGATTTCTCCGTCTATCCCCGCGACCTCGCCGCCGACCTCGCCGCCCTCGCCCGCGCCGAGGCCGACGCCGCCTGGACGCCGGATGTGGCGGCCATGTATCCGCCGGGCTTCGCCACCCGGATCGAGGTGGCGGGCCTCACGGATGGTCTGTGCGGACCCCTGCGGCCGGGGCATTTCTCCGGCGTCGCCACCGTCGTCACGAAGCTGCTGGCGCAGGTAGGACCGGATGTGGCGCTGTTCGGCCAGAAGGACTTTCAGCAGTTGCGGGTGATCCAGCAGGTCGCGGCCGATCTCGACCTGCCGGTGCGGATCCACGGGGTGCCGACCCTGCGGGAGCCGGACGGCCTCGCCCTGTCCTCCCGCAACCGCTACCTGACCGAGGCGGAGCGCCAGGTGGCGCCCGCGCTCCAGGCCGCCCTTGCCGCCGTGGCCGAGGCGACAAGGGGCGGGGCCCCTGTCGCGGGGCCGCTGGCCGAGGCGACGGCCCGTCTCACGGCGGCGGGCTTCACGGTGCAGTACCTCGCGGTCTGCGATGCGCGGACGCTGGCGCCGGTGGAGCGCGTCTCGGCGCCGGCCCGCGTTTTCGTGGCCGCCTATCTCGGCCGGACGCGGCTGATCGACAACATCCCGGTCTAGTTTGTCGGTTGCGCCGTATTCCCTTGGGCGGAACCGACATCCACAACGGCGCGAGACGCCCTGGTGCTCACACGCACTCACCTCGTTCATGCACCCGTGCACTAGGTCTTTGCATTTGCATCAATGTTTCCAGCCTCGGCTGACGCCGCCGTCTGGATCGATGCACTAGCTCGCCCGGCGTAGGAACGAGCGGAACGGCCGCCGCTCCGGGCCCGGATCGTCCGCCGGGGGTGGGGGATCTTCCCGGGGGAGGTCCGCCAGGATCTCGGTGCGGACCGGCCGCGCCGGGGCGAAGGCCGCCCCCTGCGCGAAGGGGATGTTGAGGTCGATGAGGTCCGGCACATCGGACTCGGTGGCGACATCCGTGACCACGAGGCGGATCCGCGAGCGGGCCAGGGCGGGCGCCAGATCCTCGAGGGCGATGTCGCTGATGGCGCCGGCCCCCGGGGCGGGCCGGAGCAGAAGGTCCGCCGGCACCTTCACCTGACCGATCCCGTGATCCGCCAGATCCTTGGCATCGAAGCGCAGGTCGCCGGGGCGGTCGAGGCAGAAGCCGATGCGCCCCCGGAGCGCCGACAACAGGGCGAACTGTCCGCTGTCGAGGCCCCGCCAGCTTGCCTGCGGCAAGGCGATGTCGAGGGAGGCGAGGGTCTGGTCGTCCCCGGCCATACGGGCCACATCCCGGAGAAAGCCCGGCTCGAACAGGGAAAACGGCGACAAGCCGTAGGTCAGCCGCGCGTCGCTTCCCCGCTTTGCGAGGTGGCGGAGGATGGTGCCCGCCCGGGTGAGCATCCGCCGGTCCAGCTCGGTGGTACGGCCGTGCCGCTCCAGCACCGGAAGGAACTCGTGGGTCTCCAGGGGGAGATCCTCTACGCGCAGGCGGGCCAGCGCCTCGTAGGCCACGACCTTGCGCTGGGGCAGGGTGATGACCGGCTGGAGGTAGACATCGAGGCGCCCCCCCTCGAAGGCCGCGACGATGGCGGCCTCGGACGGCGCAGCTGCCGGGGGTGCCGGTCGCGGCGGGATCGGCCGGGGCACGACGGGCGCCGTGGCCTGCGGTGGCGGGGCTTCGGGGGCCGGCTCAAGCTGTCGCTCGGGCTGTGGTGGCGCGATGCGTGGTGGCGCGATGCGCGGTGGCTCTGGCTCGGAGGGGGCTGCTTGCGGAGAGGGCGGCACCGGAGGGGAGGGCGCCGTGGCTTGGGTGAGCGTGCGGAGTTGGGCGATCTCCCCGTCCTGGCTGCGGACCACCGCGCTCAGATCGCGGACGATCCCACTGAGCAAACCGATCTCGACGGTGAGTTCGTGGACCTCCGCCTGCACGCCGTCCTGCGCGGGCGGGGGCGCGGCGCGGAGCGGGGCCTGCTCCAGCGCCACGAGCCGCCGGGACAGCACATCGACTTCGCGCGAGAGGGTCTCGCACTGTCCCCGGAGGCGGGAAAGCCGGAACTGGGCAAGGAACGCGGCAACGAGGCTCCCCCCCGCCACGGCGGTGGCACCGGCCACGGGGGAGAAGACGGCAAGCGGCCCTATGACGACGATCCCGAGCAACCCGGTGGCCCACAGCCCCGTATTCCGGCCGAAGACCCGGGCCATCGTCGCTACTGCCCCCTATGAGGATGGACCGCCGTCGCCGCTGGACGGTGGGCTGACACCTCTCGGTTGTCGCCGAGGCCGGAATGGCCGGCAAGCCCCAGGGGACGTCCGGTTAAGGATTTTCGCGGGGGTGTGTCCGGGGAACGGCCCCACATCGCATGTTTCACGTGAAACACCCCATGGCCCCAGCAACGCCGGCGGGTTCCGTTGACCTTCACCGTCCCCGCCGCGTAAGCACGGGCATGCCCGAGTCCCGTTCCAACCGCTTCGACGTCATCGTCGTGGGTGGTGGCCATGCCGGCGTCGAAGCC
The DNA here is from genome assembly GCA_022702015.1 of Beijerinckiaceae bacterium. Lineage (GTDB taxonomy): Bacteria > Pseudomonadota > Alphaproteobacteria > Rhizobiales > Beijerinckiaceae > Methylobacterium. The sequence goes on along the minus strand of JAKONI010000181.1, from coordinate 6,470 downwards.
GCCGCGGCCGCCGCGCGCTGTGGCGCCCACACGGCGCTGGTGACGCACGATCCCGCCACGATCGGCGCCATGTCCTGCAATCCCGCCATCGGTGGCTTGGGCAAGGGCCACCTCGTGCGCGAGGTCGATGCCCTCGATGGGTTGATGGGCCGCATCGCCGATGCGGCGGGGATCCAGTTCCGCCTCCTCAACCGGCGCAAGGGTCCGGCGGTGAGGGGGCCGCGCACCCAGGCGGATCGGGCCCTGTACGCGGCGGCCATGCAAGCGGCTGTGTCGGCCACGTGCGGTCTCACCGTGGTGGCGGGGGCCTGCGAGAAGTTCCACCATGAGGCGGATGGGCGCCTCGGCGGTGTGGTGCTCGCCGATGGCCGGACGCTGACGGCGGCGGCGGTGGTGCTGACCACCGGGACGTTCCTCCGGGGCCTGATCCATATCGGCGAGCGGCAGATCCCCGCCGGGCGGGTGGGCGAGGCCCCCGCCGTGGGTTTGGCCCTCAGCCTCGACCGGCTCGGCCTGCGCCTCGGCCGCCTCAAGACCGGAACGCCGCCGCGCCTCGCCCGCGACAGCATCGCCTGGGATCGCCTGGAGATGCAGGCGGCGGACGACGAACCCGTCCCGTTCTCCACCCTGACCGAGCGGATCACCACCCCACAGATCGCCTGCGGCATCACGCGGACGACCCGGGCCGTCCACGACATCATCCGGGCGAACCTGCACCGCTCACCGATGTATTCCGGCGGCATCGCCAGCCGGGGGCCGCGCTACTGTCCCTCCATCGAGGACAAGGTGGTGCGCTTCGGCGACCGCGAAGGGCACCAGATCTTCCTGGAGCCGGAGGGGCTCGACGATCCGGTGGTCTACCCCAACGGCATCTCCACGGCCCTGCCAGAGGAGGTGCAGCAGGCCATCGTCCAGGCGATCCCCGGCCTGGAGCAGGCCCGCATCCTGCGGCCGGGCTATGCCATAGAATACGATTATATCGATCCCCGGGAGCTCGATGCCGGGTTGCAGGTAAAGCGTCAGCCGGGCCTGTTCCTAGCCGGGCAGATCAACGGTACCACCGGCTACGAGGAGGCGGCGGGGCAGGGGCTCGTGGCCGGTCTCAACGCCGCGCGGCTCGCCGGCGGTCAAACCCCCGCGACCTTCGACCGGGCGGAATCGTACCTCGGGGTGATGATCGACGATCTCATCACCCATGGGGTCAGCGAGCCCTATCGGATGTTCACCTCCCGCTCCGAGTACCGGCTCAGCCTGCGGGTCGACAACGCCGACGAGCGCCTGACCCCCCGGGGTCTCGCCCTCGGCCTGATCGGCCGGGAGCGGGCTGATCATTTCGCGCGGGCACGCCGGCAGTTGGACGACGTTCGCGCCCGGCTCGACAGCCTGAGCCTCACGCCCACCCAGGCGGCGGCGCACGGCATCACCCTCAACCGGGACGGCATCCGCCGCAGCGCCTTTCAGCTCCTGTCCTATCCTGAGATCGACTGGGCACGCCTGACCACCGTGTGGCCCGAGCTTGCGGAGGTGCCGGCAAGGCTCGCCGACCGGCTGCGCACCGATGCGACCTACGCGGTCTATCTCAACCGGCAGGACGCGGACATCGCCGCCTTCCGCCGGGATGAAGCCGTCCGCCTGCCCGAAACCCTGAATTATGCCGGGATCAGCGGCCTCTCCCATGAGATGCGGATGAAGCTGGAGACCGTCCGACCCGGGACGTTGGGTCAGGCCGCGCGGATCGAAGGGGTGACTCCCGCCGCGCTGACGCTCCTCGCGGCCCACGCCAAGCGCGGCGACCGGGCGCTGCGGGTACGGGAATGAGCGGCGCCGCCCGGGAGCAGGTTCTCGCGGCCTACGATGTTTCACGTGAAACAACGTTGGCCCTCGATACCTACGTCACCCAACTCGCCCGGTGGCAAACGGTGAAGAACCTCGTCGGCCCCTCGACCCTGGCCGAGGTCTGGAGCCGCCACGTCGCGGATGCGCTGCAGCTCCTGTCCCTCGCCCCGGAGGCGCGGACCTGGGTGGACCTCGGCTCCGGCGCAGGCATCCCCGGACTGATCCTCGCCATCGCCGGGAAGGAGAGGGGGATCCGCGTGACCCTCGTGGAGAGCAACAGCCGCAAATGCGCGTTCCTCAGCGAGGCCGCGCGCCTGACCGGCGCCCCGGCGGCGATCCGCAACGGGCGGATCGAAGCGGTTCTCCCGGGGCTGCACGATGCCGAGGTGGTCTGCGCCAGGGCGCTCGCCGCCCTCGATCAGCTCCTCGCCTGGACGGCGCCGATGTTGAAATCGGGCACCACCGGGCTGTTTCCGAAGGGCAGGGACGTGCAGGCGGAATTGACCCAGGCCGCCGCACGATGGACATTCACCTACGACCTCGTTCCGAGTCGGACCGATTCCGAGGCCCGGATCGTACGGGTCACAGCCCTCACCGAACCGAGTCCCCGATGAGCGACGCGATGCCCGGTGACGCCTTAGGGCGTTCCAAGACCGACCCCGCGGTCAAACCCCTGCGCATCCTCGCGCTCGCCAACCAGAAGGGCGGCGTCGGCAAGACCACCACGGCGATCAACCTCGGCACGGCGCTGGCCGCCATCGGCGAGGAGGTACTGGTGATCGATCTCGATCCGCAGGGCAACGCCTCCACCGGGCTGGGGATCGACCGGGCCCGCCGCAGCGTCTCGACCTACGATCTCATGGCCGGCGAGGCGAGCTTGGCCCAGACGGTGATCGCCACCGCCGTCCCGCGCCTCTCCATCGCCCCGTCCACCATGGACCTCCTCGGCCTGGAAATGGAGATGGCCACCGCGCAGGACCGGGCCCATCGCCTGCGCACCGCCCTCAAGGGCCTCGCCCAGTCGGAGAGCCTGCGGCGCATCAGCTACGTGCTGATCGATTGCCCGCCCTCGCTCAACCTGCTGACGATCAATGCGCTGGCGGCGGCGGATGCGGTGCTGGTGCCGCTGCAATGCGAGTTCTTCGCCCTCGAAGGGTTGAGCCAGTTGCTGCGCACGGTGGAGCAGGTGAGGGGGGCGCTGAACCCGCGCCTCACGATCCAGGGGATCGTGCTGACGATGTTCGACCCTCGCAACAACCTCTCGGCGCAGGTGGTGGCGGATGTGCGCGGCTTCATGGGCGACAAGGTCTACGAGACCATGATTCCCCGCAACATCCGCGTGTCGGAGGCTCCCTCGCACGGGAAGCCCGTCCTGCTGTACGATTTGAAATGCGCGGGCAGCCAAGCCTATCTCCGGCTCGCCTCCGAAGTGATCCAGCGCGAGGGTCGTGTACCGGCGGCGGCGTAAGGCCCCCGGTCGCATCAACGAACAAGGACAGGTGAGACGATGGCAGAGGAGGTCGCAAGGCCCCGGCTGGGGCGCGGACTCGCGGCCCTGATCGGCGATTTCGGGGATTCGGCGCAGACGCCCCCCCGGCACGAGGGCCAGCGCAAGGTCGCCGTCGAGTTCCTACGGCCGAACCCCCGCAACCCGCGCCGGCACTTCGGCGAGGAAGAGCTTTCCGAACTGGCGGGGTCGATCAAGGCGCGGGGCTTGATCCAGCCCATCGTCGTGCGGCCCCTGGCCGACGTACCCGGCGCCTTCGAGATCGTAGCCGGCGAGCGGCGTTGGCGGGCGGCCCAGCGGGCGGGGCTCGATGAGGTGCCGGTGGTCGTTGTCGAGATCGACGACCGCGCCTCCCTGGAATTCGCGATCCTCGAAAACGTCCAGCGGGCCGACCTCAACCCCATCGAGGAGGCCTCCGGCTACGAGCGACTAATGCGGGATTTCTCCTACACCCAGCGGGAGCTGGCGGAGATCCTCGGCAAGAGTCGCAGCCATCTGGCCAACACGTTGCGCCTGCTCAACCTGTCCCAGGCGGTACAGGACCGCTTGAGCGCGGGGGAAATTACCGCCGGCCATGCCCGCGCATTGCTGGCGTTGCGCGATCCCGAGGGGGTCGCCCGGCGGATCGTGGCCGAGCAGCTCTCGGTGCGCGAGGTGGAAGCCCTGGCCGCCGCCGAGGCCGAGCCAACGGATACGCCCCGCCCCGGCCGTCCGCGCCTCTCAGCCGAACGGCCCGCGCCGGTCCGCGCCCTGGAACACCGCCTGCATCAGGCCCTCGGCCTTGCGGTGAGCTACCGCCCGAAGGACGAGGAGTCGGGCGAGATCCGCCTGCGCTACGCCAACCGCGAGGAACTGCAAGGCTTGCTGGCCAAGCTCAAGGTTCCTACGGAAGACTAGCGCCTAAGATAGGGTGTCCAGAGGGCGAGCCCTCTGGCGGGTGCAGGGCGGAGCCCTGTGAAGACCCCAGGGCTTCGCCCCTGGACCCCACCCGAGGACTCGTCCCTGGGGATCCCGGGTTTTAGCGTCGCCTGCGGCCGGCTTCGGCGATGCGCAGCAGGGCGGACGAGGCCAGGGCCTCGCCTAGGATCGGCTCGGCCCGGCGGCAGGCCAGCACCGCCTGCTGCAAGATCTCGATCGCCTGCCGCAGGCGGCCCGGCCCCCAGGTGCCGAGCTGGCCCTCGATGCTGCCCTTGCGCTTGAAGTGCAGGCCCCGCCACAGGGCCGCCGTGGCGGAGGGGGTCTTGTCCGGGTTGTCGAGGCGCAGGGCTAGCAGGGCGGTGGCGTGGCGCATCGCCGAACTCAGCACCACCCCGGGGTCGAGCCCCTCCTGGCGGAACCGCCGGGAATCGCGCTCCACCACCTCCACGCGCCCGTCGAAGGCGGCGTCGATCAGTGTGTTGAGGACACTGGCGGCGACATCGCTGATGACCGCCTCCACGTCGTCCAGGGTGACGGTGCCCTTGCCAGCGGCGTAGAGGGCGAGCTTCTCGATCTCCATCAGGCTCGCCCGGCGGTCCCCCCCGAGGCTGCGCACCAGGATCTCCCGCGCGTCCCGGTCGATGCGGAGGTTGTGCTCCCGCAGGCCCCGGTCGATCAGGTCGCCCAGCGCCCGCTCGTCATCGGGGTAGCAGGGGATGGCGAGCGCCCGCTGCGACTTTTCGCAGAGGGCCCGCAGGGGATTGCCTTTATTGAGGTCGCCGGCCTCCACGACGATCCGCGTGTCGGTGACGGGGATGCCGAGCAAGGCCTCCACGGCGGGGGCGATGTTGCGCGTGCTGGGCCGGACCCAGATCGCCCGCTTGCCCCCGAACAGGCCGACCGTGCTGGCTTCGTCGCACAGGCGCCCAGGGTCGGAGGCGATGACGTCACCGTCGATCCGCACCAGGGCGAAGGGATCGTCGATGGCGGTGACGAAGCCCTCCGCCAGGGTCTTGGCCCGCTCGGTGACGAGGCCCGTATCGGGGCCGAAGACGAGGATGACCGGGATACGCGGATCCGGCCCGCGCCGGATCAGACCCTCGATCTCCCCTGCCTTGACCGCCGTCACCGGCGGCTCACGGCTTGGCCGCCAGCACCGAGGCGATGCGGGTCTTGATCTGGTCCGCGAGGGTATCGGCGAGGCGGATCTCGGCGTCGCGGGCCGCCCGCTGGCTGGCGAAGCGCTGGACCGAGCGGTCATAGGTGGCGGTGGAGGTGGCGATGCCCTCGGCGATCACCTTCACCCCGTCGAGATCCTCAAGGCTGTAGCGGATGTTGCCGACGATGGTGCCCGCCTCGGCGCGGCCCGTGGTGGACGACACGATCGGCGTCTGCACCGTCTCCGAACCGGAGAGCTTCAGGCGATAGCGCTTCTTGGCGGGCTGGCCCGACCCGTCGAGGTCGAAGATCAGTTCGCTGCGCAGGTAGTGGCCGAGCCGCTCCTGGCCCTGGGCCATCACGATCTCGTCCACCTGTACCGAGGCGAGGAGCGCCTGGATCGATTCGCCCGAGGCGGTGGGACCGTAGAGGGGGCGAAAGCAGGCCGAAAGGCTCAGGCTCAAGCCCGCCACGCAGGCCAGCCGCCACGCCCGCCCCGCCACCGATCCGCCGCTCCGCCGCATCACGCCGTCCCGCCCCGCTTCGCCGCCGGTTCTAGCGCGGACAGGCAGGCCCGCGCCACGACTCTCGGCGTCAGCCGTTACGATTCCTCTGCGGCGAGAGCGTGGTCGCCATGTATCCGGGGATAACTGGTTGCCCTGGAAGCCTGACAGAAAGCTCGTGACACTCCCATTCTCGGCCTCATCCTGAGGTGCCCGGCTTGCCGGGCCTCGAAGGAGGCCTCCAGAACCCGCTGCGATCCCTGGAGCCCTCCTTCGAGGCGGCTCCGCCGCACCTCAGGATGAGGGAGGTGGTTGGGAGTAAGAGGTCTCCCCGGCCGGGCTTCAGAACTCGATCGGCGGCTCCCGCAGTGCCTCCGACTCCCGAGCGCAGAGACCCTGGTCCGGCGGGGATCCCCCGGCAGCGAGGGCGGCGCTCATCTCGGCCCTCGCCTTGTCGAGATCGCCGCGGAACGCGGGATCGCCGAGGAGGGCGGCGAAGACCGAGGCTCCGTTCGTCCGCCCGGCGACCACGTCGCTCAGCCAGTGGA
>JAKONI010000150.1 GCA_022702015.1 Beijerinckiaceae bacterium | reverse complement strand
ATGCCAGGTGCTCGGGATTCTTTTGGGTGTTTGGCCGGCGTGTCCGTGGAGTGCCGGTCTGCAACGCCGGTCCCCAATCAGGGACACCTGCGCGACGGTCGGAAAGCCGAGCGAAGCACGGCCTTCGAAGCTCGAAAAACTACTTCTTCTTGCCGGCGATGGGCTTGGACTTGCCCTTGCGGGTGCGGGCATTGGTGTGCGTGCGCTGGCCGCGGACCGGCAGGTTGCGGCGATGGCGCAGGCCGCGGTAGCAGCCGAGATCCATCAGGCGCTTGATGTTCATCGAGACGTCGCGGCGCAGGTCGCCCTCGACCATGTAGTCGCGGTCGATGGTCTCGCGGATCTGGAGAACCTCGGCGTCGGTGAGCTGGTTCACGCGACGCTCGGCCGGGATGCCGACCTTCTCGGCGATCTCGCCGGCGTTCTTGGCGCCGATGCCGTGGATGTACTGGAGCGCGATGACGACGCGCTTGTTGGTCGGGATGTTGACGCCTGCGATACGGGCCAAGGTTCACTCCATGGGATCCGGGGCGCGATGCCCGATCCGGCTGCTGCGCGTGCGTCCGGTGGAGGCCGGCCCCTGCACGCCGTCCGTAACGACAAATCGGCCCGCGGCGCCTGATGGAGGCACCTCGGACCAGCTCCCGTCATGAACGAAGGAGGTTCGCCTAGCGCGACGCCCCGGCCCTGTCAATGGCCGAATGCCGCGCGGGTGACGATCAGGATTCGACCGTCTGCCGGTAGGGCTCGAGGATCGAGACCAGGGTGTGCGTCACCTCGTCGATGGGCTTCATGCCGTCGATCCGGGTGAGATGGCTGGTGCCCTCGTAGTAGTGGGACAGCGGCGCGGTCTGCTTGACGTAGGCCTCGAAGCGCGAGCGGAACACCTCGGGGGTGTCATCCTTGCGCACGGGCTGGCCCTTCGCGGCCGTCTCCTCGGCGCGCTTGGCGATGCGGCCCTCGAGTGCGGTCTCGTCCACGACGAACTCGATCACCGTGTCGAGGGCGATGTCCTTCTCGGCCAGCATTGCGTCCAGCGCCTCGGCCTGGGCGACGGTGCGGGGGAAGCCGTCGAGGATGAAGCCCGACCGGCAGTCGGGCTCCTCGACCCGGTCGGCGACGATGCCGACGACCACCGCATCGGGGACGAGGCCGCCGCTCTCCATGATCGCCTTGGCCTCCAGCCCGACGGGGGTGCCCGCGGCCACCGCGGCGCGGAGCATGACGCCGGTGGAGAGCTGGGGCACGCCGAACCGCTCGACGATCCGCTCGGACTGGGTCCCCTTCCCCGCCCCCGGCGGTCCGAGCAGAATGATCCGCATGACGTCCGTTTCCTCGTTGTCCGGCCCGGCGTCCGGGCTCTTTCTGGTGATGAGGTGATGAGGTGATGGGCGATCCGGTGGCGTGCGTCCACCGGACCTTGGTCCCGCGGATCAGCGCCGCCGCGTCGTGGAGGCGCCGCGCAGCTTCGCCTTCTTCACCAGGCCCTCGTACTGATGCGCCATCAGGTGTCCGTGGATCTGTGCGACCGTGTCCATGGTCACCGAGACCACGATCAGCAGCGAGGTGCCGCCGAAGCCGAGGCTGGCCGAGGTGTAGGAGGCGACGATCTCCGGCACCAGACAGACGAAGGTCAGGTAGAGCGCGCCGATCACCGTGATGCGGGTGAGCACCTTGTCGATGAAGGCGGCGGTGCGCTCGCCGGGCCGGATGCCGGGGATGAAGCCGCTCTGCTTCTTCAGGTTGTCGGCGGTCTCCTGCGGATTGAAGACCACCGCCGTGTAGAAGAACGTGAAGAAGATGATCAGCCCGGCATAGGCCACCATGTAGAGCGGACGGCCGTGGCCGAGATAGGCCGTCAGCGTGCCGAGGATGCCGGTGGAGGCTTGGTTGGCGGAGAAGCTCGCCACCGTGGTCGGCAGCAGAAGCAGCGACGAGGCGAAGATCGGCGGGATCACGCCCGAGGTGTTGAGCTTGAGTGGCAGGAACGAGGTCTGGCCCTCGTACATCTTATTGCCGACCTGGCGCTTGGGGTAGTTGATCAGCAGTCGGCGCTGGGCCCGCTCCATGAACACGATGAAGTACACGAGCGCCACGGCGGCGAGCGCCGCGCCTAGCAGGATCGCGGGCGAGAGCGCACCCGTGCGGGTCAGTTCCAGCGCGCCGAAGATCGAGGCTGGCAGGTGGGCGACGATGCCCGCGAAGATGATGAGCGAGGTGCCGTTGCCGATGCCGCGCGAGGTGATCTGCTCGCCGATCCACATCAGGAACATCGTGCCGCCGGTGAGCGTGATCACGGTGGAGATCAGGAAGAACGGCCCGGTCATCACCACGGCGCTCGAGCTCTGCAGGCCGAAGGCGATGCCCCAGGACTGGACCAGCGCCAGCACCACCGTGAGGTAGCGGGTGTACTGGTTGATCACCTTGCGACCGGATTCGCCCTCCTTCTTGAGGGCCTCCAGCGTCGGCACCACGGAGGTCAGGAGCTGCACGATGATCGAGGCGGAGATGTACGGCATGATGTTCAAGGCGAACACCGCCATGCGCTCGACGGCTCCGCCGGAGAACATGTTGAACAGGCCGAGCACGCCCCCGGCCTGCGCCTGGAAGTTCCGCGCGAATTGTTCCGGGTCGATGCCGGGAATCGGGATGTAGGTGCCGAGCCGGAACACGATCAGCGCACCGATCGTGAACCAGATCCGCTTCTTCAGCTCGTCGGCCTTGGCGATAGCGCCGAAGTTGAGGTTGGCGGCTAGCTGCTCGGCTGCAGAGGCCATGTCACCCGATCCTGAAGACTAAGGCGGGGGCGACGACGCACACCCCGGAAATGGGAGCGGCGGCCTCGCGCGATCGCACGGGCCGCCGC
>JAKONI010000146.1 GCA_022702015.1 Beijerinckiaceae bacterium | reverse complement strand
AGGGGACGCACCGGTCGCCGAGTGGAAGCGGCTGGCGTTCCTGCAGGAAGACCTGCCGCAGGCGGATCGCGAGAGCGTGGCGGCTGTCGGAACCATCACTCAGTCCGAATACGAGGCGAAGGTCGGTTCGGGTGACGGGTAGAAGCGATCCGTGGTCCGGCCTCCGACATCTGGGCCGACCATGATCGGGTCCGGTGATTTCCCGCATGTAGGCTTTCTGCCGGGGAGTCGTGAGAGCACGCGAGCTCCTAGCGCAGCGTCGCACTCACTCCGTTCATGCGCCTCTGCCCTAGCCCTTTGCTTTTGCATCAATTTTTCCAGGCACGGCTGACGCCTCCGTCTGGATCGATGCACTAGGGCTCCCTCTGAGGAAGTTCCTCGGGGGAGGATACGAGTCCAGCCCTGATCGCGATCCAGACGAGATGGGCATCGGTGCGGGCCCCGAGGGTGGCGCGGATCGCCGAGAGGTTGTTGTGTACCGTCTTGAGGCTCAGACAGAGCGCCTCGGCGACGGCCTGGGCGGTCATCCCGGCGGCCGTCAGGCTCAGGATTTCGAGTTCCCGTGGGCTGAGGTCGTCAAGCGCCGTCCGCCCCCCGGCCACCTCGTCCCGGGCGATCGCGCGCGCGATGTCCGCGCTCATCGCCCGCTCGCCGGCGAGCACGGTCGCCACCGCCGCCAGGAGTTCGCGGGGTGGGCTCGCCTTGCTGACATACCCGCTCGCCCCGGCGGCGAAGGCTTGGCGCGCGATCATCGCCCCGGCGCGCATGCTGAACACGACGATGCGGGCGTCCCCATCCCATTGGCGGATATGACGGATGGCCTCGATACCGCTCGGGCCGGGCAGCGACAGGTCGAGGATCACGAGATCGGGCGCGTGAGCTTTGTATTGGCAGTAGGCCGCCGCCGCGCTCTCGGCTTCCGCCACCACAACCAAGCCGGGCTGTCGCTCGATCAGGCGGCGATAGCCCTCGCGCACGACGGGATGGTCATCGACGAGGAGGATGGTCGTGGCCATGGGGCGATCTCAGCCCGCCGTCGGCACGGATGCGCAGGCACGGATGCCTGAACCGGTGCCGGTGAGCGACAAGCTTCCGCCCAGGGCGGCGAGCCGTGCCCGGATGCCGACCAGCCCACGGCCCATGTGAGACACGGTGCGGGACACATCGCCCCCGCCGTCATCGTCGAGCGTCAGCGTCACCGTTCGTGGTCCGGCCTCCGACCGGCCGAGCCGCAGGAAGATCCGGCTCGGCTGCCCGTGGCGCAAGGCGTTCGTCAGCAACTCCTGCGCGATCCGATAGAGGCTCGCAGCCACGTTCTCGGGCATGCCGGCGAGATCTCCCGTGATGTCGAGATGGAGGGTCGGGCCGGACCTGAGTTGTCCTCGCCAGTCCGCCACGAGGCCACGCAGCGCCTCCTCCAACCCGGCCTCAGTGAGATCCGGCAGTTCGAGCCGGGCGAGGGCGTCCCGCAGGCTCTCCCGCATGGTGGCGATGATGGCTTCGATGCCCTGGGCGTCCTCGCGAAGATCATCGCGCTCAGGGGGCGCCGCCAGTTCGATCGCTGCGGCCCGTGCCCCCGCGGCGGCCAGGCACTGGCCGAAGGCATCGTGCAGGTCGCGCGCGAGGGCCTGCCGCTCTTCCTCCTGAACCGTGACGAACCGCTGCACCAGCCTCGCGCGCTCGGCCTCCGTATGGGCGAGCCGGTCGGCGAGGGCGTTGCAGGCGCGGGCAATCCGGTCGAACTCGGTGGCGGTAAAGCGGGGTAGCGGCGGGCGGGCGCCGACCGTGTCGAGGTTCTCCAGCCCTCGTACGATTCGCCCGGCGGGGGCGACGAGGCGCATCATGGTGAGCCAGTTGAGGAGGACCGTCGCCGCCGCCACACCGAGGGCCAGCCCGGCCGCAAGGCGCGTGCGACGCCAGAGACGGGCCGCCGACGCCGGCGGATCGGGCCATGCCGTGACACTGCCGATGGTGCGTTCGCGATACACGATCGCCCGGATCGTGGGCGCGGCGGCAGCCTCCCAGACGAGGGCTTGCCGGAACCACGCGGGGGCGGCGGCGAGGCCGTCCCAGTCGCCGCAGAAGCGGCGGGGCAACTCCAAGCCGAGATGAATGTCGGCGCAGATACCCGGCAGGAGCGTGACGATCGCCGGGATCGCCTGCGGCGCGCTGGCTGGCATCCCGGCCGGCCCGGCGCTGCCGAGCCCCGGCTGCCGCGCGAGCTGCGCGGCGATCCGATCCGCCGACATGGCGGCCTCCCAGCGGAGGCTGGCGTGGGCGTCCCAGGCGGCCCACGCGATCGCCCCCGCCAGGCAGAGCGCGGCGACAACGAGAAGGCGCAGACCGAGATGCGTGGGTAGGCTCATGGATCAAGCAGCCCGGCTCGAAGCGAGACCGCGATTTGGCACCGGGACCGCTGGGGTGCGCAAGCCGTGGCTTACGCGGACGGGAAGAATGCCCGGGCTTCAGCGGGAAGACTTCCCTGGTCCGATCCCGCACCGATCCGGAGGATGGTGCCGTTCCCTCCCCATGGAGCCGCCCATGTCGCCCCACCTCTCCC
>JAKONI010000114.1 GCA_022702015.1 Beijerinckiaceae bacterium | reverse complement strand
AAGGAAGCAGCCCTAACGAGACCGAGCGGGTCTCTGTCCAGCCTCCCACCTTCCCCGCAGGGCGCGGCACCCGAACCCGACACGTCATGGACGCTCCGACCGGCACGCCTGACGACGAGCCGGGGTTTCCCGGGCTCGCGGCTCCGACTTCGCAGCCGGCTCCCTATCGGGTGCTCGCGCGGAAGTATCGCCCGACGCATTTCGGCGACCTGATCGGCCAGGAGGCCATGGTCAGGACGTTGGGCAACGCCTTCGCGGCCAAGCGCATTCCCCAGGCCTGGATGCTCACCGGCGTGCGCGGCGTCGGCAAGACGACCACCGCCCGCATCCTCGCCCGCGGCCTCAACTATGCCCGGGCGGGCGAGGCCGATACCGGCCCCACCGTCGATATGCCCGAACTCGGCCTGCATTGCGGGGCGATCATGGAATCCCGGCACATGGACGTGCTGGAGATGGACGCCGCCTCCCATACCGGCATCGACGACGTGCGCGCCATCATCGACGGCATCCGCTACGGACCGGTCTCGGCGCGCTACAAGGTCTACATCGTCGACGAGGTGCACATGCTCTCGGAGAAGGCGTTCAACGCCTTCCTGAAGACGCTGGAGGAGCCCCCGCCGCACGCCAAGTTCGTGTTCGCCACCACCGAAATCCGCAAGGTGCCGGTGACGATCCTGTCCCGCTGCCAGCGCTTCGACCTGCGCCGGGTGGAGGCACCGGTCCTGCACGCCCACCTCGCGCGGATCAGCGCCGCCGAGGGCGTCGGCGTGGAGGAGGAAGCGCTGAACGCCATCGTCCGGGCCGCCGAGGGGTCGGTGCGCGATTCGCTCTCGCTCCTCGATCAGGCCATCGCTCACGGGGCCGGCAGCGTCACGGCACAGGGCGTGCGCGACATGCTCGGGCTCGCCGACCGCGCCCGGGTGGTCGATTTGTTCGAGGCCGTGATGCGCGGGGCGGTGCCCGCCGCCTTCGCCGAGTTGCGGGGGCAGTACGAGGCCGGCGCCGACCCGGCGGTGGTGATGTCGGACCTTGCGGCCTTCACGCACCTCGTGACACGCCTCAAGATCGTCCCCGACGCCGCCGCCGATCCGACGTTGAGCGAAACGGAGCGGATGCGGGGCGCCGGCTTCGCCCAGGCGCTCTCCCTGCGCGCCCTGTCCCGGGCGTGGCAGATCCTCTTGAAGGCGATTCCCGAGGTGCAGTCCGCGCCCCGCCCCCTGGCGGCGGCGGAGATGGCCATCGTCCGCCTTGCCTACGCGGCCGACCTGCCGACCCCGGACGAGGCCCTGCGCCGGCTGCGGGACGAGGGGGCGGACGCGGGCGAGGTCGCCCCCCGGCCGGTCGCCCTGGTGCCGCCGGCCCCCTCCCCCGCCCCGGTGCAGGAGTTGCGCTCCATCTCGCAGGCCGCCCCCGCGCCGGTGGACGCTCCGCCCGCGAGGGCGCAGGCGGGGCTGGCGCGGCCCGAGTTGGCCCGGCCGGATCTGGCACCCGTCGAGCGGGGCCGCATCGAGCCCGTCGCCCCGGCCATCGTACATCCGGCACCGGCCCGGTCCCTGTCGCCCCGCCCTGTCCCCGCGCCCGCCGGGCGTCAGGAGCCCGCCTCCGGTCCCCGGATCGTCCGGTTCGAGGACGTGGTCGCCCTCGCCGACGCCAAGCGCGACATCCTCCTGAAGACGGCCCTCGAGCGCGACGTCCACCTCGTGCGCTTCGAGGAAGGCCGGATCGAGATCCGCCTCGGCCAGGGGGGGCGGTCGAGCCTGGCCGCCGACCTCTCGGCGGCGCTGACGACCTGGACCGGCCGACGCTGGATCGTCTCCCTGTCCCACGACGAGGGCGCCCCGACCCTGGCCGAGGGCGTCCGGGCCGCGACGGAGATGCGCCGGGAGAACGCCGCCGCCGACCCGTTCGTGAAGGAGGCTCTCACCCGCTTCCCGGGGGCCGAGATCGTGGACGTGCGCGAGAACGCCTCCGACCCGCAGCCGACCGCCGAACAGGAGATCCTGGGCGAGGCCGACGCGGCGCGGGTGGAGGAGGCGGAGGACGACGACCTCTGAGCGCCCCCTCGGCCCCGGTGATGAGGATGCGGCGGAACGGGTGATTCGGCCCGTTCGTTCGTGGGGGTGACAGACACGGGACGCGCGACGTCCCGTCGACGGCCATCGACACAGCAAGACGAGGAATCCAGCGTGCGCGATCTGATGGGCATCATGAAGCAGGCTCAGGCCATGCAGGAAAAGATGGCCGGCATCCAGGCCGAGCTCGACACCGTGGAGGTGCAGGGCGCCTCCGGCGGCGGATCGGTACGGGTGACGATGACCGCCAAGGGCCAACTGAAGGGCGTGAGCATCGACCCGGCCCTGATGATCGCGGACGAGCGCGAGATCCTGGAGGACCTCATCGTCGCCGCCTGCAACGACGCCCGGGGCAAGGCCGAGGCGACGATGCAGGAGCGCATGGCCGAACTGACGAAGGGCCTGCCCCTGCCGCCGGGGATGAAGCTGCCGTTCTAGTGCATGTTCCGCCGAAGTGGATGCCGGTTCGGCCCAAGCAAACGCGGCAGGAGCATAGAATTTAAGCGATCCTATGATCTAGGTAATGCAGAAACGGCTGAAGGAAGCCTAGATCAGGCTCTCGGATAGCTGCAGCGGGGATCGCCGGTGTTCGGTCTATACCCTTCGCCCGAGGTTAAACCACAGCGAACGACAGCGGCCGGCGCCTTCGGGCACCGGCCGCTGTTATAATTCTAGCCAAGCGGCGCCCGGTCGGGGCGCCGCCTCCCCGTGATCAGGCCGCGATCGCCTGGGCGCTGGGGCCGGCGGCGCGCACGTCGGAATCGACGTGGTTCTCGAACCGCTTGAAGTTGTCCTCGAACATCTTCACCAGCCGCGCGGCGGTCTCGACGAAGGCGCTCTTGTTCTGCCACGTCTTTACCGGCTGCAGGATATGCGGCTCGACGCCCGGCACCGCCACCGGCACCGCGAAGCCGAAATACGGGTCGCGGCGGAACTCGGCATGCGACAGCGAACCGTCCAGCGCCGCGGTCAGGAGGCGGCGGGTGACGCGGATCGGCATCCGCCGGCCGGTGCCGACGCCACCGCCGGTCCAGCCGGTGTTGACGAGCCAGCAATCGACATCGTGCTTGGCGATCAGGTCGCGCAGCAGGTTGCCGTAGGTGCTCGGGTGCCGGGGCATGAACGGCGCGCCGAAGCAGGTGGAGAACGTCGCCTCCGGCCCGGTCAGGCCGCGCTCGGTGCCCGCCACCTTGGCGGTGTAGCCCGAGAGGAAGTGGTACATCGCCTCGGCGCCGGTGAGCTTGGCGATCGGCGGCATCACGCCGAAGGCATCGCAGGTGAGCATCACGATGTTCTTCGGATGCCCGGCCCGGCCGGTGCTGCTGGCGTTGGCGATGAAGTCGAGGGGGTAGGCGCAGCGGGTGTTCTCGGTGCGCGAGGCGTCGTCGAAGTCCGGCACGCGGGTCAGCGGGTCGATGACGACGTTCTCCATCACCGTGCCGAAGCGCTCGGTGGTGGCGTAGATCTCGGGCT
>JAKONI010000104.1 GCA_022702015.1 Beijerinckiaceae bacterium | reverse complement strand
GCGATAACAGGCTCCCTCAGGCGGCCAGTTCGCGCAACGCCATGACGACTTCCTCCCGGCGGTACGGCTTTTCGAAGAAGCGCCCGCGCTCGGGCATTTCCCCAGGGCCGGGCCGGACCTTGCCGGAGGTCATGATGATCTCCACCGGCGGCCAGCGCTCGCGGATTTCCCGGGCGAGGGCGAGGCCGTCCTCTCCGGCCCCGAGGTCGATATCGGAGAAGACGAGGCCGATATCCGGGCGGCTTTCCAGGAGCCTCACCGCATCGTCGGCACTCGTGGCCTCCAGGGCCTCGAAGCCCGCGTCCTCCACGAGGTCGGTGGCCATCATCCGCATGACCGGCTCGTCCTCGATGATGAGGACCGTGGGTCGTCTGTGTTCCAAAGCCGCCGTCGCCCCCGCTCACCCACGCTGCAACTGGACGAGCGGGGCCCGCAACGTCGCCTCGAAGCCTGGGGGGGTATAACGGAGGTCGACGCCTCCGGATCCGGCGAGACCCATCCCGATGAGACGGGAGCCGAATCCCGCCCCCCGGGACTGCACGGGGGCGGCGGGGGGCGGGCCGCCGCGCTCGACCCAATCCAGGACGATCTCGGTCGCCTCGCCGCTGCCCTCGAAGCGCCAGGACAGCGAGACCCGGCCCGCCGGGACCGACAAGGCCCCGTATTTCGCGGCGTTGGTGGCCAACTCGTGCAGCAACAGCGAGACCGACAGGGTGGCGCGTGGCCCGAGGTCGAAGTCGTCGCCCGCGACCGACACGCGGTCGCCGTGCCCGGCGGCGCTGAGGACGGCGGCCACGACCTCCCGGGCGGGGGCGGCGGTCCAGGTCTTGCGCAGGAGCACGTTGTGGGCGGTCGAGAGGGCATGAATGCGCCGCTCGAAGCTCTCGACCGGCGCCCGGTCGGGGATGCCGCGCAGCGTCTGCGTGGCGATCGACAGGACCATGGCGAGCATATTCTTCAGGCGGTGGGCGATCTCCTCGTTGAGGATCTGCTGATCCTCCTCCGCCTTCACCCGGGCGACGCCCGCCTCCAGCCGTTCGGCGACGTTGCGGAGGAAACCCAGGGTCTCGGCCGACCAGTGATGGGGCTTGTCGTCGTGGACGATGAACACCGCCACCGTGCGTCCCCGGTCGCGGACAGGCATGTTCACGACGGCCTGGATCCCCAGATCGAGCAGCGGCCCCGGGTCCCGGCCGGTGCGGGGATCCGTCCGCACGTCCTCGATCACCAGGGCCTCGCCGTTCCGAAGATCCTCGCGGATGTTGCCGTAATCGGCGAAGCGATGCCGCCCGACGATGCTCGCCGTGCCCGGCGAGGTCCAGTCCTGGGCGATCTCGATGAACTCCACGACGCTGTCGATGCGGCCGAAGCCGGCGCGGGAGACGCCGAGCGTCGTGCCGACGATCTCGGCGGCGGTCACCACCATCTCGGGGATGGCGGTGAGGTCGCGCAGGCGGTCGCCGAGGGCGAGGAGGGCCGTGCGCCGACCCTCCGCCTGCACCCGGTCGGTCACCTCCAGGAAGGTGACGGCGAAGCGGTCGGCGCCGATGGAGAAGACCCGGCCCTCGTACCAGCGGTCCAGCGGTCCGACGCGGCGCAGGAACTCGGTCGGCCGCCCGGTCTCGACGACCTCCGCGAATTCGGTGATCCAGTCCTCCTCGATGCCGGGCAGGACCTCGCGCACGGTGCGGCCGATCACCTTGGCGACGTCGAGGCCGAGGAGGTCGCCCCAGGCGTGGTTCACCTCGACATAGCGCCAGTCGTCGATCCGCCCGTCCTGCCGCCCGTCCTGCCGGACGACCTCTCCGACGACGAAGCCCTCCCGCAGGCGCTCGAACAGGCTGCGCCAGTAGGCGCCGGTCTCGGCGAGCGCCGCCTCGCCGTCGAGGCGCTCGTGAACGGAGGCCATGAGGCGGGCGAGGTTCTCGAAGAGGGCCAGCGTCTCGCGGTCGAAGGCGGGGATCCGGGTCGAGGCGAAGGCGATGACCGCGCAGAGCTCGCCCCGGCTGACGATGGGGTAGCCGGCATAGGCCTGAAGGCCGTTGGCGCGGGCGGCGGCCCAGCGCGGGTCGGGATCGTCCTGTACCCGCTCCAGGATCAGCGGCTGGCAGGTCTGCGCGACGATCCCGCAGACCGGCATCCCGAACGGCAGCCGCCTGAGGTCGGCGCGCGTCTGCGGGTCCACGTTGACCGCGTGGGTCAGGCGAAGGTGCCGGCGATCCGGCGTGACGTCGTAGAGGCAGGCCCGGTCGAAGCCCAGGGCGTCGGCCTCGTCCGTCAGGATCGGCTCGATGGCGGCGGCGGGTTCGTCGGTGACGAGCATGGCCGACGAGGCCCGCGCGAGCACATCGAGGCGCCGCGCCCGCCGCAACTCGGCCGTCTGGAATGTCGCGACCTGATCGCGCTCGTCCACGGCGCGGCGCATCCGCAACTGGATGACGACCTGGGCGGCCAGGGACCGGAGGTCGTCCTGTTGGTCGGAGGTCAGACCGTCCGGCCGGGGCTGCGTGTCGATCACGCAGAGCGAGCCCAGCACCTGCCCGTCGATGCGCAGGGGGGCGCCGGCGTAGAACCGGATGAACGGCGCCCCCGTGACGAGGGGGTTCTCCGCGGTGCGAGGATCGGCGGCGAGGTCGGGGACGATCAGGAGATCGGTCTCGGCCAGCGCGAACTTGCACACCGAGCGGTTGAGGTCGGTCCCGCAGGTGGGGAAGCCGATCCGCGCCTTGAACCATTGCCGGTCCTCCGCGACGAAGCTCACGAGGCCGACCGGGGTCTGGCACAGCCTCGTCGCAAGGCGGACGATGGCGTCGAACGATTCCTCGGCCGCCGTATCGAGGATGACGTGCGATCGCAGCGCCGCCAGCCGGAGGTCGGAGGCGATGATCTCGTCGAGGGCCGCCGCGCTCATGCGGAGGCCAGCCGGTGGGTGAGCAGGGGGGCCGGAGCGCCGTCGGGATCCAGCGCCACGAGGGTTCCGGCCGGAGAGAAGGAGGCGCCGAGCACCAGGGTGAAGTGCTCCTGCACCCGGCGGTGACACTCGCAGGCGGCGCCCTCCAGGGCTTGGCGGTTGCGGATGGTGATCCGCGCCCGGTTGATGTCGATGAGCCCCCCCGCCTGAAGCCGGTTCAGGATGCCGCTGAGGTAGGTCCGCCTTACGCCGAGCATGTCGGCGAGGAGATCCTGCGTGACCGGGAGCGTGTCCTCGCCGAGCCGGTCGTGCAGGGTGAGGAGCCACCGGGCACAGCGCTGCTCGATCGGGTGGGCGGCGTTGCAGGCCACCGATTGGACCACCTGGGCAAGCAGGCAATCGGCGTAGCGGACGAGGGCGTTGCGAATCGGCGCCGAGGCGCGCTTGGCCGCCTGGATCTGCGCCGCGCCGATCCGGATCGCCAAGCCGCCCATCTGCACCACGGCGCGGTTGAAGGCGGGCAGGAAGCCCTGGCTCACCACGCCCCCGAGCGCCCCCTCCCGGCCGACCGTCGCCGTGTCGATCGTACGTCCTTCCTCCAGGGGCACGATCAAGGTGACGATCGTCCCGTCGAGGGGGAAGATCACGGAGGATACGTCGTCGCCGGGCTCGAACAGGATCTCGCCGCGCACGAGGGTGACGAGTTCGGCGAAGGGGGCGAGTCGACCCCGCTCGTCAGGGGGAAGGGAGCCGAGGAGGAGGTTGCGCTCCAACGGGGGCGGGGGGCTCGGGGGCATCGGGGGAGTTATCTGCAAAAATCACCCTCGATCTACCGCGACCGCGCCGTGCCGTCCGTTCGATACTGAACACTCCATTGTAAAAAGTATTCGAGGATCGCAATGGTCCCGGCCCCGTCCATCCTGCGGCGGCATGGCGCGGCCTGTTCGCCCCCGCGACCCGGTACAGCTTCTGCCGCCCCGTGCCCGTCGAGGATGCACCCGCCCATGGTCGCCACCTTCGGCCTCGCCTTCCTGGCGGGCATCCTGTCGGTGCTTTCGCCCTGCGTCCTGCCGCTCCTGCCGCTGGTGCTGGGGGCAGCCGCCTCGGAGCACCGCCTCGGCCCGGCGGCGTTGGCGGGGGGCCTCGCCCTGTCCTTCGTCGTCATCGGCTTGTTCGTGGCGACGGTGGGCTTCTCCATCGGCCTCGATGAGGGCGTGTTCCGCACGGGGGCGGCGATCATGCTGGTTCTCGTCGGCGTCGTGCTGATCGTCCCCGCCGCGCAACACCGGCTGGCCGCCGCCGCCGGACCGGTGAGCGATTGGACCGAGCGGCGCTTCGGCGGCTTCTCGACGTCCGGCCTGTGGGGACAGTTCGGCGTCGGCCTGCTGCTCGGGGCGGTATGGAGCCCCTGCGTCGGGCCGACGCTGGGCGCCGCATCGCTGCTCGCGTCCCAGGGGCGAGACCTCGGCGTGGTCGCCCTGACCATGCTGCTGTTCGGCCTCGGCGCGGCCCTGCCGCTGCTCCTGCTCGGAACCCTGTCCCGGGAAGTCCTGATGCGCTGGCGCGACCGGATGATGCGGCTCGGCCGGGGACTCAAGGTGGCTTTGGGCCTCCTGCTCGTGGTCACGGGGGTGATGATCGCCAGCGGCGCCGACAAGCGCCTCGAGGCCGTCCTCGTGGACACCTCCCCCGGCTGGCTGACCGCGTTGACCACCCGACTCTGACGATCACGCCCTTTTCCAACGGGTATTGCTGGACTTGACGCAACTATGAGTATGCTGATCCGCCCGGACGTGCGAGACGCCACACGCCTGTGACAAGCCCGAATTAAGGGGCGTCTGTTTTCGACGGCTGGGAGGACCACCATGGATCGTCGCGCCCTCATTGCCGGTGCCGGTAGCCTCGCGGCATGGACGGCGCTGCGCCCCTCGGCCGGCGCCTCCGCTGCGGACAAGACACCGATCACGCTCTGGCACGCCATGTCGGGGGCGAACGGCGAAGAGGTCGAGCGGCTGGCCCGGGACTTCAACGCCAGCCAGTCCGAGGTGGTGCTGGAGGCCATCTACAAAGGCGGCTACCCCGAGACGCTGACGGCGGCCATCGCCGCCTCCCGGGCGGGCAAGGCCCCGCACATCGTCCAGATCTTCGAGGTCGGCACCGGGACGATGCTCCAGGCAGGCCCGGCCATCAAGGCGGCCTGGAAGCTCGCGGAGGAGACCGGGCTCGCCCTCGATCCCCACGCCTACATCCCCGGCGTGCGCGGCTATTACAGCCTGCCGGACGGCAAGCTCGCCTCGATGCCGTTCAACTCCTCGACGGCCGTCATGTGGTACAACAAGGACGCCTTCGAGAAGGCGGGGCTCGACCCCGAGAAGCCCCCGGCCACCTATGATGCCTACGTCGAGGCGGCCCGCGCGCTGGCCTCGAAGGCGCCGACGCCGATCGCCAGCACCACGGCCTGGATGACCTGGATCCAGTTCGAGGAATACGCCGCCATCCAGAACATCGCCTACGCCACAGAGAACGACGGCTATGACGGCCTCGGGGCGCAGCTGCTCATCAACACCAAGCCCTTCGTCGATCAGCTCCAGCGGTTCATGGACCTGTCGAAGGACGGCGCTTTCAAGTATGCCGGCCGCGATTCCGCGCCGGACGCGGTGTTCTATTCCGGCCAGGCGGCGATCGGGTTCGGTTCGTCCTCGGGCCGGGCCGACATCGTCAAGAACGCCAAGTTCCGCTACGCCGAAGCCTTCCTGCCCACCGAGCCGGCGCTGAACGCCAAGCCGAACAACTCCATCATCGGCGGCGCGAGCCTGTGGGCGATGACGGCACCGAAGCGGAGCGAGGCCGAATACAAGGGCGTGGCGGCGTTCTACGGCTTCATCTCCAAGCCCGAGCAGGTCGCCCTCTACGCGCAGCACACGGGCTACGTGCCGGTGACGAGCGCCGGCTACGAGGCGACGAAGCAGGCGGGCTACTTCGACAAGAACCCCGGCACCGACGTCCCCGCCCGTCAGCTCGCCCGGGGGGAGCTGACCCCCAACTCCCGGGGCCTGCGCCTCGGCCGCCTCCCCGAGATCCGGGCGATTCTCTACGAGGAGATCGAGAAGGCCCTCCAGGGGCAGCAATCGGCCCAGACGGCCATGGACAGCGCCGTCGCCCGCGGCAACCGCGTCCTGCGCGAGTTCCAGAAGTCGGCGCGGGGCTGAGGCGGCAGAGGGCGCTCCCGGCATGGAACGACGGACCCTGTTCCCGGGGCGGCTGCTGCCGGCCCTCCTGATCCTGCCGCAGCTCGCGCTGACGGTGGTGTTCTTCCTCTGGCCCGCCCTCCAGGCGATCAAATCGAGCTTGGAGCGCGAGGACGCCTTCGGCACCAGCACCGAGTTCGTCGGGCTCGAAAACTTCGCGGACCTGTTCTCCGACCCGCTCTACGTGGCGGCGATCGGGAGGACCGCCCTGTTCTGCGTCTGCGTCACCGCCCTCGCGATGGGGGTGGCCCTGCTCCTGGCCGTCCTGGCGGATACGGAGATCCGGGGCCGTGCCTTCTACCGCACCATGCTGATCTGGCCCTACGCGGTGGCCCCGGCCATGGCGGCGGTGCTGTGGGTGCTGATGGTCCACCCGCAGATCGGCCTCGTCGGCGCGTGGCTGAACCGGATCGGCGTCGCCTGGGACTACAAGCTCGACGGCACACAGGCGATGGCGCTGGTGATCGTCGCCGCCGCCTGGAAGCAGGTGAGCTACAATTTCATCTTCTTCCTCGCGGGTCTCCAGGCCATCCCGAAGACCATCGTGGAGGCGGCCCGCATCGACGGGAGCCGGGGCTTCCATCGCTTCCGCACCATCGTGCTGCCGTTGCTGATGCCCACCGTATACTTCCTGCTGGTGGTGGACCTCGTCTACGCGGCCTTCGACACCTTCGCGACGGTCTACGCCGTGAACGGAGGCGGCCCCGGCCAATCGACCCAGACGCTGGTGCTGAAGGTCTACCTGGACGGCGTCGTCAACGCCAACATCGGCTCGTCCTCGGCGCAATCCGTGGTGCTGATGGCCGGGGTCATCGTCCTCTGCGCGGTGCAGTTCCGCTACCTCGGCCGGAAGGCGGTGACATGATGCGCTCCCGGCTCGTCGCTCTCATTCCCCACGCGGTCCTGATCCTCGCGGTCCTGCTCTTCGCCTTCCCGATCTGGATCGCCATCGCGGGTTCGACGCAGGATTCCGCCGCCATCGCCCGGGGGGACATCTCCCTCATCCCGGACCCGGCCGGGCTCGGAGTCTACCGCGACGTTCTGGTGAACGGATCGGCCGGGGCGGGGCCGGTCTGGCGCGCCCTCCTCGTCTCGGCGGGGATGGCGCTGGTCATCGCGCTGGGCAAGATCGCCCTGTCCCTGCCCTCGGCCTACGCGGTGACGTTCTTCCGCTTCCCATTCCGCATGACGGCCTTCTGGCTGATCTTCCTCACCCTGATGCTCCCGGTGGAGGTGCGGCTGATCCCGACCTTCCAGGTGATGTCGTCCCTCGACCTCATCAACAGCTTCACGGGCCTGACGATTCCCCTCGTCGCCTCGGCCACGGCGACACTCCTGTTCCGGCAGACCTTCCTGACCCTGCCCGACGAACTCGTGGAGGCGGCGCGGATGGACGGCGCCGGGCCCCTGCGGTTCCTGAAGGACATCATCATCCCGATTTCGGGGGCGAACATCGCTGCGCTGTTCGTGATCCTGTTCGTCTACGGGTGGAACCAGTACCTGTGGCCGCTGCTGGTCGCGACGGACCCGAAGCTCGACACGGTGGTGATCGGCATCGTCAAGATGATCGGCGTCGATACCGCCACGGAATGGAACAAGGTCATGGCGACGGCGGTGCTGGCGCTGCTCCCGCCGGTGGCGGTGGTGCTGCTGATGCAGCGCTGGTTCGTGAAGGGTCTCACGGAGGGTGACAAGTAATGGCGGGCCTGAGGCTTGAGGGCCTGCGCAAGAGCTTCGGCGCCAACGAGATCCTGAAGGGGGTCGACCTCGCCCTGGCGGACGGGGAGATGCTCGTCATCGTCGGCGCGTCGGGCTGCGGGAAGTCGACACTGCTGCGCCTCGTGGCGGGGCTGGAGAGCCCGACCGCCGGCCGCATCCTCATCGACGACCAGGACGTGACCGGGCGCGACCCCTCCGCCCGGGACATCGCCATGGTGTTCCAGAACTACGCGCTCTATCCGCACATGAGCGTGTTCGACAACATGGCCTACGGGTTGAAGATCCGGGGCCTGCCGAAGTCCGAGATCCGGGCGAAGGTGGATGCGGCCTCGTCCCTCCTCGGGCTCGACGCGCTCCTCGACCGCAAGCCGCGCCAGCTCTCCGGCGGCCAGCGCCAGCGGGTCGCCATGGGCCGGGCCATCGTGCGCGACCCGAAGCTGTTCCTGTTCGACGAGCCCCTCTCGAACCTCGACGCCAAGCTGAGGGTGCAGATGCGCGGCGAGATCCGCCGTCTCCAGCGCCGGCTGAGGGTGACGAGCCTCTACGTCACCCACGATCAGGTCGAGGCGATGACGCTGGGGGACCGGCTCTTGGTGATGCACCAGGGTGTGCCGGTGCAACTGGCGACCCCGACCGAGGTGTTCGAGCGCCCGGCCGACACCTACGTGGCGGGTTTCATCGGCTCCCCGGCGATGAATTTGCTGCCCGGCATCCTCGGGCGCAACGGGACGGTGGTGGCGGTGGAGGGCACCGAGATCCCCCTCGGAAACCGGCGGTTCGCGCGGCCCGACGGGCACCCCGTGACCCTTGGCATCCGCCCCGAGCACGTCGCCCTCGACCCCGCCGGGACGAGTTGGCCGGTGGAGGTGGTCGAACTCCTCGGTTCGGAGATGCTGGTCCATGCCGGGCGGGCGGACGGGGCGAGCCTGACCCTGCGGCTGCCCAACGGGGCGGCCCTATCGGACACCGTGCGGGTGTCGTTCCCCGCCGGGCAGCTGCACCTCTTCGACCGCGCCACCGGCCTACGGCTCGAAGCGGTGGCGTAGCCGGGGCGAAGCCGCGCGCTACCGGCGCGGGGCGATGGAGCCGGTCTGGCTCTCCCGCGCGGGCGCGAGGGCCATCCCCGCCACCGGATTGGGGGCGGCGATCTCCTGAGGGGCGCTCACGAGGGCATCGGGACGGCTCACGGTGCCCAGGTCGCGGCGGGCGTAGTCCTTCACGCTGTAGGGCTGCGATCCGTCCTCGGCTCCGGCGGCCTCGGAGCGGAACACCGGGTTCTGCCCGCCATCCTTGTAGACGAGGCGCTTGGGGGCGACGCCGCCTGCGGCGAGTTCGGCGATCCTCCGGTCGTCCGAAGACTGCTTGGCCGCCACCGCCGGATCGGACGCCGGGGCGCAGGGGTTGTCGGCGATCTCGGGGCCGCCGAAGGCGTAGCGGGTGCCGCACACCCCCACCTGAGGCTCCTGCCCGGTGACCTCGAAATAATCCGCCCCCTCCTTCAGGTTCCGCCAGAAGGGCATGTTCGGGTCGTTGCGGAAGGTGGCGAGGTTCTGCGCCGTCATGCGGAACGGGTAGGCCTGGAACTGGAAGGAGCGCTGCCCCCCGGCGAAAGCCTCCCGTGCCAGGGCGTAGAGTTCGGAGATGGTCTCGTCCGTCATGGCGAAGCAGCCCATGGACGAGCAGGTGCCGTGCACCATGAGATAGCTGCCGGTGCGCCCGTTGGCCCGGTCGTAGGCGTTCGGGAAACCGGTATCGAAGGACAGGTAGTAGGACGAGTTCGGGTTCATCTGCCCCGGCGTGATCGTGTAGAAACCCTCTACCGTCTGGCGATCGCCCTCCCGGACCTTGGGCCCGAGCTGGCCGGACCAGCGGCAGACCGGGAAGGTCTTGAGCAGCGTGTAGCGGCCGTTCGCCCCGCGCTTCCACACCTCCATCTCCGCTTCCTTCTTATAGGCGCGAATCAGGATCGGGTCGGCCGGGGTCATGTTGCGGCTCGCCATCAGCGACAGCGTCCGGGGCGGGATCGGGTCGAGGTGCCGGGTCGAGACCTCGTGGCAGCCGGCAAGGGCGGTCACGCCGACAAGGAGGGCGATGCGGAGGGAGGCACGGATCATGGCCATGACGGTGTGACTCGAGAGATTGACCAGACGGGGGCAGCGATCCGGGCAGGCACACCCCCGGCCCCGCGAAAACGCGGGTCGGTCAGACAAAAGGCGAAAAGGCTTAAGGCCCCCTTGTCCCCATCGCGTCGCGCGTGGGAACCGTCCGCCCCCGGCCGGCGATTCCCCCGCGACCTCACCAGGGAGCACCCATGCCCGCCCGGCCCGCCATCGTCGCCTTCGACATCATCGGCACCGTGTTCTCCCTTGAACCGCTGCGGGAGCGCATGGTGGCGCTGGGCCTGCCGCCCCTGGCCCTGAACTTCGTGTACACCGCGACCCTGCGCGACGCCTTCGCCATGGCCGCGACCTCGACCTACGCCCCCTTCCTCGCGGGGCTGACCGCGAGCCTCGACGAAGTGCTTGCGATGCACGGCATCGCGGCGACGGACGCGCAGAAGCGCGAGGTGCTGGAGGCCATGACAATCCTGCCCGCCCGCGAAGGAGCGGGCGAGGCCTTCGGGATGCTCCGGCAGGCCGGCATTCCCGTCGTGGCCCTCAGCAACGGCGCGGCGGCGGCGACCGAGGGACTGCTTGCCCGCTCGGGCCTCCGCGAGGCCGTGGCGCGGGTGCTGTCGGTGGACGATGTCGGCCTCTCCAAGCCCCGGCCGGAGGTCTACCACTACGCCGCCCGGGAACTCGGCGTCGCCCCCGCCGAGATGATGCTGGTGGCCGCCCACCCCTGGGATCTGCACGGCGCGTCCGTCGCCGGCCTCTCGACGGGCTACGTGGAGCGCGGCCGCCCCTACGCGCCTCATCTTCGCGGACCGGACGTGCGGGGGCGGGAGTTGCCGGATGTGGCGCGGGCGATCCTGGATCTCTGACGGGCACGGGAAGTGGGCATGTTGCGCTACGAAGCGCTCGCGGGTTAGTGTGCGCGCACAAACCGGACCCGGTGAAAGCCCGGGTGGCTCTTCCGGCCGCCGATCCGCCGGATAACGCAAATCGTGGTGCAGATGTCGCCGACCTCGGAACGAGGCGGGCCTGCCCTGTTGCGCGCCTCATGCGCCGGATACCGGCGCCTTGAGACAACGAAAGCCCTCGGAGACAATGGATCTCGCCAGACTTCGGAGCGAATGGGCTCCCAACATCACCCGTGAGGTGATGGCCGGCACGGTCGTCGCCCTCGCCCTCATCCCGGAGGCGATCGCCTTCTCCCTCATCGCCGGCGTCGATCCGAAGGTCGGGCTCTACGCCTCCTTCTGCATCGCCGTCGTCACCGCCTTCGCCGGGGGCCGGCCGGCGATGATCTCCGCCGCCACCGGGGCCACCGCGCTCCTCATGGTCGAACTCGTGAAGGATCACGGGCTGCCCTACCTTTTCGCGGCCACCATCCTCACGGGGCTGCTCCAGATCGTCGCCGGCGCCCTGCGCCTCGGGGACCTGATGCGGTTCGTCTCGCGCTCGGTGGTGACGGGGTTCGTCAACGCCCTGGCGATCCTGATCTTCCTCGCGCAGATGCCCGAACTCATCGGGCAGGGACCGACGGTCTACCTGATGACCGCCGCCGGCCTCGGGATCATCTACGGGCTGCCTTACCTCACGAAGGCGGTCCCCTCCCCCCTCGTCACCATCGTCCTCCTCACCGCCGTGTCGATGGCGCTCGGCCTCGGCATCCACAAGGTCGGCGACATGGGCGCCCTGCCGGACGAATTGCCATGGGTGGCGCTGCCCCAGGTGCCATTCACCTGGGAAACCCTGCGGATCATCCTGCCGACCTCGGCCACCATCGCCATGGTCGGCCTCCTGGAAAGTCTGATGACGGCCGCCATCGTCGATGAGATGACGGACACCACCTCCGACAAGAACCGCGAATGCGCCGGCCAGGGCACCGCCAACATCGCCTCCGGCTTCCTCGGCGGCATGGCGGGCTGCGCGATGATCGGCCAATCGGTCATCAACGTCTCCTCCGGCGGGCGGGGGCGCCTCTCGACCCTCTGGGCGGGATCGTTCCTCCTGTTCCTGATCGTGGTGCTCGGCCGCTACGTGGCGCAGATCCCCATGGCGGCGCTGGTGGCGGTGATGATCATGGTCTCGATCAACACCTTCCAGTGGCGTTCGGTGCGCACGCTTCTCACCCATCCGCGCTCGTCGAGCGTCGTCATGCTCGGCACCGTCGTGGTGGTGGTCGCCACCCACGACCTCGCCAAGGGGGTGCTGTTCGGCGTGGTCTTGAGCGGGCTGTTCTTCGCCCACAAGGTCACGACGTTGTTCGGCGTCGCCTCCAGCTTGGACGAAGCCCGCCGGGTCCGCACCTACCGGGTGCGCGGCCAGATCTTCTTCGCCACGGCGGAGGCGTTCCACGGGGCCTTCGATTTCCGCGAGGCGGGGCTGAGGGGCATCGTGATCGACCTCTCGGCGGCGCATTTCTGGGACATCACCAGCATCAGCGCCCTCGACCGCGTGGTGCTGAAGTTCCGCCACCACGACATCCCGGTGGAGGTGGTGGGCATGAACGAGGCCACGGCGACGATGGTCGAGCGCCTCGGCACCCACGACAAGGCCGGGGCGGCGCTCGGCGCGCCGGGGCACTGAGGGGCGTCGTCCGAACCGTCAGGCGGCCCGGGGCCTGAGCCGCGCCAAGCCCTTCCAGGCCGGGGCGATGACGAAATGCGTCAGCGGGATCACCAGCCCGCCGACGACGAGGCCGATGAGTCCCGAGGCGACGGCGGTGACGAACCACTCCACCGCTCCAGCGATGGCCGGCACAAGGCCGGCCAGGGAGGCGGCGAGGTCGTGCGTCGCATGGGCGGGGCCGGCGATGCCGTATTCCTCCAGCCCATGCAGAAGGATGCCGCCGCCGACCCAGACCATGGCGGCGGTGCCGACGACGGACAGCAGCGACAGCAAGACCGGCATCCCCTTCACGATCCCCCGGCCGACGCCCCGGACAAGGCTGCCGAGCGGTGCCGCCAGGCTGCTGCGCGAGAGGGCGAGGCCGGCATCGTCCGCCTTCACGATCAACGCCACGGCGCCGTAGACCGCCGCCGTGATGCCCACCGCCACCACCGCCAGGACCACGGCGCGGGTCCAGACGTTCCCCTCCGGCAGGGCCGCCAGGGTGATGGCCATGATCTCGGCGGAAAGGATGAAATCGGTCTTGATGGCGCTGGCCACGCGGCGGTCCTCCCGCGCCTGGTCGGAACCAGACGCGGCCTGCTCGTCCTCGCCGTGCCCGGCCGCGCCGTGGGGAAACAGAGCCTCGTAGACCTTCTCAGTGCCTTCGTAGCAGAGGTAGGTTCCGCCCAGCATGAGCAGCGGGGTAATCGCCCAAGGGGCGAAGGCGCTGAGCGCCAGGGCGCCGGGCAGGAGGAACAGCAACTTGTTGCGCAGCGAGCCGAGGGCGATCTTGCCGACGATCGGCAGTTCACGCTCGGCGGCGAAACCCACGACGTAGCGGGGCGTCACCGCCGCATCGTCGATGACGACACCAGCCGCCTTCGTGCCCGCCCGAGCCGCCTGTCCGGCCACGTCATCGAGGGACGCCGCCGCCGACCGGGCGAGGAAGGCCACGTCGTCCAGGAGGGCAATCAATCCGAGGCTCACGAATTCCCCCTGCGGCTGCGCAACCCGGCAAAGATGGGTGCGGTATCATGGCGCAAACACCCCCGTGCCGCGCATGCGGTGTCCATCCCACGACTTAAGCTTAACCGCGACCGATCCCTTCGCGAGCGTGGCCCGACCCTACCCGGCGATGAGTCCGACGGGCGGTTCGCAAATATTAAAACGATTCCAAACACAATTTCATCCGCCACGAGCAGTGCTTTTCCGATCATGCCGTGCCTTGCTCGCCACCATCGGCCGGTTTAAGCAGCGCCACATGGGACTAGGCGCCACATTATAACTACTCTCAACTTCATAACGCCGAACGGCGTGTCGCTGCCGGCGCCCGCCCATCGCCGTGCCCGCCGGTCGGCGCGGGCGGATGGGCGACCGTGAATTCGGGTGGCGCCGGACAGGTCCGAATACCCCTGCGGATCGGCGACCGGATCGCGGAATTGCGTCCCCTGGCGCCGTTCTTCTGCCTCTACGTCTCCTTCGGCCTGACCCTCGGCTTCCTCTCGGGGGGGGCTCCGCTGATCCTTCGGGCGCGGGGGGTGGATCTCGCCGAGGTCGGCCTTCTGCAACTGATCAACTTGCCCGTTGGGCTGACCTTCCTCTGGGCGACCGCCCTCGACCGGATCCGCCTGCCGTTCCTCGATCACCGGATCGGCTGGATCGTGGCGGCGCAGCTCGCGACGGTCGCCCTGCTGCTGATCCTGAGTCTCGGGGAGCATGGGCCGCTCGCCGGGCTCCTGGTGGTGGCGATCTTGGCTTGCGCCTGCGTAGCGACCATGGACATCGCCCTCGAAGCCCTCGTGGTGGAGACGGTGCGGACGGAGCGCCGGGCCTTCGTGGCCTCCGCGAAACTGTGCGGCGCGTCCCTTGGGGGCATCCTCGGGGTCGGCGTGCTGATCGGCTCCTACGACAGCCTCGGCTGGCGGATGGCCACCCTCGCCTGCGCCGGGCTCGACCTCGCCTGCCTCCTGCCGATCCTCGCCTATCCCGAGGCCCGCCTGCGCCGGGCGGGGGCGGGCCAGGAGCGATGGTCGGGCTCGTTCGCGCGGCTCCGGCACCTTGCCCCGCGTATCCTCGTGCTGGGGGCCTACTTCGCCGCCGCCTACCTCCTGTCGGGGCCGAACACCCTGGCGCTCCTCGACCTGAACGTGCCCCTCGCCCAGGTGGGCCTGCTCACCGGGACCGTATTGCCGGGCGTGAACCTCGTCATGGCGCTGGTAGCGGGCGGGCTCGCCGCGCGGTTCGGCACGGCGCGGCTGATCCTGTGGGGCGCCGGCGGCGTGCTCGGCTCGGCGGCGCTGATGGCGCTGGCCTGCGCCCTCGGATCGGCCTGGCTCGCCTTGGCGGCGACCGCCCTGAACTTCCTGTTCGGGGGCGTGCTCGGCGTCCCGGTCTTCCAGATGATCTACCGCTGGGCGCAGGGCCCGCGCCCGGCGACCGATTACGCGCTGCTGTTCGGCGCCGCCTTCTTCGCCGCGATGCCCCTGCGGGTCGCGGCGGCTGCGCTGGCGGGGTGGCTCGGCTGGCCCCTCTACTTCGCCGCCGCGCTGCTGCCCTATGCGCTGGCCGTCCTGTGGCTCGCCACGATGGTCGCCCGCACCCCCGAGGCCGATCGCGAGACGTGCCCATGAACGCCGAGATCGCCGCGCGGATCGCCGACCATGTGCCCGCATCCCTCGCGGCCTATCGCGACAGCGTGGCCCCCGGACCGGGGGGACCCAAGGCGGTGCCGATGTGGGCCCTGCGGGACGAGGCGGTGTTCGACGCGACGCTGGCCGCCTTCGCCGCCGGCCATGGCCCGGCCGACCGCCGGGCGATCGTCTCGTACTGGAGCCAGTACTACTTCGCCCTCGTGGCGACACCCGCCCTGACGGCCCTGATGCGCCTCGGGGAGCCCCTGCCGCTCGCCTTCGATGAGACGGTGCTCGAACTCGATTCCTCCGGAAAGCCGTCGCGCCTTCTGGTCTGTCCCGGCGGCACGGAGTGCCAGGCCGGTCTCGCCGGCCTGATCGACGGGCACCTGCGGCCGTTCGTGACGCTGTGCCAAGCCCGCTGCGGGATCGCGCCCCGGGTGCTCTGGGGCAACGCGGCGACGATCTTCGATTACGTGGCCGGGGAACTTCGCCAGGGGGATTCGAGCGAGGTCGACCGCCCCCCTTGCGACGAGGTCGCCACATGCCTCGGATGGCGCGGTGGGGCGGGCTGCGCTAGGACTCCCCTGGCGCAGGCCCTCTGCCCCGACGCCTCGGGCTGCCGTCGGCGGCGCGCGTGCTGCCTGCGTCATCGCCTTCCCGGCGTGCCCTCCTGCGGGGCGCTCTGCCCCCTCGAACGCCCGATCGAACGCTGCCCCGCCCCATGCTGAAGGCCTTCCTCGCCTATTACCGGCCATACCGGACGCTGTTCCTCCTGGACTTCGGCTGCGCCGTGCTCTCCGGCCTGCTCGAACTCGGCTTTCCCGTGGCGGTGAAGGGCTTCATCGACACGCTGCTGCCGCGCCAGGACTGGGGCCTGATCCTGCTCGCCGCCGCCGGCCTGACGCTGGTCTACGTGGCCAACGCCGGGCTGATGGTCGTCGTGACCTATTGGGGGCACGTGCTCGGCATCAACATCGAAACCACCATGCGCGCTCGCGCCTTCGATCACCTGCAGAAACTCTCCTTCCGCTTCTACGACGGGCAGAAGACCGGCCACCTCGTCGCCCGGGTCACGAAGGATCTGGAGGAGATCGGCGAGGTCGCCCACCACGGCCCGGAGGACCTGTTCATCGCGGCGATGACCCTGGTGGGCGCCTTCGCGCTCATGCTCCGGGTCCACCCGCCGCTCGCCCTCATCACCGGGGGGATCCTGCCGGTCATCGCCTTCGTGAGCCTGCGCTACGGCGGCCGGATGACCCGGAACTGGCAGGCCCAGTACGGCCGGGTCGGCGCCTTCAACGCCCGGATCGAGGAGAATGTCGGCGGGATGCGGGTCGTCCAGGCCTTCGCCAACGAGCCGCACGAGCGCGCCCTCTTCGCCCTCGACAATGCCCGCTACCGGGACACCAAGCTCGAAGCCTACCGCCTGATGGCGGCGGGCCTGTCGATCAATTACCTCGGCCTGCGCCTCGTTCAGATCGCGGTACTGCTCGGCGGGGCGGCCTTCGTGGTGCGTGGCGAACTGAGCCCCGGCGGCTTCGTCGGCTTCCTGCTTCTCGTCGGCGTCTTTTACCGGCCGCTGGAGAAGATCGGCGCGGTGATCGAGACCTACCCCAAGGGGGTCGCGGGCTTCCGCCGCTACCAGGATCTTCTCGGTACGGTCCCCGACATCGTCGACCGGCCGGGCGCCCGGGACGCGGGTCCGCTGCGGGGGGACATCCGGTTCGAGGGCGTCGGCTTCGGCTATGGCCCGGACCGCCCGGTCTTCACGAACCTCGATCTCGCGATCGAGGCGGGCCAGACGGTGGCGTTCGTCGGCCCCTCCGGGGTGGGCAAGACCACCCTCTGTGCCCTCCTTCCCCGCTTCTACGAGGTGGAGGCAGGGCGGATCACCGTGGATGGCACCGATCTGCGCGACCTGACGCTCCTGTCCCTCCGGCGGCAGATCGGCATCGTGCAGCAGGATGTCTTCCTGTTCGCCGGAACGATCCGCGAGAACATCGCGTATGGCCGCCTCGATGCCAGCGAGGCGGAGATCGTCGAGGCCGCCCGGCGGGCACGCCTCGGGGCGCTCATCGATTCCCTGCCGGAGGGCCTCGACACCGTGGTGGGGGAGCGTGGGGTCCGGCTCTCGGGGGGGCAGAAGCAGCGCCTCGCCATCGCCCGGGTCTTCCTCAAGAACCCGCCGATCCTGATCCTCGACGAGGCGACCTCGGCCCTCGACACGCAGACCGAACGGGAAATCCAGCGGGCGCTGGCCGACCTCGCCCGGGGGCGCACGACGCTGGTGATCGCCCACCGCCTCGCCACCATCCGAGAGGCGGACCGGATCGTCGTCCTCGGCGAGGGCGGCATCGTCGAGCAGGGCGGACATGAGGCTCTGCTCGCGGCCAAGGGCGCCTACCACCGTCTGCACGCCGCCCAATTCGGCGGAGCGGGCCTCGCCGCGGCCGAGTGAGCGCCCCCTGGCCGCAGCGGAACGGCGGCGGCGCGCGCCCCGTTGGTCTCGTGACTTTGGATCACGAGAGCAGGAGACAGTAGGCCATGACGGTGACGGGACGCGCACTCATCCTCGGTACCGCATGGCTCGTCGCCCTCACGGGAGGCGCGGGCGCCACCGAGGACAAGGCCGGCAAGCCGGCGACCCAGTCCCCCGCCAGGACTGGCCCCCCCGCCGAGAGCCTCGGCGCCGGCGGATTGACCGGATCGGCCGCGACGAAGGACGGCGCGCGCACCGGGACGCCCGCCCCCACCCGTGCCCCCGGATCGCCCGCCCCCGGCACGACGCGGTAGCGCGCTCCCGCTCCGGACCCGTTCCTCGGCGCGCTTTCGGAGGGCGCCCCGGCGGTGTCCCGCCCTCCGTCCGTGGGTAGCCGCGTCTCCGCGACCGACGCTTACTGGGAGCGCCGGCCGTAGGAGACCGCGTAGGCCTGGACGCGCGCATCGATCAGCGGATCGTCCGAGACCTCGATTCCATCGGTGAGCGCGTTGGGCATGAACAGCAGTGCCTTCTCCGCTTCGGCGCTGTCGGGCACAGCCTTGCTGATCGTCAGGATGCCGAGGTCGACCACCTTTCGGCTGTTCGGCCACGGCTTCGTGGCGTCGTTGGTGGGATCCCCCGCCTCGGCCAGCTGCGCCTGCACCTTGAAACGGGCCGGCTCCTTCGCGACCCGGGGACCGATCTCGCTCATCAGATAGTTCGGATCGCGCTTCGCGGCGTCCGCGGCGGGGAGGATCTCCTCTCCCTCGGCGGGGACGAACCGGAACCGGAAGGGCTGCCGCTTCCCGTCCTTATCGACGAAGACGAAGGCATTCACGCCGTTGTACGTCTGCCGGGCGAGGCTCGTCGGCGACTTGGCCGTCGCGCCCGCCGTGGCGGCGGCGGGATGCGTGGCGACGAAGCGCTCCAGCGACGTCGGCTTGGCGGCGTTCGGACCGCTCTCGGAGACGGCCTTCAGAAGGTCCCGGAACTCCTCGCCGGTCGCCACCGGGAAATAGGCGAGGGAGTTCACGACCACGTCCATCTCTGAACCGTCGCCGAGCTTGAACTTCAGGGCCATGCCATGGGGATTGGCGTTGGCGGCGCCATCCGCGATGGTCGGCACGCCGGTGGCATCGGAGAAGCGCACCGTGACAGGCACGGCCGGCCCCTTGAAGAGGGAGGCCTTGCTCAGCGCCGCCGCCTCGGAGGTCGGCGTGAAGCTCCCCTCGGCCACCACCCCCTTCGCGTGGTTCGCCCGCTTGCCGGGATGCTTGCCGAACAGGGTGTTCATGACATCGATGGTTTGCTCGGCCGTCGAGCCGTCCTGCGCGACGACCGGGGTCGCCATGACGAGGGCCAGCGCGCCCCCCGCCAGCAAGGCCTGCGCATATCGCGATAATAGCATACGT
This sequence comes from Beijerinckiaceae bacterium, assembly GCA_022702015.1. Classification (GTDB taxonomy): domain Bacteria; phylum Pseudomonadota; class Alphaproteobacteria; order Rhizobiales; family Beijerinckiaceae; genus Methylobacterium. The sequence continues at coordinate 4,720 of JAKONI010000104.1, read as the reverse complement.
TAAGCTCCGAGAATTCCGCCGACCGATGCCATAAGCGACCGTCGATCGAGGCGACGCCGCAAGCCGACACATCGGTGTCCATATCATTGAGGCGCACGGCACGCCTTCAATAATGATTTTTGCCGTCCCGTGCTCGGTGAATCGACCGCAGCCACCGACGGGCGCGGTCCGCTACCGGACCGTCGCGGACAAATCGATCCGCCATGTCGCGGTCAGACCCTTGCACCGGGCTACCGTCCTGGGTCCGACCTGGGAATTGGCGCAAAGCCGAGACCGCAATCGGGCATATAGCTTTGTAACAAATCTATCGTATGCTGCGGCGGGATTGGAATTTTGCGAGCGGGTGGATGACGGGATCGACCAGTTCCGCAGCACGGGCTGGGGCGCGCCTTCAGGAGATCGCTGACGCACTCGGCATCCCCGTCACCGCGCTCTACGACGAGCAGCCCCCGTTACCCTTCATCGAAGTGCGCGACCTGATCCGCGAGTATGCCGCGATCACGGATCCGCAGGGACGGGCGCGCGTCATGACGATCATACGCCAGGAGGCAGCGCGCTGCCGTGCGGCGTGTCCGCAGAAGCCCCCATACGAGTAAGCGGCAGTTACCGCGATTGACTGATTCGCGAAAGCCAGTCGTCGGTGAGACCGAACGTAGGACTTCTGCGTACGATTCGCTCTACTACATTCTTTGGCTCGGCTTCAGCCTAGCGAAGTAATCTTTGATAAGATACCCCATCATGACAACCCGCAGCCGCCAATAACGCCACGACAACAAAGCCTCACGATCGACGTTGGTTATCAACCCGACGATCTCGCTATTGTAGAACTCTCTCTCGTTGGCGTTCGCCGTACTCAACCGTCGCAGGACGCGAAATTTGACGTAGGCATCGAAGAGATGTTTCGGCCACACCAGACGCGACACGACCTTTAGATTCACGGAATCCGCAACGGTTTTCGTCTCAATACTCTCGAAGATAGCGCACGTTTCGGCCATCACCGCGCTGGTCTCTTGGGTGAGCGTATTGATCTTGGAAATTGATTGCTCGTGCTTTCTATATTTGAATAATACGTCCTTTGGATTATCGATGCTTCCGTACCGGGAGGCACGCAAGAAAAGATCCCAATCCTCGGCATGCGGGAACAATTCCCGATAACCGCCAATCTTATCGAACAATTCGCGCCGCACCATGATCATCGGGTGGACCGCGCAGGAAATCTTCGGAGGAAACACAGTGAGGTTGGTCCGCAGATGACGGCCGCCGCTCGTCAACTCGCCTGGCCCTTGCGATGAAAAAGTCTCCGCAATACCACCCACCATGATACAGGAACGATGGCTGTCCAGATGCGCGACCTGGACCGAGAAGCGGTGAGGCAGGGAAATATCGTCGGCATCCATCCGCGCGATGTAGCGCCCCCTCGATGCGTCGATCCCGGCATTTAAAGCCTTGCTGATCCCCGCGTTCGCTTGGCGGATCACGACGATCCGGGAATCTTCTCCGGCCATTTCCGAGGCAATGGCATAACTGCCGTCGGCGCTACCATCATCGATAATGATGAGTTCGAAATCCTGAAAGTTCTGGTCGAGAATCGATTGGACAGCCTCTCGAAGATACTTTTCGCCGTTATAAACCGGAAGAATGCAGGAGACAGTCGGGCGTCCGGGCATCGGGCGATTGCGCGGCTCAACCGCCAATTCCTCAGAAGTCTTCATTGTCTGTGACTCGGCGCCCGGTATGTTCGCAGCTACGTTTGGTGTGTGATTGAAAGCTCGTCGTCTTTACTCATCGACACCCGGACCGTGGTCCAAGACCAGTTCCATGACGCGCCGCGGGCGAGCGTCAGGCAGTCTAAACTTTACGACTTTGGCGGGCATAAGGCTCATAGGTCGGCGATTGGATAAATTGCCGGTCCCTGAGGTAGTTTTTGAAGAAGCTGTGCTTTTTGAAGAACTGACGGGGATGCACGATGCCCGGCGCTTCGGTGACCGCGTGCGCGACCAAACGATTGCGGATCTTTCGCAAATGCTCCTTGTCGGGCGTCCTCACAAAGGGAGCCAGAACCGGATTGGCGTTCGCCAAGGCTTCGTATCGCCCATAGGTGCCGACGGGCCAAGGCGTGAAACGTGAGTTCCAGGGCTTGGCCGCCCCGCTGAAATGGTACAGCTTCGGTCGGATATGCGCTTCGAAACCCATCATGCGGAAATCGGACAGAAAATTGAATTCCGGCGAGATCCAGTGAACGCGGTTCTCGCAGACAACATTCAAAGCGCTTTGATCGTGATAGATGCAATCCTCATGGTGGCGCTTGTAGAATGAGAGCGCCTCCGGCCCTATGGATCGCCATGTGGAACGGTCGGCAGCGAGAATACCGGCATTGAAATAGTCGCGTGGGCCGAGTTTGCTGTGCTTTTGCCGGTACGTTCGCAACTTTTCCGCGAACTCGGACGTACTATCCCAATGAACGAATAAGCTTTCGAGGGACGCCGCGATCCTACCGCTGGGGACGCGGAGCCGGAACAGATCGGTAAGGTCGCCGACGACGAACGTATCGCCGTCGATGTATAGAATGTGCTGGTACTGCGCGGGGAGAAGATCCGCCATGAGCAACCGGCCCAGGCTCGTCGCGGTGACATGAGTATCGTCGAAGTGAAACTCGCTCAGAAGCGATGTGATTTCATGCGCCGAATCGAGCAATTTGACATTGTGCGCATCGAGGAACTCACGAAGGTCCAAGATCTCGCCCGGCTCCAATCCCCCGGTGATCATGATCACGTCGGTCAGGTTCCGACCTGCCTCGGCAAGCTGCAAAGCAGCCTGGGTTGTAGGCACGATCATGTTACGATCGGAAATCAAAACCGTTGCGTGATCTGAGATACGCACCACGTCACTCCTCAACACCCCGCGTGAGATGTCCTGCGGACTTCGACCGATATTGGCAATGTACGATTAGCGACGAAGTGAAAGTGACATGTCGACTGATCCCATGTTGCCCTGAGGGAACTGCTCGTTTGGGTTTTATGCCTGCGATCTCTCAACTGCAAGCTTCGTCAGTGTGTTGCGTTGCGGCATGAATTCGTGTGGTTACTATGCACAAGAGAATCCCCTAATCCAGCGTAACGCGAATGCTGACGATGCCTTATGTTCTACGTAGATTTCGTCAGGGCTACCTCAGCAAGTGAGTAAACGCGGCGGGCAACGCGCCGAGTGCACAGGGAGGCACGGCACCCATCCCCCGCCGCGCCACGACAAGTACAGTCCGTATAAACGCCCGGATGTGCCAAACGGTGCCGTTCTTCTCGCGGACGGTCAGTCCCACGAAAGGCTCGCGAGTGCCGATGCGTCAGCCCTGGGCACGATGATGTCGGCGGCGAGGATTAACTGCGCGGTGGCGACTGTGGTGAAGGCAATGACGAGCCGCCGACCGGTTGCGGTCATGCCCAAGACCGCCGGGCTATCGCGAATGCGTCGGCCATTTTGCCAGGGCAGCCGCGCCCTGCGGGCGATGTCAGTCCCTGGCAGGCCATCCGCCCGGAGGGAGTCCCGGCCCCGGCCAGCCACGCGCCAGTTCAGGACGTGGGGGGAATGACCGAGGGTGCGCCGTGGGTGGTGGGCGGTGACGGGCTCGAACCGCCGACCCTCTCCGTGTAAAGGAGACGCTCTACCAACTGAGCTAACCGCCCGGCGCGCGTTCGATACGGCATTGTCCCGGCCCGACGCAAGAGCCGTCGGACCGCCCACGAAAAAGCCCGGGGCGGCGTGCCCCGGGCTCTCGATCAGATCGGACGTTGTCGCGTCAGTGGGCGATGAACGCCGCCCCCTCTTCGTCCGGCCGCGCCGTCTTCACCGGCGGCAGCGGCTCGTCCCACTCGATCGGCACCGGCTGCCGGACCAGAGCGCGAACAAGCACCTGATCCATGCGCGACACCGGAACGATTTCGAGGCCGTTCTTCACGCTGTCGGGCACCTCGGCGATGTCCTTGGCGTTCTCCTCCGGGATCAGAACAACCTTGATGCCGCCACGGAGCGCCGCGAGCAGCTTCTCCTTCAGGCCGCCGATCGGCAGAATCCGGCCACGCAACGTCACCTCGCCCGTCATCGCCACGTCCCGATGGATCGGAATGCCCGTCAGGGTCGAGATGATCGCGGTCGCCATGGCGATGCCGGCGGAAGGGCCATCCTTCGGGGTCGCCCCCTCCGGAACGTGGACGTGGATGTCCCGGCGGTCGAACAGCGGCGGTTCGATGCCGAAATCCAAAGCCCGCGAACGGACATAGGATGCGGCCGCCGAGATCGACTCCTTCATCACGTCCTTCAGGTTGCCCGTCACCGTCATCTTGCCCTTGCCGGGCATCATGACGCCTTCGATCGTCAGCAACTCGCCGCCGACCTCGGTCCAGGCCAGACCCGTGACCACACCCACCTGATCGTCGGCGTCGATCTCACCGTAGCGGAACTTCGGCGGACCGAGGAACACCGGAAGATTCTCCTCCGTCGCCTCGACGGACTTGATCTTGGTGATCAGGATTTCCTTCACCGCCTTGCGGGCGAGGTTGGAAATCTCCCGCTCGAGGTTACGGACACCGGCTTCCCGCGTGTAGCGGCGCACCAGCATCATCAAGCCGTCATCGGTGATCGACCACTCCTTCGCATCGAGCCCGTGCTTCTTCAAAGCGTTCGGGATCAAATGCTTGCGGGCGATCTCGACCTTCTCTTCCTCGGT
>JAKONI010000101.1 GCA_022702015.1 Beijerinckiaceae bacterium | reverse complement strand
GTGCGTCCGCGATCGCCCCGGCGGTGGGGACGGCGGGCTTCACAATCGGCGCGTGTTTGCCGCCGTGCCTCTGGTATTTCGGTCGACGCGCCTTGGACATCCCAGGAACTCCCGGTCGCTCTCGCTCAATGGGCGCCACGGGGGCGCGGCCGTCGCCGGCCGTACGAGCGGATCAGGGCCGGTCAGCGTACGGTGCGCCCCTCCCGCGAGGGACGCACCCGGTGGCCCGCCGGAGCGGGCGGTCTCGACCTTAGCGAGCCGCGTTCTGGGCGAGGCTGCTGAGCTCCTTCGCCTGCGACTGCAGGGACGCGAACTGGCTGCGGACGAACTCGGACTGGACCTCGAGGGCCTCGCGCATGTCCTTCGAACGGACGAGCTTCTGGGCGTAGTCGAACGCGGCGTTGGCGTTGTTCTGCGCGTGGTCGAAGCTCTTGGCGATGGCGGCGCTGAACGTCGACTGGAAGGTCTGGCTGGCCGACTGCATCTGCTCGCTGGCCTTGACGGCGTTGGCCATCACGGTGCCGACGGCGGTGCGGGCCTGATCGACGCTCTTATCCGCGAAGTCGCGCATCTCGGTCGGGATCTCGAAGTTGGGCGTCTGCATAGCAATCTCCAGCCTGGCGGCTATTGCGCGGAAGCCCCCTCGGCTCCGCTGTGAGCGATGCCGACGTATGTTGCGGTGCAATAAAAGTCAACAGGCCCGGAAGCTGGAATTGTTGTGCTACTTCGGGGTTTTTCCCCGTCGCCGCCGGTCGGGTCGCCCCCGCCGGCTAATCCCGGTCTTGCAGCGGAATGCATCCTCAAGTGTCGGCATGGCGACGCGTCGATGGGTGCGTCGCCACAAGGAACGTTTCCTAGATCCTTGCAGCGACGTTTGCTCGGCCTGCAAGGTATGAAGACTGTCACCGTTGCATCGTCCGCGCGGATCGAAGCTGTCTCCTCGGGATCGCGGAAGCATGAGGCCGGTCGATGGTGCGACGCAACAATCGGGTCAATCGACCGACACTTCCAACACGCCTGCGCGGGTGTCCCCCGTGCCGGGCGGGCGGGGGCGGTTCTCGCCCGCGCATCCCTCGGAAGGCCGCGATCAGGAATGGACGGGCATTTCGGAAACACCGTGCGCTCCTCGCGTTGACGAGGACCAGCACCCGACGCGGTGCCCAAGCGAGAGGGACGAACGATGCCCGACGACCTCGAGAAGACCCAGCCCGGCTTTCGCCGCGACAGCGCGGTGCCCGGCGACAAGGCTCAACCGGAGAACACTCAGGAGAGGTTGGATGAAAAGCTCGACGAGGCGTTGGAAGAGACCTTCCCGTCGAGCGATCCCGTCTCGGTGAAGATCACCAAGTAGGCCCGGGGGCCGGGCCGCGATGAGCCGCCCGGCCCTTTCCAGTTCCAGTGCTCACCCGCTCCGTTCGTGCGAGTAAGCACCAGGTCATTGTTTATGCATCAGTCTTTCCATCATCGGCTGACGCCTCCGCCTGGATCGATGCACTAGGCCGCGTCGAGCAGGCGGCGGGCGATGACCTGGGCCTGGATCTCCGCCGCGCCCTCGAAGATCGAGAGGATGCGGGCGTCGCAGAGCAGGCGGCTCACCGGGTATTCCAGGGCGAAGCCGTTGCCGCCGTGGATCTGGAGGGCGTTGTCGGCCGCCGCCCAGGCGACGCGGGCGCCGAGCAGCTTGGCCATGCCGGCCTCCAGGTCGCAGCGCCGGCCCTCGTCCTTCCGCCGGGCGGAGAAGTAGGTGAGCTGGCGGGCGATGTTGATCTCCACCGCCATCATCGCGAGCTTGTCGGCGACGCGGGGGAAGTTCACCAGCGGCTTACCGAACTGCACCCGCTCCTCGGCGTAGCGCAGGCCGACATCGAGGGCCGCCTGGGCCACGCCGATGGCGCGGGCGGCGGTCTGGATGCGGGCCGATTCGAAGGTCTGCATGAGCTGGGTGAAGCCCTTGCCCTCGACCTCGCCGAGGAGGTTCGCGGCGGGCACCGCGAAGTCCTCGAAGGCCAGCTCGTATTCCTTCATGCCCCGGTAGCCGAGCACCTCGATCTCGCCGCCGGAGAGCCCCTCTACAGGGAAGGGATCCTCGTCGGTGCCGCGCGGCTTCTCGGCGATGAGGAGGCTGAGGCCCCTGTGACCCTTCTCGTCCGGGATGGTGCGGGCCAGCACCGTCATGATGTCGGCGCGGACGGGGTGGGTGATCCAGGTCTTGTTGCCGGTGATCTTCCAGGTGTCGCCCTCCTTCACCGCGCGGGTGCGCAGGGAGGCGAGGTCCGAGCCGGTGTTCGGCTCGGTGAACACGGCGGTGGGCAGGATGTCGCCGGAGGCGATGCCGGGGAGGAAGCGTTGCTTCTGCTCCTCGGTGCCGCCGCACAGGATCAGTTCGGCGGCGATCTCCGAGCGGGTGCCGAGGGAGCCGACGCCGATATAGGCCCGGGACAACTCCTCCGAGACCACGCACATGGCGGCCTTGGGCATGCCCATGCCGCCGTACTCCTCGGGGATGGTCAGGCCGAACACGCCGAGTTCGGCCATCTTCTGGACGACCTCCATCGGGATGTAGGCGTTCTGCAGGTGCCACTCGTGGGCGTGGTCGGCGACCTCGGCCTTGCCGAAACGGCGCATCTCGGAGCGGATCGCCTCCATGTCCTCGTCGAGGCCGGTGACGCCCACCGTGGCCGCGCCGCTGCCGTTGCGCATCTGCGCGACTAGGGCGGCCCGGTTCTCCACGGTGTTGCCGGTGGCGATCAGGGTCTCCACCGCCTCGGTGCGGAACTCCGCAACGTCCTTGGCCGTGAGGCCCAGCGACCCGATGGGACGGACGATCTCGCCCTGGCTCATGGGGATGCCGGAGAAGATCTGGTCGAGGTACTCGCCGGCGCCGATGCGCACCAGCAGATCCTCGGTGGCGCCGAACTGGCCGGCGGCGGTGAGCCGCTCGGCATAGTCGCCGAGTTCGGCGACCGCGTCGGCGTAGGTCGCGAGCCAAGCGAGGCCGTGGGCGGCGTGCTGGTGGGCTTCGAGCTTGGCTCCGTCGATCCTCCCATCGGCTCCGATCAGGCGGCCGCGGACGCGGCGCACGGCCTCTTCGCTCAACCGTTTGACCGATTGGCCGGCGGCCTTGGTCGTGGCCACGAGGTCGAAGGGCTCGGTCTGGAGGGCGGGGGATGCGGACATGGCAATCACTCGCGTCTGGCGTTTGTTATGGCGCCCTTGTAACCGCACCGGGGCCAGGGCCGAAATAGATTCGATTGCCGATGTCTTGAACCAAAGTTCAACGGCGGCTCAGTGCTTCACTTCGCACCGTGTCTTCACGTAGGCGCCGTCCTCGCCCTTGAAGCCGGAATTGGCCGCGAGGACCGGCCCCTGCATCAGGCATTCCTGAAGGGTGTGGGCGGGCCCGATGATGACGTCGAGGGCCGTCTCGCGGGAGCAATCCTGCCCCTGGACGGTCGAGGCGCAGATGAGCGCGACGACGACGATTGGGTTCATGGACGTCCCCCCGCGGCGCCGAAGGTGGCCCGCGTGTCAGGAAGCGCCGGGGGCCGCGCGGTGTTCCGTGCCGTGCTGACGCATGGCGCGGAACACCGCCGCGGGCCGTCATGCGACCTTGGCGAGGGCCTTCAGGTCCGCCCCGGCCTCGATCGCGGCGGCCGGGGGCAGGCGTCCCTCGCCGAGGAGGTGGAGGAAGGCCGTGAAGGCCCCGTTGCGGCCAATGCTGCACGCCGCCGTCGCCCTCTCCCCCCGGACGTAGAAGGCGATGAAGTCCAGGGCGTCGGGATCGCCCTGCATGATGATCCGGTCGAACTTCGGGGCGTAGCCGCCGTAATCGAGGCGCTTGTCCCCCTGGTTGCTCCAGAAGAACGGCGCGTCCGCGAAATCACCGGTCCGGCCGAGCATGGCGTGGGCGACGTGCGTGCCGTGCTGCTGGGCGAGGCGCCAGTGCTCGATCCGCGCGGTGAGGCCGCTCGTGGTCTCGGGGAAGGCGGCGATGTCGCCGGCGATCCAGACGCCTTCGCCGATCCGCAGGTCCCCGCCCACGGGCAGTCCGCCGGTGTCGTCGGGCGTGATCCCGGCCACGAGGCCGGTCTCCGGCTTCGCCCCGGCGCCGACGAGGACGATGTCGGCGGGGAGCCGACTTCCGTCCTCGGTCTCCACCGCCTCGACATGCCCGGTCCCGGCGATCGCCCCCACGGAGCCCCGGACGAAGGTGACGCCGTTGCCCTCGTGGTAGCGCTTCAGCGCGGCGCCCACCGCCTCGCCGAAGCGTTTGGCGAAGGGCACCTCCTCCCGGGCCAGCACCGTCACCGGCAGACTTCGCTTCGTGAGGAACGCGGCGGCCTCCATGCCGATGAAGCCCGCGCCGATGACGACGACGCGCTGACCCGTCCGCGCGGCCTCGCTGACGGCCACCGCATCGTCGAGGCTGCGGAGGGTGAAGACCCCCTCCAGATCCTTGCCGGGAAAATCGGGCAGGGTCGCCCGGCTGCCGGTGGCGACGAGCACCGCCTCGGCCTTCAGCGTCCGCCCGTCCGCGAGGGTGACGTCCCCGGTGGCGGGGTCGACCCGCACCACCTCGGCCGTCACCCGCTCCACGCGGTTGGCCTCGGCGAAACCGGGCTCGATCACCGTCTTCTCCGGCGGGGTCGGCTTGGCGAGGAACTGCTTCGAGAGCTTGGTGCGGTCGTAGGGTGGGTGCGCCTCCCGGCCGACCATCGTCACCGGGCCGGCATAGCCCTCCCGGCGCAGGGTCTTGACGCAGGCGACCGCCGCCGCCCCGGTCCCCACCACGAGGACGCTGCCCGGCCGCGACGGGGCGGCCCGCGCCGGGGCCGGCTCGGGGGTGAGGGTCGCCACCGCCTCGGCCCCCTCGATCCGCACGGGGTAGCGGGTCAGCCCGTCGAGGGCCGGGGGCTCCCTCAGGGCGCCGTCGGCGATGGCGAAGGCCGCCTTGTGCCAGGGGCAGTACAGGCGCTGCCCGCAGATCTCGCCCTTGGCGAGGGGGGCGCCGAGGTGGGGGCACTTCGCCTGGAAGGCCCGCACGCCGTCCGCGTCGCGGACGAACAGCACCTTGTCGTCCCCCGCAGACCCCTCGGCCATGCCGCCCAGGGGGATCGCATCGAGGGCGAGGCGGATCTCGGTCTGCGGCATCTGGCAACTCCCCCGGCGTCGGGGCGGCGCGCCCCGGCGGACAAGTCGCGGAGCCCGGTGCGGTTGCCGGCCGCGACGATCCGGGCCGGTCAGGTCCGGTTCGCCACCGCCACGCCTGCCGCCGCCACCGCCATGCCGGCGAGTTGCACGAGGGTGAGGGTCTCGCCGAACAGGACGTAGCCCATCGCCGCCGAGACCGGCGGGACGAGGAAGAACAGCGAGGCGACTCCCGCCACGGCGCCCCGTCGGATCAGGGCGAGCAGGAGCAGGGTGCCCGCGACGGAGTTCACCAGCACCGCCCAGGCGAGGCCGAGCCACACCGTCGGCGCCGGCTCGAAGAACCCGGTGCCGAAGACCAGGGCCAGGGGCATGGCGCAGAAGACGCCGCCCGCGAATTGCAGCACGGCGCTGGCCAGGAGGTCGCCCCCGCCCCCCGCGCGCTTCTGCCAGAGGGTGCCGAGGGTGAGGGCGGCGACGGCGCCGAAGCAGATCGCCAGGGCGGTGGGCGGGATGCCCGAGGCGTCCGCCACCCCGAGCTTCGGCCCGAGCACCAGCCCCGCGCCGCAGAGGCCCAGCGCGATGCCCGCCGCCCGGCGCGGCCCCACCCGCTCGCCGAGGACCGGCCCGGCGAGGGAGGCGGTGAGCAGCGGTTGCAGGCTGCCCACCAGGGCGGCGATGCCGGCCGGGAGCCCATGCGACACGGCGTAGAACACCCCCGACAGGTATACGCCCTGCATCAGGAAGCCGGCCACCATGGGCCCGCGCCAGCCCGCCCACCCCGCCGGGAACCGCGCCCGCGAGACGAGGGCGACGGCCCCGAGCACCAGCGTGACGGAGAAGAACCGCAGCGCCGTGAACAGCAGGGGATCGGTATGCGGCACCACCGCCCGGGCCGCGACGAAGCCGGTCGCCCAGATGACGACGAACAGGCCGGGGACGGCGGCTGCGGCGGAAGGGCTCGGGGACTTCAAGGGATCGCGCGGTTCGGTGTATGGCGGGCGGCCAAGGCCAAGCATGGTGGGAGGCCCCCGGCAACGGAAAATCGTCCGCGCCGACGTCATGACGGCGTTGCGGCCGCGCGTCATCGGTGAGGCGAATGGCTCCGATCGGCGCCGGCGGCGTTGACGGGGCGGTACGCCGACCGCCATCGACGGGGCGGAATTCCGTCGCGAGGATGGTCCGAACCCTTGAACACCCTCCGCAAAGGCCTCGGCATCGCGGGATTGGCCGCGCAGCGCTTCGTCTCCCACGACGGCTGGGCGATCGCGAGCCACATCGCCCTGTCGATCCTGACCTCGCTGTTCCCCTTCCTGATTCTCCTGGCGGCGCTGGCGGGCCTGTTCGGCTCGGCGTCCCTGGCCGACGAGGCGGGGGCCCTGATCTTCGAGGCTTGGCCCCGGGAGATCGCCTCGCCGATCGTGGCCGAGGTCCACCACGTCCTCACCACGCAGCGCGGCGGCGTGCTGACGCTGGGTGCCCTGTTCGCCCTGTACTTCTCGTCCTCGGGCGTCGAGAGCCTGCGGGTCGGGCTCAACCGGGCCTACGGCCTGCGCGAGAGCCGCCCCTGGTGGCTCACCCGCCTCGAATCCATCGGCTACGTGGTTTGCGGCGCCTTCGCGATCCTGGCCTTCGCCCTCCTCGTGGTGCTCGGGCCGCTGATCTGGAGCCGGATGATCCTCGTCGCCCCCGGCCTGGAGCCCCTAGGGCTCACTGTGGCCATCGGGCGGATCGCGGTGACGGCCCTGCTGCTGGCCTTCGTGCTCGTCATCGCCCACAAGTTCGTGGCCGCCGGGCGCCGCTCCATCGTCGCGGTCCTGCCCGGCATCGCCGTCACCCTGGTCCTGTGGTTCCTCGCCGGCCTCGGGTTCGGCTTCTACCTGGAGCGGTTCTCCAACGCCTACGCCTCCACCTATGGCGGGCTGGCGACCGCGATGGTGTTCCTGGTCTTCCTGTACTGGCTCGCGGCGATGTTCCTGTTCGGGGGCGAGATCAACGGCACCGCCATCGCCGCCCGCCGCAGCCTGCTCCAGGCGAAGATGCGGGCGCGCCAGGCGGCGGTGGAGCGGGCCGGGGAGCCGGTCCGCGTGGAAGGGACCAGGCAAGGGGCCAATCAAGCGGCCAACCGTGGGGCCCGCTGAACCCGTTTGACCACCCCCGCCCGAAGCGGGTAGCCCTGCCGTAGGAATGCAACCGAGAATTGTGATGCGGGACGATACGAACGCCGGCCTCGACGGTCTGATCGTGCCGCCGCTGTCGCGGCGGGGCTTCGTGATGACGAGCCTGATGAGCGGGCTGACGCTGGCGACGACGCGGGTCGAGGCGCAGGTCATCCACACGGATGCCGACGGGATCGAGGCGGGGGAGGTGGCGATCCCGGCGGGCGACGGGCCGATGCCCGCCTACCGGGCGGTGCCGAAGGGCGAGGGACCGTTCCCGGTCATCCTCGTGGTCGAGGAGATCTTCGGCGTCCACGACTACATCAAGGACATCTGCCGGCGCCTCGCCAAGGAGGGGTACTGCGCGGTGGCCCCCGAACTCTACGCCCGGCAGGGGGACCTGTCGAAGATGAGCGACGTGAAGCAGATCATCGCGGAGGTCATCTCCAAGACGCCGGACGCGCAGTGGATCGCCGACCTCGACGCCACCGCCGCCTGGGCGGTCTCGGCCGCCAAGGGCGATCCCCAGCGGCTGGCGGTGATGGGCTGGTGCCGGGGCGGACGGGCGGCGTGGCTCTACGATGCCCACCGCACCGACCTGAAGGCCGCCGTGGCATGGTACGGCCCCCTCGGCGGCGAGCGCACCGCCATCCAGCCCCGGACGGGGGGGGATGTCGCCGGGGAGATCCACGCGCCGCTGCTGGCACTCTACGGCGGCGGCGATACCGGGATCCCCGTGGCCTCGGTGGAGGCGGCGCGGGACGCGGCCAAGGCAGCGGGCAAGAGCGTCGAACTCGTCGTCTTCCCCGAGGCGCCCCACGGTTTCCATGCGGATTACCGCCCGAGCTATCGCAAGGAGGCCGCCGAGGACGGCTGGCGCCGGGCGCTCGCTTTCCTGAAGTCCCACGGGGTGTAGAGGTCTTCGCCACGGCATTCGGGTCCGCCGGCCAAGCTAGTAAAAGTCTACCGATCGTTGTGCGGCGGCTGTGTTCGGAATGACACGGCCGGGGGCGATCGTTTGTGCCAAGTTCAACGCAGGATCTGTGCCCGTGCGGGTCCGGTGAGCCGCGTCGTCGCTTCAAGTGAACCGAACGCCGCGTCCGCCGTTCAGCCCCAGTGGACCAAGCGGCTCGATGAGCAACGCGCAACAGCCTGGACGGAAGCCTATCATCCTCGTCGTGGAGGATCAGCCCGACGAGCGCTTTCTTGCGGCCACCTTGCTGGAGGATACGGGCTTCACGGTGATCGAGGCCGAGACGGCCGACAGGGCCCTGGCGATCCTCAACGACCGGGGGCACGAGGTCAGCGTCGTCTTCTCCGACGTGCGCACGCCGGGGCCGATCGGCGGTTTCGAGCTGGCACGGATCATCGGCGTCACCTGGCCGAAGGTGCGGGTGCTGCTTACCTCCGGCGATGCGGGGGACCAGCCGAGCGATCTGCGGGTCTCGGCCACCTTCATCCCCAAGCCCTGGCGGGCCGAGGATATCCTGGCCTGGGTGCAGGAGGCGGCCGGATACCCGCTTCCCCCCGGCGGCTCCGCCATCATCGGGCCGGGCGGGACCCTGATCCCCCAATCCTGACGGCGGCGACCGGCCGGCGCCGGAATTGTGGCCGACGGTCGGTTTGCCGGAAACTTTCGCCGCGATCCGGCGTTCGTTGCTGCACCTGCCGCCTCGGGCAATCGGGCCCCGTCGCCGACGGAATGTCATGAAGATCGTCGCTGAAAACTACGCCGCGTCGTTCGGCGCCTCGAGCCTGTCCGCCGACGCGTTCCTCGCGGCGGTGATCGGCGAGCACCTGCGCGCCAACCTCGATGACGGCGCGGACCTGCCCGATCATCTCCTCCTGCTCGCCCGAAGCCTCGACGGCGACCGGGACGAGCGGCCGGGCCACGCCTGAGGGCGCCGGCCCAGGCGGTTCCTCGCCAACGCCGACGAATCTGGTATGGGACAACCGCCGGTATCACCGGCGCGACAGTGCCCGTCAGCCGAGGCCGCCATGCGTTCCACCATCCTCCGCGGCGTCCTCGCCGCGGGCCTCGCCGTCGCCCCGCTCGCCGTGTGGGCGGCCAGCCCGCCGGCCCAGCCGGCCGAGGGCCCCGGCGGCGTGGGTGAACGGAAGGCGAGCGTGGTCAAGCGGGCCCTCGGGCGGCCGAGCGCGCCGACCTACGCCTTCTACACCGAGGGCGCCGCCCCGGAGGCCGGACGCCCGGTGGTGGTGTTCCTGCACGGCTGGGGTGCGGTGAACCCGCAGGCCTACGGCGCCTGGATCGATCACCTCGCCCGGCAGGGCTGGCTGGTGCTGTATCCCCGCTTCCAGGAGGTGAACCGCACGCGCCCGGGCGATGCCCCCGCCATCGCCGAGGGGTTGGTGAAGGCGGCGCTGGGAGAACTCGCCGCCGACAAGGACGCCAAGCCCGATACCAGCCGTTTCGCGCTGATCGGCCATCTCGCCGGGGGCCCCCTGGCGATGGATCTCGCCGGATCGGTGCGCAAGAGTGGCCTGCCGGCACCCAAGCTCGTGTTCGCGGCGGTGCCGGGCGGGATCGCCAGCGGCCCGAAATCCCGGGGCATCCCCCTCGACGACCTGAACGAGATCGCCCCCGAGACGCTGATCGTCGCCATGGTGGGGGACAAGGATTCCCGCGCGGCCGACACCGCCTCCCGCCGCCTCCTGCGCGAGGCGAGCGCCGTGCCCGCCGAGCGCAAGCTGTTCGTGCGCGCCCTCTCGGACGATCACGGTTTCCCGGCCCTCACGGCGACGCTCGCCGCCCCCGCCGGCCTCGATCCGGCCTTCGACGCCGGGGCGATCAAGGTTCCGCCGGAGCCGAAGGACGCCCCGAAGCAGCCGCCGTTCCGGTGGTCCGCCGAGATGGCGCTGACCGGCGAGCAGCAGACCCTGGTCTCGCAGATCAACACGGCCCGGGCGGATGCCCTCGACTATCTCGGCTTCTGGAAGACCTTCGACCTCGCGGCGGCGGCGGCCTTCGCCGGGACGGATGCCGTCGCGCTCAAGGCCAATCCCCGCCTCGCGGACATGGAGCGCTGGAGCGACGGCTGGCCGGTGAAGCGCCTCGCCGTCGAGATTCCAAAGCCGGCCAAGAGTCCTTCGGTCGCCACCGGCACCGAGGTGGGGCGGCGCTGACGCCCCATCCCCTTAGGCGTGTCCTGTAATCCCTGGATTACGGAACACGCTCTCGTTGATGGCGTCTGCCGCATTTTCTTCCGCCGAACCGGCGTCCACCGCGGCGGACGATGCTCTGGCCGTTGGCGCGGGCTTTGCTAAGCTGACCGGGCGCGGCGGCCGGTGCCGCCGGCGCGTGTCCGCGCGCTGCGGCCGGGTGTGTCTCTCCGGTCCGTGACGCGCCCCATCGGGGGCCGCACCATGCCGGAATTCACCGCCACGCTCCTCGCCACCGCCGCCTTCTGTGTCACGCTGCTGCTGCTC
>JAKONI010000097.1 GCA_022702015.1 Beijerinckiaceae bacterium | reverse complement strand
GATGTCGGTGGCCCAGCAGATCGGCCGCAACCGCGGCGTGCTGCACCAGAACCACGGCCTGCTGACCTGCTCGCAGCACAGCATCGACGACGCGGCCTTCTGGTTCATCGCCCTGGAGCGCGCCTGTAAACAACAGCTGATGGTCGAGGCCACCGGCATCACGCCGCAGCTGCTCTCCGAGAAGACCGCCCGCTACAGCCGCGAGCATGTCGGCAGCGACTATATCGGCTGGCTCCACTTCCAGACGATCTACAACCACATCGCGGCGACGCAGCCCGATATGTTCGCCTGATCGCTCCTTCGCCGGCCCGCTTCGTCAGGACAGCGGGCCGGATTTGGCGAGAGCGGCCGCGAGCAGAGGATGGCGCGGGGACGCGAACGGGTTGGCGACGGTGACGCCGCCCCACCGGAAGCCGTCCTGGAGATCCTCCGTGAGGAGCAGCCGGCATCCGGCCTGGGATGAGGCCGCGAGGATCACCGCGTCCCAGATCGCAAGGCGATGCTCGGCGGCGAGGTCGGCCGCCGCCGCTAGCACCTCGGCCGTGGTCGGAACCGTGGTGTAGGCGTCGAGCCAACCGAGGATCGTGGTCTGGGCCTCGCTCCGCGTCCGCTTTCCCTTCCGGATCAGAACGTGAAACGACTCTCCGAGCGCCTGGAGGGGAATGACGGCGTTGTCCCTCGGGATCTCTGCGATCACGCCGATCGCGATGTCACGCTTCTCCAGGGTGTCGATACCTTCGGCATACATCAGGACGTTGGTGTCGAAGGCGACCTTCACGGTTCGTCCTCGTAGAGTTCATCCCTGGTCCAACGGCCTGCGTTCGTGACCGGCTGACGTCTCAGGCGCTCGAGCAAAGCCTCCTTCTTGGCGTCGCGCGCGGCGTCCTCCCGTTCGGCGGGGACGATGCGCGCGACGGGGCGCCCGTGGTTGGTCACGACGTAGCTGTGACCGTCGCGCACGCCGCGCAGGATCTCGGAGAATCCACGGTTGGCCTCCGCCGCCGATATGGTCTTCTCCATGGGCAACCCCAATCTAGTGAGATTGCCTACATTAAGCGCCGTGCGGCACCCCCGCAAGACTCACGGCGCCACCCAGCCCCCCTCCCAATCGGACCCGTCCCGGCACCACGCCGCGCGGCGGTGGCCCCTTCGGTCGAGGTAGAGGAAGTCGAGGCGCTGGGCCCGCACCACCACCGCACAGAAATGCCGGCGGCCCGCAACGGCCGCAATGGCTTCGTCGGGGAGGGTGTAGGCGTTGCCGGCGGTCAGCGCCGTGCCGGGGGGCGGCTCGGCGGCGTAGCAGACCCGGCTCATCGCCCGGGAGCCGGCCCAGGCCGCCTCGGCCAATGCGTCGTCCGTGTGCAGGATCGCCCGGCCCTCGATGCGGATCTGGATCTTCGCCTCGCCATCGTAGACGGCGAGCGCGCAGGCCGGGTTCTCGGCCAGCTCGAACGCCTTGTCCGAGCGGCGGTCGCAGTGGAACCGCAGGGTCCCGGCGGCGGCATCCGCTTCGCGCAGCACCACCGTGCGCAGGCGAGGCCCCTCCCCCGCCACGGTCGCGAGGGTCGGCAGGTGGAAGCCGCTGCGCCCATGCGCGGCCCCGTCCGCCAGGAGCCGCCAGAGCTCCGCCAGGGTGGCGTCGAGGTCGTCGTAGAAGGCCGGCAGCGGGCTCATGCCGCCGCGCCGCGCTTGCGCTGCCGCTCCCGGAAGATCAGCGCGAGGTTGCGGACATAGATGCCCGTCGAGAGCCCCTGGCCGATGATGATCACCGGCTCCTTGCGCACGAAGCCGTAGACCAGGGTCATCAAGCCCCCGGCGATGGAGAGGAACCAGAAGGAGAGCGGCATCACGCTCTTCCCCGCCCGCTCGCTGGCGATCCATTGCAGGATGAAGCGGGAGCCGAAGATCAGCTGCGCCAGGATGCCGAACACGAGCCAGAAATCGAAGCGCGTGACGAACACGTCGTAGAAGTAGTCCGGCAGGTCGTGCGCGAGTTGAATCAGCATCCGACGTCTTCGTCCCTCGTGGCATCCGCCTCCCGCGCCGCCGTCTCGACGGCGCGCGGCGTGGCGCGCTTGCGCCGGATGAGCCACCACACCCCGGCGAGATCGAGGAGCCCGACCCAGAGGCGGTCGAACAGCCCGTAATTCGAGATGCCGGTGAGGCGCGGCCGGTCGATCACGTCCCGGTGGACGACCGTGTAGCCCTCGCGGGCGACGAGGGCCGGCATGAAGCGGTGGAGCGCGTCGAAATAGGGCAGGCGCAGGTAGACGTGCCGCCGGAACAGCTTCAGCCCGCAGCCGGTGTCGCGGGTGGAATCCTTGAGGATCCGCCCGCGCACCCCGTTGGCGATGCGCGACTGGATCATCTTGAAGCGCCCGTCCTTGCGGCCGCGCCGCTGGCCCTGCGCGAGGCCGGCGCCCTCCCCGGCCTGTTCCAGGGCCTCCAGCAGCGCCGGGATGAAGGCGGGGTCGTTCTGGCCGTCGCCATCGAGGGTGGCGACGATGGCGCCGCGCGCGGCCAGCACGCCGCTGCGCACCGCCGCCGACTGGCCGGCGCTGGCCTGATGCCGCAGCACCCGCAGCCAGGGGCGGCCGGCGCGGGCGGCCTCCAGGGCGGCGGGGGTGGCGTCGGTCGAGCCGTCATCGACGTAGATCACCTCGAAGGGCAGGCCGGCGCAGGCCTGCTCGATCTCGGCCACCAGCGGGGCGATGTTGCCGGCCTCGTTCTTGACGGGGACGACGACGGTGAGGCGGGGGGCGTCCGGGGACATCATGGGGTTGCCGCATAGGCCGTCACGAACACGCGGCGGCCGGTGTTGAGGTTGAAGCCCTCGACCACGCCGACCGGCGGCGGAGCGGGGCGGCCCACGGGCCAGGCGAAGTTGAACGCGTCGCGCTCCTTGCCCTCCACGAAGAGCAGCCGGCAGCCGCCCCCCTGCAGGAAGGCCTTGGCCGCGTCGGCGTCGGGCAGGAGGTCGAGATTGGTGCCGGTGAGGAAGACGAGGCTCGGCTCACGGTAGCCGAGGCTCGCGACCAGCGGGTCGCGGCAGGGCAGCGTGTCCTTCAGGGCGGCGAGGCGCGGCGAGACCTTCAGCGCCGGCAATTGCCGCTGCGCGAGGCCGAGCACCCCCGGCCCGAGCAGGCAGGAGGCGAGGATCGCGAGGCCGAAGGCCCGCTCCGGCCGGTCGCGGGCGAAGGCGAGCCAGCTCGCCCCGGCCACGAGGCAGGCGGCGCCGAGCACCGGCAGGGCGAACCAGGGGATCGCGTGGTTGTCGAGCTTCCAGCCGGTGGCGCAGAGGCCGAGGGTCAGCCCAATCGGGATCGCCGGCACCAGCAGGGCCACCGCCCGCGCGCCCCGGCGGCGCGGCGTGACCTCGCCCCGGCCCAGGGCGATCACCGTCAGCACGGCGATCCAGGGCATCAGCGGAAGGACGTAATGCGGCAGCTTCGTCGGCACCGCCTCGAAGACGAGCCATGCCGGCAGCACCGTCGCGATCAGGAAGGCGATGGCGTCGTCCCGGCGCTCGCGCCACGCCAGCGGCAGGCTCATGGCGGCGAAGGCGGCGCCCGGCCAGAACGTCGCGAAGAAGGCGAGGCTGTAGGCGCCGGGGGGGCCCCAATGCCGCTCGGCCGCGCCGCCGACCTTGCCGAGCATGTCCTTGCCGACCGCCTCGGCATAGAAGGCGCCGCCGCTCTTGAGGGTGATCGCCACGAACCACGGGGCGACGATCAGCGCCGTCAGTGCGAGCCCGGCCCAGGGGCGCAGGGGTTTCAGCCACCCGCCCGAGCGCGCCTTCCACGACAGGAACAGCGCCGGCAGCGCCACGAACAGGGGCACCATCGGCCCCTTCACGAGGATCCCGACGGCGATGCCGAGCCAGAAGGCGAGGAAGACCGGGGCGCCGATGCGTGGCT
Source organism: Beijerinckiaceae bacterium (assembly GCA_022702015.1). GTDB lineage: Bacteria > Pseudomonadota > Alphaproteobacteria > Rhizobiales > Beijerinckiaceae > Methylobacterium. The sequence goes on along the minus strand of JAKONI010000097.1, from coordinate 10,945 downwards.
CCCCCCGCCCCAGCCACACCCGCGCCAGCGCCCCGAGGCTCGCGGTGGCGCAGGCGGCCAGCAGCGCGTCGGTCTTGGCGAGATGCGCCTCGGCGTTCAGCATCAGGCAGGCGCCGTAGAGGGCGGCGGCGAGGAGCGCGCTCCGGCGGGGCAGGAAGGCCAGCGCCCCCCAATAGGCGAGCAGCACCGAGCCCAGCGCCCCGAGGAGCGAGGGCAGGCGGTAGAGGGCGATCTGCGTGCGGGCGTGCGGCACGCCCAGCGCCTCGCCCGCCGCGACGGCGGCAGCCTGCGCCCAGTAGATCCCGACCGGCTTCTTGTTGCGCGCCTCGTCCTGGAAGCGGATCGCCACGAAGTCGCCGGTCTCCAGCATCTGCTTGGAGGCCTGGGCGAAGCGCGGCTCGTCCCGGTCCATGGGCTGAAGCGACGCTTGGCCCGGCAGGTACAGCACCAGCCCGAGAATCAAAAGCGCCGCGCAGGCGCGGGCGTGGCTGGCCGAGAGCCGGTCGAGGAGCCAGGCGAGGCGGTCGAGCGCCGGGGCGCGGGTCGGGGCGTCACCGGCATGGGGAAGCGCGCCGGCGGGGAGGCGTGTGGTCATGAACTCCGCCTTCTCGGGCGCCGGCTCTCCCGGTCCGGCCCCTCAATCGGGATCGGGCCGGGAATGTCAAATCGCCCCGGCGGCGTCGCGCAGGCGCGCGAAGCCGGCATCGAGGTCGGCCTTCAGGTCGGCCACGTCCTCCAGGCCGATATGGAACCGGAGCGCCGGCCCCCCGGGTGCCCAGCGGGTGGCGGTGCGGAACGGCGTGCAGTCGAAGGGGATGCACAGGCTCTCGAAGCCGCCCCAGGAGAAGCCCATCCCGAACAGTTCCAGCCCGTCGAGCATGGCCGCCACCGCCTTCTCCGGCACCGGCTTCAGCACCACCCCGAACAGGCCGGAGGCGCCGGTGAAGTCGCGCGTCCAGATGGCGTGGCCGGGATCCTCCGGAAGGGCCGGATGCAGCACCCGCAACACCTCCGGCCGGTCCTGGAGCCAGCGGGCGATCTCCAGACCCTGGCGCCCGTGCTCCCGCAGGCGCAGGCCCATGGTGCGCATCCCGCGCATGGCGAGGAACATGTCCTCCGGCCCGGCGCAGACCGAGAACTGGTGATAGGTCCGGTGGAGCGCCGGCCAGTACTTGGCGTTGGCCGAGGTGAGGCCGAGCAGCAGGTCGGAGCCCCCGCTGAGATACTTGGTCCCGGCCTCGACGGCGATGTCCACGCCGCGCTCGTGCGGCGGAAACAGGAGCGGCGTCGCCCAGGTGTTGTCCATGATCACACAGACGTCGCGGGCGTGGGCGACCTCGGCGATGGCCGGCACGTCCTGCATCTCGAAGGTCAGCGAGCCCGGCGCCTCCACCAGCACCGCCTTCGTGCCGGCGCGGATCAGGTCGCCGATTCCGGCGCCCACCAGGGGATCGTAGTAGGTGGTCTCGACGCCGAAACGGGCCAGCACGTCGTCGCAGAAGATCCGGGTCGGCCGGTAGGCGGAATCGCTGACGAGGAGATGGTCGCCGGCCGAGAGGGCGGACATCAGCGCCATGGACAGGGCGGCCAGCCCGGAGGGGGTCGCCACCGTGCCGGCGGCGCCGGCGATCTCGCTCCAGGCGTCGCAGAGCGCGTCCGAGGTCGGGGTGCCGTGGGTGCCGTAGGTGTAGCGCCCGCGCCGGTGCTGGAGGTCGTCGTAGGTCGGGAACAGCACCGTCGAGCCGCGATAGATCGGCGTGTTGACGAAGCCGTGCTGCTCGGACGGGTCGCGCCCGGCATGGACGAGGCGGGTGGCGGGCCCGAATTTCGACTTGGATTCGGACTTCGGCTTCAGGGACATCGTGGCTCGGTCTGCGCGGGACGATGCCGCGCACGAAGCCCCCGGCGCCGCGATCCGTCAAGTTCGCCCGTCAGGCGAAGGCGACGCCGACCTCGCCGATCCGCCGCCAGACCACCCGGCAGGCCCAGCGGTCGTCCCCCGGATCGAGGGACAGGGTGAAGGTTTCCGGGACCTCCTCCGCCTCGGGCAGCAGCAGGCAGGCCCCGGCCGCCGAGATGTTGTGGACGATGCAGGCGTGGCTCGCGCCACCGCCCGCCTCCACCCGGCCGGCCCGGTCGATGGACACCCGTCTTCCTTGCCTGTCCGGCATGCGCGACGCTCCGAGGGAGCGGCGCTGCGCGGCTCCGAATGCCGCCACTATGGGGCCGCCCCTCCTTACTAGCTGGTCCGCCAGCGGTGGGAATCCACAGCCGGGCGGCCCCCGGGCCGGGTCTGTCTCGACTTTGCCTTAGCGAGTGGTTTTCGGCGGATCGGATTGTTGGGCCTCGTCGTAGGCCTGCATCCAGGCGGCGTGGTCCTCGCTCCCCTCCGGGTAGGGGCATTCGCTCTTGGGCTTGCCGTACATGCGGGCGTTCCGGCCCTGGATGAACGGACTGTCGCTGGCGGTGGCCTGGACGTTGGACATGCGATCCTCACACGCGTGGGTGGCTTCGTTAACGGCCGCGCCCCTATTCTGTTGCGGTCAATCCCCTCGTTCCGAGTTCCGCGGCGTGCGTATCCTGCGTCTCCTTCTCGGCGGCCTCGTGGTCGCGGCCTCGACCGCGATCGTGGTCTTCATCGCCGCCGACCGGCTCGCCCATCTCGCGCCGCCCGCCCCGGTGGCCCGGATCGCCTCGGCCGAACCGTCGGCCACGGGGTCCATTCCCGCGCCGATGCCCGCCCCGGCGGTCGTCCCGAAGAAGGCGGCTCCGGCCATCCCGAGCGGCTACGACACGGAGCGGTTGCGGGCGCTGATCCAGGGCGATCCGCTGATGCGCGGGCGGTAGGGTCCCTCCCCTCACGCGATGGATGCAGCCCCGGGCCCGTTGGCCGGGGCTGATCGCCACGCTCCCACGGGTGGGGGCGGCCCCCTCATCGCGCGGTGCGGAACACCTGTAGGTCCAGATCCCGCACCTTTTTGCGCAGGGTATTGCGGTTCACCCCGAGAAGTTCGGCCGCCCGGATCTGGTTGCCCCTGGTGGCGGCGAGCGCCGCGCCGATGAGCGGCCCTTCGATCTCCCGCAGGATGCGGTGGTAGAGGCCCGGGGGCGGCAGGGTATCCCGGTAGCCGGAGAAGTAGTCCGACAGGTGCCGCTCCACGGCGCTCGACAGGGTTTCGGACTCGCCGTTCGCCTTGCGCGCGGCGCCGTTGGTCCCCCCCGCCGCCGGAGGCTGGGCAAGGGGCAGCGTGTCCAGCTCGGCTTCGATCACCGGGCCGGTGATCGTCTCCTGCGGGTAGAGGGCGGCGAGCCGCCGGACGAGGTTCTCCAACTCGCGGACGTTGCCCGGCCAGCGGTAGCGCTTCAGCCGCTCCATGGCGTCGCCGTCGAGGGTCTTGCGGGTCAGGCCCTCGCGCTCGACCAGGACGAAGAAGTGCCGCACCAGATCCGGCACGTCCTCCGAGCGTTCCCGCAGGGCCGGCAGGCGCAGGGGCACGACGTTGAGGCGGAAGAACAGGTCCTCGCGGAAGATCCCCTGCTGGATCGAGACCCGCAGGTCCTTATTGGTGGCGGCGATGATGCGGACGTTGGTGCGGATCGGGACCCGGCCGCCCACCGTGGTGTACTCGCCCTGTTGAAGCACCCGGAGCAGGCGGGTCTGCGCCTCCATCGGCATGTCGCCGATCTCGTCGAGGAACAGGGTCCCGCCCTCGGCCTGCTCGAACCGGCCGGCCGAGCGCTGGAGCGCCCCGGTGAAGGCGCCCTTCTCGTGGCCGAACAGCTCGGACTCGATGAGGTCCCTCGGAATCGCGGCCATGTTCACGGGCACGAAGGGCCCGGTGCGGCGGCGGCCGTAATCGTGCAGTGCCCGGGCCACCAGTTCCTTGCCGGTGCCCGACTCGCCGGTGATCATCACGGTGAGGTCGGTGGGCATCAGCCGGGCGAGCGCCCGGTAGATCTCCTGCATGGCGGGCGAGCGGCCGACCAGCGGGATGTCCTCGTTCTCCGGCCCGGCGCCCGGGGCAGGCGTCCCGCGCGGGCGGGACAGGGCGCGGCCGACGATGGCGATGAGCTCCTTAAGGTCGAAGGGCTTGGGCAGGTACTCGTAGGCCCCGCGCTCCGAGGCGCGGATGGCGGTCATGAACGTGTTCTGCGCGCTCATCACGATGACCGGCAGTTCGGGCCGGACCCGCTTGATGCGAGGCAGCAGGTCGAACACGTTCTCGTCGGGCATCACCACGTCGGTGATGACGAGATCGCCTTCGCCCTGCGCGACCCAGCGCCAGAGGGTGGCGCAATTGCCGGTGGAGCGGACTTCGTAGCCCGCCCTCGACAGCGCTTGGTTCAGCACCGTGCGGATGGCGGCGTCGTCGTCTGCGACGATGATGTGGCCGTTCGGCATGACTGTTACTCGGGGCCTCCGGCGGGCTTCCGGATCAGGTGGCGAGTGTCGGCTCGCGCCCGTCGCGCGCGCTCGACATCGGAAGGAGAATGCGGAACGTCGTACGGCGGGGGGCGGGATCGCACTCGACGATCCCTCCGTGGTCACCGACGATCTTGGCGACCAAAGCAAGACCGAGGCCGGAACCCTGTGTCTTGGTGGTCACGAACGGGTCGAACATGTCCGTCAGCATCTCCGCGGAGATGCCGGGGCCGTTGTCGCGGATCGCCACCTCGATCGGCAGGCTGACCCGCTCTCGCGATCCGGGGATCTGGAGGCGCAGGCCCGTGCGGAAGGCGGTGGCGAGGGTGATCTCCCCCTCGACCGCATCCGGCCCGATCGCCTCGGCGGCGTTCTTCACGAGGTTGAGGATCACCTGAACGAGCTGGTCCCGGTTGCCGAGCACCGGCGGGAGGGACGGATCGTAGGTCTCGATGAAGCGGATGTGACGGGCAAAGCCCGACTGCGCCGAGCGCTTCACCTGATCGAGCACCCCGTGGACGTTCACCGGGCCTCGCTCGGCCGGGCGCTCGTCCCCGAACAGCTCCATCCGCTCGACGATGCGCACGATCCGGTCGGATTCGTCGCAGATCAACTGGGTGAGGAGCCGGTCCTCCTCGGCCCCGGTGCTCTCCAGGAGTTGCGCCGCGCCCCGGATGCCGGCCAGCGGATTCTTGATCTCGTGGGCGAGCATCGCGCCGAGCGCCACCATCGAGCGCGCCGCGCCGCGATGGGTGAGCTGGCGGTTCATCTTGTCGGCGATGGTGCGCTCCTGGAGCATCACCACCACCGCGTCGCCGTCATCCAGTGGCGTGGCGAACACATCGACGCTGCGCTCGGTGCCGAGGCGGGGTTGGGTCAACTCCACCCGGTACTCGCTGACGCTCGCCCGCCGCCGCCGCACCTCGTTGACGAGGGCGATGATTGGCGAGCCGAAGGGGATGATGTCCCGCAGGCGCCGCCGCTGCATCAGGCGGGCGGAGTACTCGAAGAACGCCTCCGCCGCGTGGTTGCACTGGAGGATGCGCTCGTCCCCGGCGATGGTGAGGACGGGGAGCGGCAGCGCGTTCAGCACCGCGTCGCCCCCCGCGAGCATCCGGCCCACTCCGGTGTCGGGGGTGAAGTCGTCGCTCATGCGGCCACCTTCAAGGCGGGCTCCGATCCGGCGAAGGCGCGGGCGAGGAGGGCCAGCACCGCCTCCGGGTCGGTCGTCGTCAGCAGTGCCGTCCGCTCCGGTCCGGTGAGCGCGCCCCCCGCCTCGGCATAGCCGGCGAGGTGCTTGCGGGCATGGCGCACGCCCATCCGCACGCCGTAGAGGTCCAGCAGGCCGGCATAGTGGACGGCGGCGAGGCGGGCCTGCTCCGTCCGCGACGGCGGCGCGGAGTCCCGCCCGGCCAGGGCGGCGGCCACCTGCCCCACGAGCCAGGGACGGCCCGTGGCCGCCCGGCCGATCATCACCCCGGCGGCGCCGGACGCGGACAGGCAGGCCCGCGCTTCATCGAGGCCGGTGATGTCGCCGTTGGCGATCACCGGAAGCGACACCGCCTCCACCACCGGGCGAATGGCCGCCCAGTCGGCCCGGCCCTTGTAGAATTGCTGCCGCGTCCGGCCGTGGACGGTCACCGCGTTCAGCCCGAGTCGCTCGGCCCGGCGGGCGAGGTCGGCGGCGTTGCGCGACCCGTCGTCCCAGCCCAGGCGCATCTTCACCGTCACCGGAATGGAGACCGCCCCGCGCACGGCGGCCAGCAACCGCTCCGCATGGTCGAGGTCGCGCATCAGCGCCGAGCCCGAGGCACCGCCGGTCACGACCTTGGCTGGGCAGCCCATGTTCACGTCCACGGCGTCGGCCCCGTTCGCCTCCGCGAGCCGGGCCGCCTCCGCCATGGGGGCCGCCTCGCAACCCGCGAGTTGCACGATGTGCGGTGTGACCCCCGCACCCTCGGCGCGGAGGGTCGCCTCGACCGAACCCAAAGCAAATTCCCGAGCGGCCACCATCTCGGACACGACGGCGTCGGCACCGCAGCCCCGGGCGATGCGGCGCATGTGGAGGTCGGTGACCCCCGAGAGTGGGGCGAGCAGGCAGAGCGGCGCGGCTCGCTCCTGCTTCCCGTGGCGTAGGACGCCCAAATAATGGTCAGTCGTCATTCTGCTCAACAATGAGGCAAAGCGGGGCGGGACGCAAGCGGGGCCGTCGCGTTGATTTCGCCCCTTCCCCCGCTTAAACGACGGGCACGTTCGTTTGAGAATGGCGGCGGCCGCGCGGCAGGCCTGCCGCCGCGTCAGCTTGGATGCCCCCATCATGCCCGCCGCTTCCTTCGCCGCCGACGAGACCGCCGGCGTCGCCATCGTGGTGGTGGCGGCGGGCCGGGGCATCCGCATCGGGGGCGGCGTCCCCAAGCAATATCGCCGGGTGGGCGGCCAGGCCGTCTTGACGCGGACCCTGGCGGCGCTCGGTGCCCACCCCGCCGTCGCGCGGATCCAGCCGGTCATCGCGGCCGACGCGGTGGACTTCTTCCGGGAATGCCTCGGGGAACTCGACGCGGCGATCCGTGGGCGGATCGCCGAGCCGGTGGAGGGTGGCGCCACCCGCCAGATGTCCGTGCGGGCGGGGCTGGAGGCGCTGGCGGCCTCGGGGGCCCCGGAGACGGTGCTCGTCCACGACGCGGCCCGGCCCTTCGTCCGCCCCGAACTCATCGACCGGGCGATCCGCGCCGGGCGCGACCACGGCGCCGCCGTGCCGGGGATCCCCGTGACCGACACGGTGAAGCGCGTCGAGGAGATCGAGCCCGGCATCGGCCGGGTGAGCGAGACCCCCGCGCGGGAATCCCTGCGCGCGGTGCAGACGCCCCAGGCCTTCGCCTTCGGCCCGTTGCTGGAGGCCCACCGGGCCGCCGCCGGCCAAAACCTCCACGGCTTCACCGACGACGGGGCGCTGGCCGAATGGGCCGGGCTGCCGGTGGTGGTGTTCGCCGGCGAGGTCGAGAACCGCAAGATCACCCAGGCCGCAGACCTGATCGAGGCCGAGCGCGTCTTAGCGCCCGATGCCGGAGCCCCCGCCATGACCCAGTATGTGACCCGCCTCGGCACGGGCTTCGACGTCCACGCCTTCACCGAGGGCGACCACGTCTGGCTCGGGGGCGTCCGCATTCCCGCCGACCGGGGCGTGCTCGCCCATTCCGACGGGGACGTGGCCCTGCACGCCCTGACCGACGCCCTGTTGGGCGCCATCGCCGACGGGGACATCGGCACCCATTTCCCGCCCTCCGACGAGAAGTGGCGGGGCGCCTCCTCCGATCAGTTCCTGGCCCATGCCTGCGAGCTGGTGCGGGCGCGGGGCGGCCGGATCGACCACCTCGACATCACCGTGCTGGCCGAGGCTCCGCGCATCGGCAAGCACCGGGAGGAGATCCGGGCGCGGATCGCGGCCATCGCGGGGGTGCCGCTCTCGGCGGTGTCGATCAAGGCCACCACCACCGAGAAGCTCGGCTTCGTCGGCCGCGCCGAGGGCCTCGCCGCCCAGGCCGCCGCGACGGTGCGGCTGCCGGACGAGGAGGGCGCCTGAGGCGTCGTCAGACCAGCAGCAGCACCGCCGCCACGAGGATGGCGCCGAGGGTCAGCACCATGCCGCCGCCCCGGCAGGCGAACTGGCGGGGGGAGTTGGCCGGGGCGAACATCCCGACCGGGTGGAGGATCCGGCCGACCAACAGGGCGACGAGGAGACCCTGGATGGTTCCGTGCCCGGCGCCCCGGGCTTCCAGCAGGGCGATGAGGATCAGGGCCAGCGGAACGTACTCGATGAAGTTCGCTTGGCTGCGGATGCGCTTCTGAAGGTCGCTGTTCCCGCCGTCGCCGTGCAGGACGTTGCCGGAGAGGCGCCCGGCCATCACCCACCCGGACAGGCCGAGATGGAACAGGGCGAACAGCGCGGCGTAGAAAGCCGTGGTCGCAGGGAACGTCATGGGGTCGCGATCTCCGTGATGGGGCCGTCGGCTTCGTCGAGCGCGAACGGCAGCGACAGCGACATAGGGCAGCTTCAGGCGGTGGGAGTCCTCCCGGTATGATCGACGATCCCGAACTCCTCGCCCGCGCCGGGCGCCTCGTCGCCGCCTACGCGACCGCCGGACGCACCCTCGCCACGGCGGAATCCTGCACCGGAGGGCTCGTCGCGGCCCTGCTGACGGCGGTGCCGGGCTCCTCGGCGGCGGTCGAGCGGGGCTACGTCACCTACTCCAACGCCGCCAAGGCCGAGGCGATCGGCGTCGATCCGGCCTTGATCGCCGGGCACGGGGCCGTGAGCGAACCGGTGGCCCGGGCGATGGCCGAGGGGGCGCGGACCGCCTCCCGCGCCGACGTCGCCGTGGCGATCACCGGCATCGCCGGGCCCGGGGGCGGCAGCGCGGAGAAGCCCGTCGGCTTGGTACACCTCGCGGTCGCCTCCTCTGCCGGGATCCGGCATCTGGAGCGCCGCTACGGCGACCTGGGCCGGGCCGGTATCCGCCGGGCGGCGGTGGTCGACGCCCTCGGCTTGCTGGAGGCGGCGCTGCCGGTTCGCCCCGGTCAGGCGGTGCCGTAGATCCGGGCCGCCCGGCCCTCGAAGGCGTCGGTGAACTTACGGAAGGCGCGGTCGAACATCGTGCCCATGAGCAGGCCGAGGGTGCGGCTCTTGAACTCGTAGGTGATGAAGAAATCGACGTCGCAGGTGCCGGCCTCGGCGTCCTTGAACACCCAGCGGTTCTCCAGATGGCGGAACGGCCCGTCGATGTATTCGGCCACGATCCGGTGCGAGCCGGGATCGAGGGTGACGCGCGTGGTGAACCGTTCGCGGATCGCCTTGTAGCCGACGCCCATCTCCGCCACGAGAACCTGCCCGCCCTCGGGCGTGTCCTGGCGGCGGATGACCCGCAGGGATTCGCACAGCGGCAGGAACTCGGGGTAGTGCTCGACGTCGGCGACGAGGTCGTACATCTGCTGGGCAGTGTGCCGCACCCGGCGCGTGACCCGGAAGGATGGCATTCCGAACGATACTTTCTCAGGCCGAGAGCGCGGGGGAGAGCTTGGCGTTCCTGGCCGCCTGCAACCGGGCGAAATCCTCGCCGGCATGGTGCGATGAGCGGGTCAGGGGCGTCGCCGAGACGAGGAGGAAACCCTTGGCGTAGGCCGTGGTTTCGTAGCCCTTGAACTCGTCGGGCGGGACAAAACGCATCACCGCGTGGTGCTTCTTCGAAGGCTGGAGGTACTGGCCGATGGTGAGGAAATCCACGTCCGCCGAGCGCAGGTCGTCCATGAGCTGAAGCACCTCGTTCCGCTCCTCCCCGAGGCCGACCATGATGCCGGACTTGGTGAAGATCGACGGATCGAGCTCCTTCACCCGCTGGAGCAGCCGCACCGAGTGGAAGTAGCGGGCGCCGGGGCGCACGGTCAGGTACTTGGCGGGCACCGTCTCCATGTTGTGGTTGAACACGTCGGGCCGCGCCGCCACCACCACCTCCAATGCCCCGTCCTTGCGCAGGAAATCGGGGGTGAGGATCTCGACGGTGGTGCCGGGGCTCGCCCGGCGGATCGCCGCGATCGTCCGGGCGAAGTGGGCGGCGCCCCCGTCCTTGAGATCGTCCCGGTCGACGGAGGTGATGACGACGTGGTGGAGGCCGAGCTTGGCGACCGAATCGCCGATCTTCTCCGGCTCGGCGGCATCGAGCCCCTCCGGCAGGCCGGTGCGCACGTTGCAGAAGGCGCAAGCCCGGGTGCAGGTATCGCCCATGATCATGAAGGTGGCGTGCCGCTTCTCCCAGCACTCGCCGATATTCGGGCAGCCGGCCTCCTCGCAGACGGTGACGAGGCCGTGCTCGCGCACGATCTTCTGTGTCTCGCCCCAGGCCTTGGAGCCCGGCGCCTTCACGCGAATCCAGTCCGGCTTCTTCAGCGCGATCGGCTGATCCGGCCGGTGGGCCTTCTCCGGGTGGCGCGGGGGCCGGGGATCGTTCTTGAGGAGGTCGAGGACGACGGCCATGCTGAACCGGATCGCGCCGGGGCGCGCTTTCATGGGAGAGAGGCTGACTTAGGGCCTTCTCGCCCCCGCCGCAAACGGGCGCGACGCTGGAGCGCGACGGCTTCGGGCGCATGTCTCATGCCGTGTCCCGCGCCGTCGCCCCGCCTGGACGGCCGCCAACCGCCGGATGTCGGCGGCTCCGGCGCCGGCTAGGTAAATCTTACGGTTGTATTCTCAAATATTAAACACCCTAAGGATGATTGACCTGGGCCAGTCTAGCTGGCTTATGACTCGTTGGATTTCGCGTATGGTCGCCTGTGCTGCCATTGAATTGCTTCGCGATATCGATAATAGCACGATCCTCAGTATATCGTTTGCAGGGCGGCGCGACACATGATCGACACGATTGCGCAATCCATCGACCGAGGGGAGTTCGAGGTCGCCGAAGCCCTGGTCATGGAGGCCCTGGCAATCGAACCGGACTCCCTCCCCCATCGCGTGAAGCTCGCCTCCTGCCT
>JAKONI010000092.1 GCA_022702015.1 Beijerinckiaceae bacterium | reverse complement strand
AGGAGGGCCAGGGACCATCCGGCGTACCGGTGGGCGGCCTGCCTGCGGCCGAAGCCCGTGCGATCCGCCGTGCCGCGAAGGTTCGTCATGTCGTCCAGCCTCTGGGTTGGGCGCGCCGTGGCGAGCGCACGCCGACCGTCCCGATCATCGAGCGATATCGCCGAGTCACACAGGCTTGAACACCGTATTTATCCCAAGATTGTGGATGATGCCTCAGTGTTGCCGGCTGGACACGGGATCTGCAAACCACCGGTTGTGTGAAATGTGTTGGCGCAACTCTGTGGATAGGCTGGCTATCCCTTCACGAATAGGGCTCGCTCCGTCGATGACCCGCCGGGGATGCGGTACGCATCGCACCGGTTTGGGCGTTCGTCATCGCCAGGGGCCTTCGAAGGTCCGGCGGGGAATGCGCCGACTTCGACGTCGTGATGCGCCGCATCGCAACGACCACCCGGGATATCTGGAGCGGTCGTCCCACCCGCTGCGGTTTCCGCCCGGGATGAGGCGGACGGCTCATACGGCGATGCGGCTGTGAATGTCCCTTTCGCGCGGATTGTCGGGGGATAGACCCATCGCGCCGGGAGAGTGGCGGCCGGGAAGTCCGTCAGTCCGGCGCGCCGGACGATGCCACCTCGCGCAATCGCGCGACGACGACATCCCATTCGCCGAGCCTGGCCTGCCGCACCACGCGCAGGGTCGGAAACCAGAGCGCGCGCTCCCCTTCGCTCGCCCAGTGCCACGGGCGGTGGACGCCGACCGCCACCGCGCCCGGCCGACCGAGCGCCCCGGCGATGTGCAGGGGCGCGAGGTCGGGGCCGATCACAAGGTCGAGGTTGGCGATCGCCGCGATCATGTCGGCGAACCCGTGGATATGGAGCCCGGCATCGACCGCCTCGGGCCACCCGGCGAGGGCATGGCGGTGGCGGCCGACCATCAGGCTCACGGCGCTCGCGCCGGCCGGCACCGCCTCTCGGATCCGCGCCATCGGCAGGCCCGGCGCCTCGCCGTCCCAGAGCACGCCGATCCAGGGGCGGGGATGCTCCGACAGGGCGCTGCGCCACAAAGCCGTCAGGGCGGGATCGGGGACGAGGTAGGGAACCGGCGCCCCCTCCGCCGGGCCCCGCAGGAGTTGCGGAAGGGCCATGGCCGCCTCCTCCGGCACCACGGCCGCCCTCTCGATCGCCACCGCGAGGTGTCGCGCCAGGGGCATGAACCGGTCGGCCGCGCCGAGCCGCACGGGTCCCCCGCCGTCGGCGAGGGGCGGGAGGAACCGGGCCAGCAGGACGAACTCCCCCGCCGTCATGGCCGGGGGTACGGCGATCCGCGTGCCGGGGGGGACATCCCCCGCCGGGGGCGGCGGGGACCCGCCCAGGGCGAGGGTGATCTCCGTATCGAGGGCGCGCGCGTCGGCCCGGTTCGGCTCGCGCCGCAACGCCTCGCGGAGGAGCGGCTGGGCCTGGGCGAGTTGGCCGGTCTGGCGGGCCACCGCCGCGAGGGCCACCAGCGCCTCGGTGGAGCCGGCATGGGCGCGGGTGAAGCGGGTCAGGTCGGCCAGCGCCGCCTCCGGCTGACCCAGGGCCATCCGCGCCCGGGCGTGCAGGACCCGGAGGCCGAGATGGTCCGGGGCGTAGGCGAGCACATCCCGGCAGGTCGCCTCCGCCTCCGCCCACAGGCCCGCCTCCCCCTGGCAGCGGGCGAGGTGTTCCAGCGTATCGATATCCAGGGGATTCCCGATGCGCGCCCGCTCGGCCAGGGCGAGGGCGCGCGGGACGTCGTCATGCCACAGACAGCAGGTCGAGAGGCCCCGCAGCACGCCTGCCTCGTCCGAACCCCGGCGAAGGGCCTCCTCGAACTGCCGCATCGCCTCCGGCCCGTCTCCCTGGGCCAGGGCGATCGAGCCCAACAGGCCATGGGGCGCGGCCGAATCGGGATCGAGGGCGTGAAGCCTGTCGGCGACCTCCCGCGCCTCGCCGAAGTCCCCCGCGAGGAGGCGGGCCGTCGCCAGGGTGAGCAGCGGCACCGGGCTGTGCGGCGCGAGGGCGACGGCGCGCCGGAGGCACAGACGCGCCTCGTCGTGGGACCCGAGGGCCTGATGCGCGACGCCGAGGTTCGCGACGAGGCCCGGATGGTGCGGATCGGCCGTGGCCGCCGCGCCGAGGATTTCGACGGCCCGGGCGAAATCCCGGCGCGCGAGGCACAGGGCGCCGTAGGCGTTGAGGGCGTCGGATGCGCCGGGCCGCTCCTTCAGCGCGGTCTCGATCAGGGCGGCGGCCTCCTCGAGGCGCCCGGCCGCGATGAACCGTTCCGCCGCGCCGAGGCGCTCCCGGTGGAGGCCCACGCTGGGCCCGGAGGCGTGCGGCATGGGACGGCCTAGCCCATCGTGATGCGTTTGCCGTCCATGCGGAGATCGTCCGTGACGGCCACGACCTTGCTCCGCGCGGTTTCCGCGGCGATGCCCGTCACCGTGACCACGCGGGTCTCCGCCCGCACCGAATCGGTGCCTTCGACGATGGCCGTCCGGTCGGTGGCCTTCTCCACCAGCGTCCCGGCGCTGGTCTCGTGGGTCTTGGCCGAGATCCGGAAGTGATCGACCACGCCGGTCAGGACCCGGCCGAGCCATGTCGTCGTCTCCGCGACGAGGGCGAGGCTGCGGCCGTGCAGGTCCAGCCGGTCGCCGGTCAGGGCGAGGCGCCGCCGCCCGATCAGGGCGAGGGTCTCGCCCTCGATGGCCAGCGGACCCCGCCCCGGCAGGGCGAGCGTCACGGGCCCGTCGCCCCCCCGCCGCAGGACCTGGATGACGTAAGCCTCATCCCCGTCGTGAAAGACCAGAACCGTATCCCCGGCCCGTGGCGGGACGAGGCAGCTCACGGAAACGAGGGCGGGCCAGCGCAGGCCGTCCCGTTCCAGTTCCACCCGGTCGCCGGCCTCTCCGGTCTCCGCGACGCGGGCGCCGGCGATGGTGCCGCCGATGGGGGGGAGGGCGACGGCGGGACGTCGCGGAAGTCGACGGACGCTCACAGGTAGATCTTCAGAAGAGCATCGGTAAGGTCCGCGGTCTTGGTTTTGTTGGCAACGAGAGCATTGTATTTAGAGGTTATCTCTCCCTTTTTAGCCTTCAATTCGCTCTCCTCCGCCGAGGCAAATTCCTTTTTGTAATCGATATCGCAGATTGTTGCGTTCGTTTCGACGAATTTTACGTCGGATCCCGTGACGATCTTCGCGTCCCTTACCGAGGCAAATTTGAAATCCGTCGCGGTGAGTTTTTTATCTGATCCTAAGACGACTTTATAAGATCGGCCTTTGACCACCTTTCCGTCAACGCCGATCACCATATCTTGTTTAGAACCAATGAAGACATTCGTCGTTTGACCGATCGTGAGATTGCGCTCGAAAGCTAGCGTGAAACTGACCTTACCCGCCGTGCGGATCGCCACCTCGACACCGCCGGTGATCGTGAGCGTGCCCGCGAGCTTGATCGATGCCTCAGCACTGATGTTCATGCTGAATTTCGCACCGATAAAGGTCTCGTAAGAGGTTCCGACCGTCTCCTTACGAGAATTACCCCCGGTCTTTTGCAGGAAGTCGCCGAAGCCGATCTGTTTGAAATGCGATTCGGCAATGATCTCGATATTGGCCGGCTGCGCCTTCGTGCCGGCGTGGAGGAAGATTCCGTTCTGGGCGAAGAGGTCGTACTTGCCGTCCTCTACGCGGTAGGCGGCGTCGCCCTCCACGACCTCCACGACATGCCCCTTCCCGAACTTCTGCAGGGCCGCGCCCATGATGGTCTCGTTCAGGTCGTGATCCGTGTAGATCAGGATGCCGTCGTTCGTGGAGGCGATGGGCGGGCCCGCTTCAGCCTGGTGGTCCTGGCAGACCTGGTCCGTGGCCGAGACGGGCTGGCTGACGGAGCCGAATGTGACCGTGTGCGGCACCGCCGTCGCCTTGCCGGGGGCCACCCGGCTGCGCGTGGTGCGCAGGCCGGTCACGAGCGCCGCCTCCTCTTGGTTCAGCGCCACGTAGCTGCCGAGGCGGAAGTACGAGGATTCCGCGTAGGGCGAGACCGGCCGCTCCGGCTGCACGAGGCGGATGAACGGCCCGCCGGTGGAAAGAATCTTGTCCTGGACCGTCGTCGTCATTCCCGATCCTCCGTCGCGCGGTTCATCGCAGCGCCATGACCTTGATCTGCGAGGGCGCGATGGTGGCGCCGACCGCGTTGGGGGAGAGGCCGTTCTGCTTCGTCGGCATGCCGAACTTCGCCACGGGCGGGCCGCCGACCAGAACGTTGGTGGAGCCCATCGCCGCGCAGGCCGGACCCATCACGAGGTTCGACACGACGCCCAGCGCGACCCCCGGCGCGTCGCCGTTCGACAGGGGCGTGACGGTCATGACGTTGTGGGTGGGCATGCACATCGCCAGCACCTTCGTCTGGCTCGGAATGGAGGCCGGCGTCAGGGCGAAGTTGGGAAACGGCATCGGGATCGGCCCCACGGGGGTCGGGACCTTGCACACGTCGGGAAAGGCGAAGTGCATGCCCGCCATCGGGCCGTTTCCATTCCAGAACGGCATCGGCTCATCTCCTCGCGGCGCTCGGGGCGACGGTGCGGGTGTCGTAGAACTCGGCCACCGCCCGCTCCGGGACGGTTTCCAGCCGTGAGCCCGACGGCCCGTGGAAGACCGCGCCCTCGGTCCGGGCGCAGTGGAAATCGGTCCGCAGGAGGCGGCTGGCGCTGAAGTCGGCCCTCTCGAGGGCGGCATGGCGGAACCGGGCGTGGTGCAGGTGCGCCTCCCGGAACGAGGCGGCCCGGAGGTCGGCGCCATCGAACACGGCGAGGTCGGCCTGGGCCCGGTCGAACCGCGCCCCGGCGGCCACGGCCCCCTGGAACACGGCGCCGCCGAGATTCGCCCGGCCGAGATCCGCCCCCCGGAGGTCGGCCCGGAAGAACAGGGCGCCGGGCGCCCGAACGCCCTGGAGATCCGCCCCCCGCAGGCTCGCCTCCATCAGCATCGCGCCGCCGAGATCGACGCCCGCGAGCTTCGCGCGATCGAGCTTCGCCCCGGTCAGGTTGGCGCGGGCGAGGGTGAGGCTGGTCAGGTCCCGCCCGGTGAGGTCGCACCCGGTGAACAGCACCGTGTCGCAGGTCAGGCCATCGAGCGTCGCCCGCCGAAGGTCGGCGGTGATGATCGCCGTGTTGCGGAGGGTCGAACCGGCGAGGGCGATGCCGTCAAGCCCGCATTCCATCAAGGCCGCCGTCTCGAAGGCGCAGCCTGAGAGATCCGCCCCGGCGAGGTCGCAGCGCATCCAGGTGACGCTGCGGACGCGGGAGCCCGCGAGGACGCCCCCCGCCATGGCGCAATCCATGAAGGTGCCGGAACTCTGCCGCGAGCCGTGCCAGACGCTCTCCGGCGCGGTGCAGGCCATGAACCGGCAACCGTCGAGGACGGCGTCCTCGAAGCGGCAACCGGTGAAGTCGCACCCGTGGAAGGTCATGTCCGAAAGGCGGCTCCCCGTGAAGGTGGCGCCCCGGAACGCGGTGCGGCTCACCATCCCGCCGCGCAGGATCGCCCCCGCGAGGTCGCGGCCCTCCAGATGGCCGTCGGCGAACGGCCAGTCGTGGGCGAGGTGGTCGAGGAGGTCCTCAATCATCCCGCACTCCTTCGCTCGGGAACGCGAGGAGCGTTCCGGCCAGGTTGGACCCGTGGAGGTCGGCCCCGGTCAGTACGGCGTCGGCGAGGTCGGCGCCGTAGAGGTTCGCTCCCCGGAGGACGGCCCCGCGCAGGTCGGCCCGGTTGAATTGAGCCTCGAACAGGTTCGCCACCGCGAGGTCGGCGCCCCGCAGGTCGTTGCGCGACAGGAGGGCCCCCTTGAGGGAGGCGGCACGGAAGTTCGCCCGCGCCAGATCGCTCGCGATGAAGCAGGCGCCGTCGAGCCGACCCCGCGCGAAGACCGCGCCCCGCAGGTTCGCGGTCTGGAAGCTCAGCCGCTCGGCGGCGGCGCGGTCGAACCGCGCGCCCTCCAGGTCGGTCTCGCCGACGAAGGCCACGTTGGCGAGCGTCGCGTCTTGCAACGCCGCCCCCGCCGCCCGGACCTTGGCGAAGGCGACATCCCGCAAGTGCCCGGCGGCGAGGCGGATCCCGGCGCAATCGGCGTCCATCACCTGCACCCGCGTCAGACGGGCGCCGGTCCAATCCGTACCGGCCAGGGCGCAGCGCATGAACACGCACGCCTCGATCCGCGCCTCGCGGAAGGTCGCGCCGTCGAACGGCACGCCGAGGACCATGAGGTCGCCGAGGTCCGCCCCATCGAAGCACGCCTGCGGGAAGGCGCCGCCCAGGAGTTCCACGTCCGCGAGGCGCGCCCCGGCGAAGCGCGCCCGCTCGGCCGCGACCTTGGCGAGGTTGGCCCCGGTGAGGTCGCACCCCGTCAGGTCGGCCCCCAGGAGGGAGGCGCCGCACAGCGTCGCCCCGCGCAGGTTCGCTCCGGCGAGCCGGGCGCCATCGAGGCGCGCCCCCTCCAGGAGGGCCCCGGCCAGATTGCGGCCGGTCAGGTCCATTCCCGTGAGGTCGGCGCCTGCGAGGTCGCGCCTCTCCAGGGAAAGGCCGGCGCGGGCCTCGGCCAGGATCAGCTCCGCGAAGGACCGGGCCACCGCCGGCGCCAGCGCCTCGTCCGTGGCGAGGGGGACGGGCGAGGCCCGGCGCAGGGCGGCCAGCGGTTCGACCAGGGCGCCCTCGGCCTCATCGATCTGCGCCGTCAGTTGCGCCGGCAGGGCAGCCAGGGCCGCGGATGCGGCGGCCAGCGCCTCCTTCGGGGACCGGGCTTCTTCGTCCGGGGGGGAATGCGCCGGGAGCAGGGCGGCGAGAACCGAGAACGGCCCCCCCGGCACGTCCCGCACGTGCGGGAAGGAGTCCCGCAGGGCGGCATCGACCGTGGCGAGCCCGCCTCCCATGGCGGCGGCCGGCCCAGGGGGGAGGCCGGGCTGACCATCGAGGAGCGCGAGGGCCCCGGCGAGGGCGGCATCGGCATCCGCGCGCGGATGCCCGGCCGGATCGATGGCAGGCCCATCGTCAAGTCCCGGCAGATCGCCGATCTCGGGCAGGGCGAAATCCCGTGCCGCGAGTTCGCCGCGCAGGGACGCCAGCGGCCCGCCTTCGGGCAGGCCGAGAAAGCGCGCCCGCGCCAGGGCGAGTTGCCCCGCCTCGTCGGTGGCGGGGCGGGCCTTCAGCATCGCCCCGCGCCAATCCTTCAGGGCATCGAGCCCCGCCGGCTCCCCCAGGGCTTCGCGGGCTTCCGGCAGGAGGGCGCCCAGGTCGGGGAGATGCGCGAGACCCGCATCGAGGCCGGCCGGCAGGTCCGGATGGCCGAGGACGGCGAAGAGATGGTCGATGTCGTCGGGCGTCGTGGCGTCCGAGGCCAGGGTCGATACGGCGGCGCGCAGGGGTTCGTGCCGGGCGACGAGGGCGTCGCAGTCGGCCTCGATCTTGTGCTGGATCGCCTCCATGGCGTCGAGGAGCGCGGCGAGGTCGACCTCGCCCGCCTCGATCTCCTCGGGAAGGGGAACGGGGAGGTCGAAACCGGGCGGACCGGGCTCCAGCGGCGCCGGCCATAGTTCCTTCGGCACCCCGGACTGCCCCATCATCCGGGCGCTCACCCAGGCGGCGTCCTCGCTCCGTTTCGCGCGGCGGGCCGCGTCGCGGGCGTGCCGGGCCGCGTCGCGCGCGCGGGTGTGGTCCGCCGGCCGGGCCGGGCTCAACGCATGGTCGGCGAAGGCGTGTCGGTAAGCCTGCTCCCGGTCGGTCCGCAGGGCCCGCATCTCCAGATGCCGAGAGATGGGCCGGTCCTCGTCCCGGCCCTCGTAGGCGAGCATGATGTCGGCGACGTCGGCGGCCTCGATATCCTCCACCGGCACCGCGCCCCGGTAGATGAGGACACCCCGCCCCGCCCCGGCGAAGAGCCAGAGGGTGTCGATCCGCAGGGGGACCTCCGCCACCGGCTTCTCCGGGTTCACCCAGCCGACGAAGCAGCGCACCCGGAAATCCGGCAGGGCCCCTTCGATCCCGGGCGCCCCGGCGCTGAAGTGGCGCAGGCGATACCTTTCGCCCCCCGCGAGGTAGCCCGGCCAGCGCTGGTCGTCCGGCGCGAAATGGAACAGGCGCGGGTCGGCATCGGCGGCGAGGGCCGGCGCCCGCGTCCTCAGCCAGGCCGCGTCGTAGGTGCCGGCGTGGCGCAGGCGCTCCCTGGCATCGACCGCCAGGGGGCCGAACCGCGCCGGATCCGGGGTGTCGGTGAACGCGCGGATCGCCTGCTCGGGAATCTCGATGTTCGGCAGGGCGACGCCCTCCCGTGCCATGAGCCGTTCCCGTGCTCGGAACCCCGCCCCGGCGGGATTGGGCGCGAAGCCCTCGCCCCCGAAGCACCGGGCGGGCGCCAGGGGCATCCGCACGAAGGGCGCCGGCTCCGTCGCCGACGCGCCGGCGGCCGTCAGCCGCCACACGCGGTCGCCGGTGACGAGGAGGCTCTTGCCCAGGCCCGCCACCGTCCAGGCGAGCGCCATCCGTGGTGTCGGCTCGCCCCCGGGGGCCGCCGCATGGCCGCCGACGAGGAGTTCCGCCGCCGGCTTCGGCATGCCGATATCGAAGACCGACCCCGGCGGCACCTCCTTCGCCGCGAGCAGCCACAGGGCCTGCTCGCCCTCGAACCTGTAGGGGTCGGGCGCGGCGAGGTCGAACAGGCCGTAGGCGGACACGATCAGGCTGGCGCCGGGCGGATCCCGCTCGACCTTCGTCATCACCCCCAGCGTGCGCGGCTTGACGATCAGGGGCATCGGCGGCCCGCGCGGTCCCGGGCCGGGGCGATGGCAGGGGCGATGGCTGGGGTGGGAACAGGGCCGAGGACGGGAGCCAGCGTCTGGGACCGGCGCGCCTCGGGCGCCGCGATCGCGTAGCGCCGCAGCTTCTCCACGAGGCTGCGGCGGGAGATCCGCAGGTGCCGCGCGGCGCGGCTCTGGTTCCAGTCGGCCTCCCGCAGCGTGTTGGTGATGTAGATCGCCTCGTAGTGCCGCACGGCGTCCCGAAGTCCCGCCGCCGCCTCCCCCGGGGCGGGGGGTGCGGCGAGGTCGGGCGCCGACCGGCCCAGATGCGGCGGCAGGTGCGGCAGGTCGATGCGCTCGTCGCCGTCGATCAGGAGCGCCGCCCGCTCGGCCATGTTGCGCAACTCGCGGACATTGCCCGGATAGCGCCACCGGCACAGCGCCTCCAAGGCCCGGGGCGTCAGCGCGAAGGCGTCCCGCCCCTGCGCGCGGGCGATGCGGCCGAGGAACAGATCGATGAGGAGCGGGATGTCCGAGGGCCGCTCGCGCAAGGGAGGGATCTCGATCGGGAAGACGCTGAGGCGGTAGTAGAGGTCCTCCCGGAACGTCCCCTCGGCGATCCGGCGGGGCAGGTCGGCGTTGGTCGCGGCGACGATGCGGACATCGACCTTCTCCGGCCGGGTGTCCCCGAGCCGGCGGATCGATCCCTCCTCCAGAAGGCGCAGGATCTTGGCCTGGAGCGCGAGGGGCATGTCGCCGATCTCGTCCAGGAACAGGGTGCCGCCGCTCGCCTCGTGGACCAATCCCTTCCTGTCGGAGAGCGCCCCGGTGAAGGCCCCCCTGCGGTGGCCGAACAATTCGCTCTCCAGCAGGGTCTCCGGCAGGGCGGCGCAGTTCTGCGCCACGAAGGGCCGGTCCCGCCGGGGGCCGAGGCGGTGGATGGCCTGGGCGAAGACATCCTTGCCGGTGCCGGTCTCCCCCAGCAGCAGTGCCGCCACGGGCGCGGCGGCCGCCCTCCGGGCCAGTTGCAGCGCCGCCTTGAAGGGCGGGCTTTCGCCGACGATCGGTTCGTCCCGCGACGCGGAGCCGGCACCCGCCGGGGCGGGGGCCTCCCGCCCCGCGTCCGCCCCGCGCCGGCCCTGCTGGCGCAGCAGGGCGCGGTTCTCCTCGAACAGGCGCGCATTGGCGACGGCGAGGGCCGCCTGGGCCGCCACCGAGCCGATGATCCGCTCGAACGCCTTCGGCAGGGGGCCGACCTCCCCATCCTCCGTGGCGCGCATGTTGAACAATTGAAGGACGCCCAGCGTCCGCCCCTCGACACTCCAAAGCGGCGCGGCCGCGAAGGAGCGGGTGCGCAGGCCGCAGCGGGCATCGTGGGCGCGCACGGCCGCGAAGTCGAAGCCGCTATAGCCGTAGACGTCGGCCACGTTGACGATCTTGCCCGTCACGGCGGCGAACACGTTCGGGTCCCCCATGGCGAAGGCGTTCCCGTCCCCGTAGATCGCGATTTCGCCGGGCGCCGACGCCGCCTCCGGCCCCGATTCGTGCTGGCCCACGAGGCCGTGCAGGTGCCGCCCCGTCCGGTCGAGCACCATCACCCGGCCGCCCTCCGCCCGGGTGAGGCGGCACGCGGAGGCGACCACCGCGCCGAGCAGGGTTTCCAGCCTGCGCTCGGTGGCGAGGATCGTGGTCAGCTCGATCAACGCCTCGGTGACCACGAGGGAGCTTTGCACCGCGAGGGGGCTTTGGATCAGACCGGTCTGCAACGCCGCGTCACCCGAGGGCCGGCCAGGGGCCGGGATTGCGCTCACACCCACGGCCCGAGGCCGTGCGACGATGGTTTCGTGCCCGGAGGAAGGGCCGGCGCCGCGATGCGACCGGCCCCGAGGCGGATCAGACCGCCTGCCAGGAATCCTGGCCCTCGGTCGAGGCCTTGGTGTGCTTCCACGTTACCTTCTCGTAAGTGAAAGACCAATCCTCCATCGGGCGAAGATGGTCGTTTTTCGCATCGACCGTCAGGGGAAGATACGACTTACCGTCGCAAAACTTCGCGTTCTCCCACTTGTACTCGAAGAATTCTTCCGGCTCACCCAGCCCCGCCGTATCCGGCCGGTAGAACTTGCAGACGATCTCCGTGAGGGTCTCGCCCTTGGCGAGGGCCTGCCACAGGAGCGGCGAGGACCGGTCCACCAGTTTGGTGAAGACCACCGGCTGATGGATGCGGGCGCCGCTGGTGAAGCCGGATTTGGGATCGCGCGGGTTGATGACGCTGCTGGTGAAGCCGAGCACCGCGATCTCGTCGGCATGCTTGTCGTATTTCGCGCCGGAACCGGAGCTTTTGATCGTCCCGGCTTCCAGGGAGATCACGCCCTGCCGCTGTCCCTTGATGGTCATGTAGGCGTCGAGCGCCATCGGTTCGTCCTTCTCGGTTCACTCTCCGGCTCATGCCGGTATTCAGGGATGGCAATCGCCGTACCACCCCCGTTAAATCGCGTAAGATCATGATTTTAAGGAGCATTACTCAAATATTGCAGTGACGTGACTGTGATGTTTTCCGCGCGGACTCGCCGATCTGCGCAGGTTTCTTCTCACCGCGTGGCCGCGACACGGCCGACCTCCTCCCACCGCACCTCGCTGGACAGCACGGCCCGCGTGGCGAGGTCGATGGCGACATCCGCGGTGATGCGATGCGCCATCCCGTCCAGCACCATCGCGCCGGTCACGCGCAGGCCGGCGCAGGCCCGTTGGCCGAGGCGGGTCCGGGTCGCCGGCGCGGCCTCGAGGCTGATCCGCACCGCCGTGCCATCCGGAAGGGCCGCCTGGCGCCCCCTCCCATCCGGGAGGGCGACGAAGGCGACGGGCCCGGGCTCGCCGGGGAAAAGGTGCGTGCGCACGGCCTCGAGAACCAGCACCGCCAGGGGGGAGGGCTCGTGCGGCGGGCTTTGCCAGATGGCGGTCTGTGCGGTCATGCCGATGCCGTTCCCGGGGTCATGCGCGGCGCCCCTTCCGTGGGGGATCGCGAGATGGGCGAGGGACTCACCGTCCGTCCCGCCGGGGGGGCGGGCCGAGCCCGTCGTTCATCTCGAACAGGGTGCCGGAGGGGGAGCGGAAACGGTTCATGGTGTGGTTGCGCTGGCCCACCACGTTCGGCGTGTGGGGGTTGGGCACGGCCCCGACGATGACCGGCCGGTCGATGTCGCCGTTCACGCAGGCGAGCAGCACCTCCGTGCCCTTCAGCAGCGGGAAGTGCATCCCCGTGTCGGAGGGGCCGGCATAGGGCTCGGCCTTGCGGATGAACTCGCTCGCCTTCCCCGACGAGGGGCTCCCCTCGTCGTAGCGCAGGCGGACCTTGTAGCGGCCCTCCGCGTCGATCTCGGCCCGGGTCCCGTCGGCCTCCCCGTCGATGAAGGCGGTGAACAGCCCCGCCGCGACCGGGCGGGGCGTCCGGCGCTCCGGGCGGAAGGGCACGGCCAGGGGAATCGCCTCGAAGGCGTTGCCGTAGGGGCGCCCCTCGGGCACGGCCGGGCCGCCGAAGCCCACGGGCGCGGGAGTCGCCACCGCATGGGTCACGGCGGTCACGAGATAGTGGTCGTCGAGGGAGGGGTGCCCCGTCAGGTTAAAGAAGACGCCCGGCCGCAGCCAGGGCACGTTGCTGCGGCCCCGGAAGACCTGCCCGCGACAGGCGATCTCCTCCGCCCGCACCCTGGCGAGGTGGTCGCCCTCCTCGGGCTCGAGGAAGTGCTGGCCGTACGCGATCACCGTACCCGCCGTGCCGCCCGCGACCTCGGCCCGGGACCGGAGGGGCAGCGCCGGCTTGGCCGGGTTGTAGTCCCGCAGGATGACGGCGGCGGCGGTCGGCCGGGCGGTGAAGCCGAAGGCGGTGACGGCGGGGCGGGCCGTCACCAAGGCCTCGTGCCCGTGCCGGTAGGGCAGCGCGTCCACCTGGGCGAAGGCGACGTTCGAATCGCCGAAGACGACGGTCTCGTCCTCCCCGTCCTGCCGGAAGAAGTAGAAGATGCCGCTGGCCTTGCACCAGCGCGACAGGAAGGCGAGGTCGGTCTCCTCGTATTGGACGAGGAAGTCGCGCTCCCGGTAGGTGGCGTGGAGGTGCAATTCGTGCGGGATCGCCCCGTGGCCGTGGTGGTCCGCGAGGCCGGCCTGCATCTCCCGGGCGATGAGATCCTTCACCGAGACGGTCTGCCCGGATCCGTAGACCTGGTTCTGGCGGGTGAGGTCGAGCATCGCGAGCCGCGGAGCGATCTCGATCGCGTAGACGTGGCCCTGGTCGCCGAGGGGATCCTCCGCGCGGAAGGCCACGGCGACGCCGCAGACCGGCATCTCCCCCGCCTCCGTCCTCACGGAGAGGCGGACGCTCTCGCCGATCACGTCGCGGGGGTCGATCGCGTCCCGCGCGCGGAACGTGGCCTCGAAGCTGTAGGGTCGCGAGATCGCCTCGCGCCCCTCCACCGTCTCCACGTGCAGGCCGGGGCGCGTCCGGCCCCGGCCCAGGATCAGGGTGATCGTCGTGTCATGGCGGGAGTCTTGGCGGGTGTTTTGGCGGGAGTCTCCGCGGGTGTTTTGGCGGGTGTCGGCGTCGTCCATGTCAATCACTCCGGGTCCGAAGGAGGATCGGGGCTTGGCGGGGAGGGGGGAGGGCGAGCGCCGCGCCCCAGCCCCGCAGGCGATCCGCCGGGCCGGGGTGCCGGAGCCGGGCGGCGAAGGTCGTCGGATCACGCGGCCGCGCCCCCGCCTCCGGGGCGAGCCCCCGGGACAGGACGGCCCAGCGCCCCCCGTCGAGGCCCGGCGGCCGCTCCGGGGCGGGGGCTTCGGTCACGGGGCGGCCCGCGAAGGGGTGTCGCCCGGCGAGCATCGTGCAGGCGACCACGGCCAGGGAGAACACGTCGTCCCGGGGATCGGGCGGGAGGCCGGCGAGCCGCGCGGGCGAGGCGTAGGCCGGGGTGACGTCGTCCCCGGCGAAAGGGGGCGAGCCCCCGGATCCCGCTCCGGGGACCCGGGGCCGGAAGGGCCGGGATGCGGCGAGGTCGATCAGGACGGCGTGCCCGTCCGGGCCGACCATGACGTTGCCGGGCTTCACGTCGCCGTGGATCAGGCCGAGGCGGTGGAGGCGTTCCAGGGCCGCCCCGAGGCCGGCCACGACGCGCAGGGCCGTCTCCGCGTCGAGGCCGCGACCGGCCCGCTCCCCCAAGCGCTGCGCCAGCGTCTCCCCGGACAGGAGGTCGAGAACCAGGAAGGGGAGGGCCCCGGCGCGGCCAGTCCCGCGCAGGGGCACGAGATGGGAATGGCGCAGGCGGCCCAGGACATGCCCCTCGTGCCGGATGCGCGGCCCCGCCGACGCCCGGTCGCGGGCGACCTTCACGGCCACCTCGGCCCGCCCGGCCCCCCCGCGCCGCCAGCGGTGATCGATCCCCCGGTACACCGTGCCCGTGGCCCCCTGACCGATGACGGCGGTGAGTTCGAAGCGCCGCCGCAGGACGGTGCCCACCGGCAGGGGGACGGCGGCGCTCATAGCTGATCCGGGCAGCGGAAGGCCCGCAGCACGCCGAGGTTGAACGGGTTGCTGAGGCTCGCCGCCTTCAATTGGTAGACGACGCTCGCCCCCGCCTCGGACTTCACCGTGATGCTGAACTGATCCGTGTTGCCCCGGCTCGCGAGCGAGGCGGCATCGACGAGGCGCAGCAGCGCCCAGGCGCCGGATCGCTCGATGGTGGTCTCCTTGCCGTCCAGGTCCGTCAGGGTGACCGCGACGGTGCTGGCGTCGGTGCGGGTCGGCCATTCGATGTCGTAGGCGCGGGTCGCCTCGTGGCGGTAGACGATCTCCCGCCCGTCGAGGTTGAGCACCGCGCTCAGGAGACGCGCATCGAGGAAGCTCGGCCGGATGCTGAACTTGAGGGTGGGGGCGCTCCCGGTGCCGCCGAAGAAGGCGCCGCGGATCGCCTTGGCTCGGAAGAACTGTGCCAGGGCCGGGCGGCGCAGGGGCAGGGGTTCGCCGTCGATGGAGACGGGGGCGTAGCCGTTGCGCTGCTCGATGACGAAGGGGGCGAGGTTCTTCTGGAAGAAGTCGTCGAGCAGACCGCCCGGCCGGAACAGGTCGCCGAAGTCGCGCAGCGAGACGTCGTCCCGGGCGTTGGGGGAGAGGGGGTAGCGGTCCGCCAGCGCGGCTTGGCATTGCGGCAGCCCGTCCCGCTGCCACGCGGCGTTGAGATGGTCGAGGGCCTCCTCGACCATGGCGGACGCCCCCGTCCCCGCGACGGCCCGCATGATGCCGCGCACCGGCTCGGGCCGGAGGGCCGAATCGGCGCGCAGCTGGACGATGGCGTCGGCCGCCGCGCCGCCCCGCCGCGCGACCGCCTGGAAGGCCGCCTGCTTCGGATCGGCCGCCGTCGAGACGGCGGACAAGGTCCCGTAGGCGTTGGCGAAGAGCTCGCGGATCCGGGCGGCGGGCGGCTGGCCGCCCCCCTGTGGCGGGGCGATGAGGTCGAGGAGCGGCCGGAAGGCGGCGGCGATGGTCGTGCCCGGCCATGCGCCCTCGCCCAGGGCCGCCTTGGCCGTGGTCTCCGCGAGGGTGGAGGCGGCGCTGGCGGCCACGCTCGCGGCGAGGGTCCCCGGCGGGTCCTTCGCCTGGCTCCCCGACAGGGGCAGGTCGGCATGGGTGCGGAGGGTGCCGATCAGGATGTCCAGGGGGGAGGCGGGCCCGGCCAGGGCCTGCACCGCCGCGAGCGCCTGCGGTGGGTCCGTGCTCGGCACGAGCTTCACGGCGGCGAGCGCGCCCTGCCACGCACGGATGTAATCCGCGACGTAGCGGTCCATCACCTCCCGGGTGCCGAGTCGCACGAGGCCGCTCCCGGCGCTCTCGCCGGCCGTCACCCAGTCGACGCCGAGTTCCTCCCGCACCAGCACCGGCAGGCGGGGCAGGACGAAATCGTAGAAGGCGTCCCGGGTGTAGGCGGCGGGGATGATCGACACCGCCTCGTTGCGCGGGCCGGGGGTGAAGCGCAGCGCGCCGCCGCCGATGGCGGCGGTGAGGTCCACGGGGCGCAGGCGGGGGTGCTGGGCCGCCTCGCGCAGGAGGCGGGCATAGGCCTGCTCGCTCCGCGGTGTCCGTGTCAGGCGCAGCCGCGCGGCCTCGACGATCCCGGGGTCGAGGACGAGGGGCGCCGGCAGGAGGGCGACCAGGGCGGCGAGGTGACGGTCGAGGGCGGCGGCCCGGTCCTGGTCCGTGGGGAAGGCCAGGCGGGCGTCCTCCCGGGCCGTCTCCCGCACGGCGCTCGCCTCGAAGCGCCCCGCATCCGCGAGCATGAGGTAGCTGCGCAGGACGGCGCGGATCGCCTGGGCGTCGGCGTTGCCGCGCAGCAGGTCGCCGAGGCGCTCGCCGAGGTGCTGGGCGAAGGCGGGATGGAGCCGCCCGAGCAGGATCCGGCGGTGGAGCGCGTCCGCCTCCGGGGCCAGCGAGGGGATCGCGCTCAGGGCGAAGCCGTCGAGCCAGGCGAGCACGCCGCCCCGGCCGCTCGCCTCGCGGACCGCCTCGGCCGCGTCCAGGGCGGGGAGCAGCGCGGCGGGGCCCGGCCGTGCCGGCAGGGTGGCCAGTTGCCCTTCGAGGATCTTCACCGCCCGCGCCGTGGCCGCGATCCGCGCCTCGCCCCGGGACGCGGCCGTCCACCAGAAGGCGGTGAGACCGAGGACCAGGGCGGCGGCGGCGGCGTAGCCCGTGTTCTGCGCCAGGGTCAGGCTGCGCTCGACCCGGCGGTCCGCCCCCGCCAGCCCCTGCTCGACGAAGACCACATCCGTCAGCAGCCGGTGGACGAAGAACGGCCGCCCCGGCGCCCCGCCCGCCCCCTCGGGGGAGGGCCCCGCAGGGAGCCCCGCGGAGAGCCCGGCGGGCGAGACGCCGCAATCCCGGGCGAACTCGGCCTCGAGGCGGGCGAGGGGGACGCCCTCCTGGGTTCCGCTGGTGAAATAGACGCCCCGCAGGCGCGAGGGGGCCTCGAACCGGGTGGGGTTGAACAGCCGGGCGAGGAACGTCCCGGTCTCCCCGCCGATCGCGGCGAACTCCCTTGGGAACAGGGCGATCCGGCCCCGCCGGGCCACGGAGCGCTCCGCATGCGCGCGGTCGCGCAGCCGCTGGTCGAGCCGGCCGCAGAGGTCGGCGAAACGCTGCGCGAAGGCCCCGGGAAGCGCCCCGGCGGGCTCGTCCCCCGGCGGGAAGGTCATGCCCCAGACCTGCGCCCGGCCCGCCTCGTCGAGCCCGTCGAAGAACTCCGTGAAGCCGGCGACGAGGTCGCATTTGGTGACGAGCACGTAGACCGGAAGCTCGCCGCCGCAGGTGCGGGTGAGGTCCCGCAGGCGCGCGCGCAGGGCCGCGACATGGCGCGCCCGCTCCGCTTCCCCCCGTAGGAGGATGTCCGGCAGGCTGATGGCGAGCAGCACGCCGTTGAGCGGACGGCGGCTGCGATGGGTCTTCAGCAGGGCGAGGAAATCCCGCCAGCCGGCTTGGTCCGCCGGGGCGTGCTCGTCCTGCAGGGCGTAGCGCCCCGGCGTGTCGATCAGCACGGCCTCGTCGGTGAACCACCAGTCGCAATGCCGCGTGGCGCCGAGGCCCGGGACCGGCTCCCGCCCGTGGCTGCGCCCGAGGGGGAAATCGAGGCCGGAATTGCGCAGGATCGTGGTCTTGCCGGTGTGCGGGGCCCCGAGGATGACGTACCAGGGCAACTCGAACAGGTAGGCGTCGCCCTTGCGGCCGGCGAACAGCGTGTCCTTCAGGGTCGCCAGCGCCCCCTCGAAGCGCTGGCGCAGGATCGCGAGTTCCTCGGCGTCCCCCGTTTCCCCCGCCGTGGCCATGGTGCCGCTGTCGAGGAGGGACCGGATCATCCGGGCGTTGGCCCGCCGGGCCAGGGCGAGGCGCAGGAGGGAGCCGCCGAGGAAGGCGAGCCCCACCAGCCCGGCGGCCAGCGCCCGCGTCCCGGGGGCGGCCAGCGGCATCCACTCCCCCACCACGAGAAGCGCCCCCCCGAACCAGATTGCCGCGCACAGGGCCGCGACGCCGGCGAGCGCGATCAGGCCACGCACCGTCGCGAGGCCGAGGAGGTAGGCGCGGATCACGGCTGCGCCCCCGCCGGGACGGGTTGGCTTTCGAGGGCGTGCATCCGCGCGGCGACGGGAGCGACCTCCGCCGCGAGGCGATAACGCTGGAAGCCGTAGACGCAGACCAGCAGCAGCCCCGCGACGGCGAAGACGATCCACAGGGGCAGGTAGCTGCGCAACCTGCCGTCCGCGCCGGTCCCGCGCCACTCGCGCGAGAGCTCCGCCGCCGGGGGCGGAAGGTGGCGGCCGACGAGGTGGCGCAGCTCCTCGCGCAGGGCGTCGAGCCGTTCGCGCCCATCCTCCCGCACCCGGTGCATCCCCTCGAACCCGAGGAGCAGGACATGCTCGATGAGGCGCAGCAGGGGCAGTTGGGCGGCGGGCTCGCCCTTCGCCCGTTCCAGGATCGCGAAGACGTTCTCGCCGCCCCAGGTCTCCCCATGGAACCGGTTGAGCAGGGAGTTGGTGGACCAGTCGCCCCCCTGGCCCCAGGGGGCGGTCATGACCGCCTCGTCGATGGCCGCGCACAGGACGTAGCGCGCCGAGCGCACCTGGGCCGGGGGGAGGGCGTCCCGCTCGGCTCGCCTGTCGAAGGTGTGGATGCGGTCGATCACCTCGCCGCGCAGCGTCGGGATGTCGGCCCGCGCCACCCCCGCCGCGAGGCGGGCCACGAGGTCGAGCAGGGGGGCGGCCGCCGCGTTCAGGCCGTCCCCCGGGGGCGCCGGGGCCACCGGAGGGGCGGCGACGGGGCGGGGCGGCCCCGGCGGCACCGCCGTCGCACGCTCCGGCCCAGGCGGCCTGACCAGGGTGTCGTCGTGGCCCCCGGACGGCGGCGGGCCCGGCGGCCGGTAGCCGACGACGGTCGGCGGGTCGAACTCGGCCAGCGCGCTCACGGACGTTTGCCCCGGATCGCCCAGAGTTCGAGATGGAGGCCGGGGTAGTCGCCGCTGACATGGACGGCGAAGGCCCCCGAGCGGACGAGGCCCCGCCAGAGGTCGCTCGACTGATTGATCTCGAAATAGACCGCCCCCTGCATGAACGGCAGTTCCCGGGGGGCGACGGGCAGGGCCTGGAGGAGCAGCCCCGGCAGTTGCAGGCTCACGAGGTCGCGGATGACCTCGACGGAACCCGCCTTCAGGGAAATCGGCAACTGGCCGCGCAGCATCTCCGCCGGCATGTTCGCCAGGGCGATCAGGACGAAGCGCGCATCCTGGAACAGCGTCCGGTCGCTCACGATCGCGAGGCGCACCCCGTAGCCGCGATCCTCCAGGGGCAGCGACACGGCGTTCCGCGCCGTCACCACCGCCAGGAGTTGCCGCAGGCGGTCGAGCACCGGCCGGAACGAGGCGTCGAGGTCGGCGTGGCGGTAGGCCGGAAGGTCGCCGACGCGGCGCCGCGCGTCCGTGAAGGTCGAAAGCTGGCCGGCGAGGGCGAGGGCGGCGCGGTAGACTGCCTCGGGCGGGAGGCCCGGCGTGGCCGCGAAATGGTCGAAGACGGCCTCCTGCCCGTTGATGACCGCCAGGGCGATCACATCGATGAGCCGCCCGCCGTCGGCCGCCGGGGCGTCCGCGTGCGCCTGCCCCGCCAGGGTGTTGGCGCGGCTGTGCAGCAGGCCGCGGATCTCGCCCACGATGCGCAGCAGGCGCGGTGAGGCGTGGGCATCGAGGCAGGGGGGGATGTAGTCCTCGTCGAGCCGCACGGCTCCGGCCGCGTCCACCTCCACGATCCGCGCGACGGGGAGCGTGACGAGGCCGTCCTCCGGCTCGCCCTCCAGGAGGAGGCGCACCGCGAGCCGGCCCACCGTGAGGCCGACGGGCTGGCGCTCCGGCGCCGCGATGTCCCGCGCCATCTGCTCCACCGGGTGATAGCGGCCCCCCGCCTCGCCCCCGTCCGAGGGCCGCAGGCCCAGGGCGAGCTTGACGAGGACGTTGCGCGTGTCGGCCGGGATGGCGCGGGGCGCGATGGCGAGGCCGGTGGCGCTCTCGATCACCGTTCCGTCGGGCATCACCGCGCTGACGGCCCGGAGCGCGAAGGTGCCGAGCGGCAGCGTCTCGGAGGCCGGCACGAGCCGCCGCAGGCCCCAACCGAAGGGCGCGAGGCCCGCCGCGCGACCCTCGACGATGTGCTCGATCCAGCGGTCGTATTGCTGGAAATGCTGGGGCCGGACGAGCATCCCCTCCGACCAGAGCGGCTTGCTGACGAAGGTCATGGCGCCGCTCGCGGAGCCGGCGGGACGGTCATGGGGCAGCGGGCGATGGGGTGGGGCGCGGGCATGGCAGGGCTTAGAAGAGTCCGAGCTTGCGCGGCGGCCGTTGCAGGGTGAGCGTGACGGTCGTCGCGTCGATCTTGACGAGGAAGGTGCTTTCGTCCTGGGCGGGGAGGTCGGCCAGGGCACGCCACTGGGCCGAGCCGATCTGGCGGAAGCCGGCGATGACGCCGATGTGCTTCGTCGCCTCCGGCGTGGCGCGGGTGAAGGTCCGCGTCTCGCCGGGCGTCAGCTCGAACTCGCGCTTGGCCACGAGGTCGGTACCGAGCCGGGCGGTGTCGTTGTCGAGCAGTTCGAAGAAGCTCGCCTGCCGGAAGGCGCTCGGCGCCTTCAACTCGTAGAGGCGCACCAGGACAGGGGACGGCTCGTCCCTCTCGTTGGTGTTGATCCGCTCGTCGGCCTCGATCGTGACGGCGAGGGAGGTCGTCCTTTCGGCCGGGCCCATATGGCCGCAGGCGCTCGCCCAATGCGCCGCCAGGCCGGACGCGAGCCAGCCGCAGACCCGCCGCCGGGGCAGGACGAACCGGGTGGGGGGACGCGGCGTCAAAGGGTCCGCTCCTCGCCCGGTTCCGGGGCGTAATCCCGGACCACCTGCGCGCGGATGGTGCGATCGAGATCCCTGGCCATCTCGGGGGTCAGTTCGGGGAGCAGGACGACATCCTGCGGCACGCGGTCCCCGGCGGCCGCCGGCGCGGGGGGTGGGGCGGCGGAGAGGAGGGTCAGCGCCTCGCGCATGGCGGTACCGAGCCCCCGCATCAGCCGGTCGCGGGCGTCGTCCGGCAGGCTGGACGGGGGCAAGCCGAGGGCCTCCCAGAAGACCCCGGCCTCGCCGCCGGGGAGGGCGGCCGGGGCCTCAGGGACCGCCCCCCGGTCGATCACGGCCACATCGATCACGGCCACATCGATCACGTAGTCGGCGAGGTAGAGCCGGTCCCCGTCGCGGATCACGGCGCTCTGGTTGCGGCCGAGGGGGATGTCCCGGCCGTTGAGGAAGACGCCGTTCGTGCTCGTGTCGATGATCGTGAAGCCGCGCCCGTCGTGCACGATGCGCGCGTGTTGATTCGAGAGGAGGTGCCTCTCGTCGGGGAGCATCCAGTCGCAGCGGGCGCTTCGGCCGACCGTGCCGCCGGCCTCGCTGAACAGACGGGTCGCGGCGGCCCCGAGCTTGCGGCGCTGGGAGGACGCGATCGTCAGCCGCAGCATCGTCCCCGTTCCGGTGTCATCGAAGGTCCCCGGCCCATGGCCCGCCGGGCCGGCTATCGGAAGTAGTTTTGGCACTTGCGGCCACCGTGGCAACGTTTGCATGACGGTTTTCAGATCTGAACCGAGAACTCCACCGGTGTTTCCGGGCCATCCCCAAGCCATCCTTCCCAACCGAGCCGGATGTCCCCGAGGACAAAGCACTTCGGCTGCCCGGATCGGAGGATGAAAGCGAGGTCGTATTCGAGCTGATCGCGAATCGCCAACCGGACTAGTTCAATCAGGGATTGGTGATCTTTGCCATCGGGCAACAACTGATCGCAGCGCGCGGCATCGAGCGGTCCCAGCCGGAGGCGGAATTTCCCCGCCGCGTCGCCCATCCACGCGCCGGCCACCGTCTCGACGCCGAGGGCGAGGCCGCCGCCGAGGTGCCAGCGCGCCTCCTCCGGGATTCGGATCTCCCGGGGGATGAACTCCTCGACGTCGCAGGCCACGCCGAAGAAGTCTCCGACGATGCTGCCCAGCACCGGGGCGGAGCGGTTCGACAGGGTCAGGAGGCCGGCATAGGGCATCAGCAGCGGCCGCGCCGTCCGCGCGTCGCCGGTCAGCATGCCGAACAGCGCGGCCACCGCGTCGGAGATCGGGTCCGAGGCCCCGCTTCGGTAGCGGTGGTGGTGCCGGTAATGCTTCCAGACCAGGAACAGCAGTGACATCAGCCGGTGGTTGAACAGGTCGAGGAAGTCGCGCAGCGCGCCGGAATCCTCGGCCAGCACGACCCGTTCGGTCAGCGCGGGCGGCAGAGGCGAGGACGGTCCGTGCAGACCGAGGAGGTTGGCCGTGACGGTGACGGGCGCCCCCGCCTCCTGGGGGGGATCGATTCCCGCGATCTCCCCCGGGGGGAAGCTGAGGGACGGGTTCGCCCGGAACCGCACGGTCTCCCGCCGGGGCGACACCGTTCCGCCGATCCCGCCCGGCTGGGGGAAGCGCCGCTCCAGCCAGAGGCAGAGTTCGTGGAAGGGGATGGCGCTGGCGTCAGGAAGGGATTCGTCGGTCACAGGGCCCCCGCCGCGCCGCGCCGGGGCCGCCACCGGTACTCGACCTTGCTGTCGCTCCCGCGGATGGTGAAGCGGTGGAGGGTGTTCAGGCTGGCGTAGACGGTGAAGAACCGGTCCAGCACCGAGCCCAGCAGGAAGAGTTCGGCCTCTCCGCCGATCTTGCCCTCATCGACGGTGCAGACCAGGGTCCGCATCCGCACCGGACAACCCCGGATCACCGCATCCTCGGCGCCGTGCGCGAAATCCTCGAGGGCCTCCTGCAAAAGCTCAAGGCGGCGGCGCGCCTGGGAATCGTGGACCGCGCGGAACTCGTAGCTCGCGAACAGCGTCCGCAGGGCCCCGACATCCGCGAGCGACGAGAAGTTGCGGGCGAGGTTGGAAATCAGCCGCCAGAGCAGGCTCTCGCCCACCGGCGGCGGCGTGTGGGGCGTGACACCCATCACGTTGGTGCAGCGGACCGTCGCCGGCGTCTCCGAGGTCGGCTGGTCGATCATGCCCATGGACAGGCGCTCCGCCAGCGCCCCGTTGGTGCAGGTCAGGGACACCGAGACCACCTCGCTCGCCCCGCCGGACGGGGCCGCGTCCGGCGTCACGAACGCCAGGAAATGGTCGATGCCGCGCCCGACCGCCGCCGGCCGCAGCCTCTCCCGGAAGAAGGCCCGCGACCCGTCGCGGCCGGGCAGATCGTGGCGGAAGGTCTCGAACGGTTCGTAGTCGATCCGCCCGGCCTTGCCCTGGACATAGCCGGTCACGCTGTCGATGCCGTAGATGGCGGCCTCGGGATGCCCCCCGGTGACGACGCGGTACTCGCTGCGCGACCGGTCGAGGCGCAGGGGATGGGCGTCCTGCGGGAAGAGGTTGATGACCGGCGTGCAGTTGAGCGCCACGTGGTCGCGCAGGATCCGCAACTGGTCCGGGAAGGGCCGGGAGAAGCGGAACGTCATCGTCAGCCGCCGACCGCTCCAGGCCTCGACGGCCTGGAGCATGGTGACGTCGACGAACAGGAATTTCTGCGGGAAGGCGAGGTATTCCTGGAGGTAGCGGAAGCCGGCGAAGGCGGTCGGGGGATAGGGGATGACGGCCTCGTCCGCCCCGAACCCCACCGGTCGGACCGCCTCGGCGGCGAGTTCGATGCCGTCCGTCCCATCCGTGACCGTGATCGTCCGCAGGTGCCGCGACAGCCACAGGAGCAGGATGCGGCCGACCGACGGCTCGCGCTCGGTATTGAGGAAAAGGCGCAGCGTCCCACCCCGCAGCGCCCGCAGGGTGGACCGCCCGGTCGTGTCGATGGTGAGCGAGAGGCGCGCCCCCGCCGGCCCGCTCTCGCTCTCGACCTCCGTGACCGCCAGCGGCAGCACCTCCACCGGGTAACAGGTGCGGAAGCGGCAGGACACGCCGTCGATGGGCCGCGACGCCACCGCCGTGCCGGCCGGCACCGTGACCGCCCCCGCGTCGCCATCGCCCACGGGCGCGAACGCCACCACGCTCATCGGCGGAATCGGCCGCAGGTAATGCGGCCAGAGCAACCGGATGAGGCCGTGGACGAGTTCGGGCAACTCGTCCTCGAGTTTCTGCCGAAGCTGCGCCACCGTGAAGGCGAAGCCTTCGAGGAGGCGCTCCACGTCCGGGTCGCTCGCCTCGCGGGCGAGGAAGCCCGCCAGGCTCGGGTTCGCCCGGGCGAATTCCTGCCCGAGCTCCCGCAGGTAGGACAGCTCGTTCTCGTACAGCGCGTCGAGCGACATCCCGATGGTGGCCCGGTGCTCGTCTTCGATGGGGAATTCGGAGGGACCCGCCGGCCATGCCAGGACGCGGCATCCCACTCGGCGAGAGAATGACCGGGTGCTCAGACGCACTCGCTTCGTTCACGCGAACGAGCACTCGGTCATTGTGGGTGCATCGATCTCTCCAGATACGGCTGACGCCTCGGTCTGGACCGATGCACGAGAGCGTCTGCTTACGGCGAGCCGGCATCCACTTCGGCGGACAATGCTCTAATCCTTCAACCGCACCTGTCCGTCCCGGCCGACCACCGCGTCGAAGCGCAGAAGGCCCGGCCGGGAGCCGTCGGCGAGGGTCGCCGAGATCGCGAAGGTGAAGCCGC
>JAKONI010000061.1 GCA_022702015.1 Beijerinckiaceae bacterium | reverse complement strand
CCGCCACTATCCGTCGCGACGAGGGGCAGGCCGGCGGAGGAGGCCTCCAGCAACGTCAGGCCGAAGGGCTCGTTCAGGGCCGGGTTCACGAAGACGCCGCCGCGTTCCCGGGCGTAGGCGTAGATCGCCGGCGCGTCCCCCGGCTCGTGGGTCTTGGGATAGGCGACCCGGCCGTAGAGATCGTAACGGTCGATGGCGACGAGGATCTCGCGCATGGTGGCGGCCATGTCGCCATCGAGGTCGTCGATGTCGGCCCGCGTGCCCGCCGCCAGGACGAGGTTGGCCCGCGCCTGGAGGGTGGGGCTCTCGCCGTAGGCCCGGACCAGGGCGACGAGGTTCTTCCGGGCCACCGGCCGCGCGAGGGCGAGCAGTGCGGGCTTGTGCGGATCGGCGAGGAAGCGGTTGATCGAGGCATCGACCCGGGGGCTCGTGGGCGCCCCGGAGAACCGGGCAAGGTCGCTCCCCGGCGGCAGCACCCGCACCCGGCCCGGATCGTAGGCCGTATAGCCCGCATATTGGACCTCGGCCTCGTCGCGGGAGGAGGCGATCACCAGGGAGGCCCGGCGCAGGGCGCCTTCCTCGGCGGCGATCCGCCGGGGCAGCGACGGGCAGGCCGCCATGCCCATGGCGGCCTTCACCCGGCCGAGGGAATGGGCGGTGAAGACGAAGGGGATCCCCAACCGATCGCGCACCCGGCCGGCCACCGACGCGGCGTCGGCGTAGTGGGCGTGGATCAGGTCCGGCGGGGTCTCCTGCGCGGCGATCCATTCGACCAGCGCCCCGGTGTAGCTTTCGACCTGACCGGCCATGTCCTCCTTGGGCAGGTAGTCCGGCGACGCGCTGGCGAGCCGCACGATTTCGACCTTGCCGCCGACGCGCTCATGCGGCACGGCGTAATCCGGTCCGAAGGCGCCCCGGAATCGCCGGGTGGCCAGCACGATCCGGCCGACCTCGGGATCCCGGGCACAGGCGGCGGCCAGATCGAGCAGATAGCGGATGTGCCCACCGGTATCGGCCGTGATCCCGTACGCGACGTTACTGCCCCGCAGGCAGCCCTGTAGTGCCAGATGCAGGATGAACAGCGGTTTGGACTTGCAATTCGTACGACGTCGTGGCTGCGAAACACGAGAAATGGAAAGATCGTGATCCGAGTCGCTCAAGTCGCCCCCAGCATATTTCCGGTTCCGCCAAAGCATCATGGCGGCACCGAAAGGGTTGTGCACGACCTTTCTACCGCCCTCAGAAGCTTAGGCGTGGAGATAACGCTGTTTGCGCCGGCCGACAGTGCGACAGATATTCCACGAATTGGCGATACACCGAGCTTGACTGCGCTAGAACGGGCACACGGCCGGGTTGCCCCGGGCGTGCCGGCGGTGCTCGAAGCCCTGCAACTGGAAGCCCTGCGACGCCACCTCGATGCGTTCGACATCGTGCATTGCCATGGGGAATTCGCCCACGCGGCCCTCCTCGGGCCGAGGCGGCGGCACAGCCTCACCACGATCCATTGGCGGGTGGATGAACTTGATCGCTCCCTGTTCTTCGCGGGCTTCCCGGACCTTCCCGTGGCGGCGATCTCGGCGGCGCAGGAGGCGGGCATTCCGGCTTCGAACCGGGCGGGCGTGGTCCATCACGGGATCGACCGGCATCGCTACCGGCCTGGACCCGGCGACGGAGGCTACGCGGCCTTCGTGGGGCGGATGACCGACCAGAAGCGCCCCGATACGGCGATCCGGGTGGCCGGGGCCGCCGGTATGCCGATCCGGCTCGCGGGGACGATCGATGTCGGCAACCCCGGTTATTTCGATGAGCGGGTCCGACCCCTCCTCGGCCCGGCGGCGGAATACGTCGGGCCGGTGGACGATGCGGGCAAGCAGGCCCTGCTCGGGGGCGCCGCCGCCCTGCTCTTCCCCATCGATTGGCCCGAGCCCTTCGGCCTCGTGATGATCGAGGCCATGGCCTGCGGCACGCCGGTGGTCGCCTGGAAACGCGGCTCCGTGCCGGAGGTGATCGAGGAAGGGGTCACGGGATTCGTGGTCTCCTCCGAGGAGGAGGCCGTCGCCGCCCTGTGCGAGGCCGCGCGCCTCGACCGGGCCACCGTCCGGGCTCGCTTCGAGGCCCGGTTCACCGCCGAACGCATGGCCGCCGACTACCTCGCGATCTATCGCCGGCTGCTGGCCGCCTGATGCGCACCGCCCTGCTGGCCTGGGACTACCCCCCCGCCCCCTCTGGCCTCTCGGTGGCCGCGCGGGAGATCGCCGAAAGCCTCGCGGGCGAAGGGGCGGACGTCACCGTGTTCACCCTCGACCGGACGGGGTGGGAAACGCTGGGCGGGATCACCGTCGTCGGCCTCGGGCTCGCGCCGGGGGGCGGGCTTGCCCGCCTCCGGCTTTGGGGGGCGGCGGGGCATCTGGCGGCGCCGCTGGCCTTCCGCCGGGGAGTGCTGGCCGCCCATGCCCGAGCGCCGTTCTCGGTCATCGAGGCGACCAACTGGTATGCCCCCGCCGCCCTCCTCGCCGGGCGCCGGGACCTCCCCCTCGTGACCCGGAACTCGACCCCGGCCGCCTTCACCGTCGATCCCGCCAACCGCCTCCGCGACCGGTTGGACGGGGGCGCGGCGCGGGCCCTGGAGCGACACCAGGCGCGGGGAAGCGCGGGCCTGATCTCCAACACCGAGGCGCACGGGCGGCGGATGGCTGCCCACTACGGTCTCGACGGCGGACGCCCGCACGCGGTGATCGGCCTCAGCCTGCCGCCGGACTTCACGGCCCGCGCGGAGGCCGCCCCGTATCCCGGGGACGACGGCCCGGTTCGACTGCTCTTCGTCGGACGCGCCGAGCGGCGGAAGGGGTTCGATCTCGTGCTGGCCGCCATGGCGATCCTCGGGGAGGAGGCGGAGCGGGGTGAGATCCCGACCTTCGCCCTCGACCTCGTCGGCGTCGGCCCGGACGACTTACCCGCCGACCTCCCGCCGGTGGCGCGGCACCGGATCACCGCCCACGGCCGCCTTGACCATGCGGCGCTGGAGGCCTGCTACCGCCGGGCGCATCTCATCCTCGCCCCCTCGCGCTACGAGAGTTTCGGCCTCGTCTACCAGGAGGCGCTCGCGTACGGGCGGCCGGTGGTGGCCTGCGCGGTGGACGACAGCGCGCGGGAATTCGTCGGCGCGGCGGGCGCGGG
>JAKONI010000054.1 GCA_022702015.1 Beijerinckiaceae bacterium | reverse complement strand
GACATCCTGGGCGACGAGGATCACCTCGGCGACATGGACTTCAAGGTGGCCGGCACGGACGAGGGCGTGACCTCGCTCCAGATGGACATCAAGATCGCCGGCATCACCGAGGAGATCATGCGGGTCGCCCTCGATCAGGCGAAGGACGGCCGCGCCCATATCCTCGTGGAGATGGCCAAGGCCCTCACCGCCGCGCGTCCGGAGCTCGGCGAGTACGCGCCGCGCATCGAGACCATGCAGATCCCGACGGACAAGATCCGCGACGTGATCGGCACCGGCGGCAAGGTGATCCGCGAGATCGTCGAGAAGACCGGCGCCAAGATCAACATCGACGACTCGGGCACGGTGAAGATCGCCTCCGCCGACGGCAAGGCGATCAAGGCGGCCTATAACTGGATCCGCTCCATCGTCGCGGAGGCCGAGGTCGGCATGATCTACGACGGCACCATCGTGAAGTGCATGGAGTTCGGCGCCTTCGTGAACTTCTTCGGCGCCAAGGACGGTCTGGTCCACATCTCGGAGCTCGCCGCCCAGCGGGTCGCCAAGGTGCAGGATGTCGTCAAGGAAGGCGACAAGGTGAAGGTGAAGTTCCTCGGTCAGGACGACCGCGGCAAGATCCGCCTGTCCATGAAGGTCGTCGATCAGCAGACCGGCGAGGATATCACCGACAAGATCAAGGCGCAGCGCGACGCCGAGCGTGGCGAGCGGGGCGACGAGCCCCGTGAGCCCCGCGAGGGCCGTGAGGGTGGCCGCAGCCATCGGGGCGAGCGTCGCCGCGAGGCAGGCGAGTAAGACGGTCCTCCACGGGACGAGTCCCTTGGGTCCGGCGCCGGGGTGAGACCCCGACGCACGAAACGCCCGCTCCCGGAAGGGGGCGGGCGTTTCGCTATTCCGATCCGGCCCTCAGGACCCGGAACGGCCCGCCATCCCCTGCGTTCGCCCCGCGACCGGAACCGGAGAGGACTCCATGGCCAACGACATGATCCACGACATCTTCAGCGGCGAGCCGAACCTGACGACGACGGAGCGGGCGGTTTCCGTGGCCCTCGGCCTCGGGATCGCGGCGGCGGCGGCGCAGCCCCGTCCGAACAAGTGGCTGAG
Source organism: Beijerinckiaceae bacterium (assembly GCA_022702015.1). Lineage (GTDB taxonomy): Bacteria > Pseudomonadota > Alphaproteobacteria > Rhizobiales > Beijerinckiaceae > Methylobacterium. The sequence continues at coordinate 3,436 of JAKONI010000054.1, read as the reverse complement.
CCTCGCCGCCCTCGTGGTCGGCGTCGGCCTCGCCATGCGCGGCGCGACGGGCCATTGCATGGTCAAGTCGGCGGCGAACTCGCTGTAGGGTCGGTTATCCAGGGGCTCTGCCCCTGGATCCCACCAAAGGATCCGGTCCTTTGGGATCCCTCGACCAAAAAAAAGGGGCGCCGCGAGGCGCCCCTTTCCTTGTCAGGCAACCGGTCAGTAAGTGGTGGTGCGACGGCTGGCGATGAAGCCGTAGATGAAGAGCACGACCACCGCGCCGACGATGGCGCCGATGAACCCTGCCCCTTGATTCGGCCCGTACCAGCCGATGGCCTGCCCGATGAAGGTGGCCACGAAGGCGCCGACGATGCCGAGGATCGTGGTGAGGATGAAGCCCGACGGTTCTTTCGGACCGGGCATGATGAACTTGGCGATGACTCCCGCCAGGAAGCCGATGATGATCGTCCAGAGAATGCCCATGTCTCTCCCCGCGTTGGGCCGCTGACGCCCTCTGAACGTTTGGGTTTTCAAACCGGTTGCCCGTAACGACGGAAACGGCGCGGATTTTTTTCAAGGTTCCACGCTGCGACACCGGTTGCGCGATGCGCCCTTTACGCGAGGCGGTCCACGGCGGCAGATACGGCGCCGGGCGGGCGGACCCCGCCGACGGCGCGATCGGACCGAGTGGGAGTGGACGAATGGCGATCAAGCGGATCGAGCCCGGGGCGCGGATGTCCCAGGCGGTGGTGAACGGCGATATGGTCTACCTCGCCGGCCAGGTGGCCAGCGACCCGGTCGGCACCGGCGTGACCTCGCAGACCCAGAACATCCTCGATCAGATCGACCGGCTGCTGGCCGCCGCCGGCAGCGACAAGGAGCACCTCCTCACCGCCACGATCTACCTCGCCGACATCGCGCACTTCTCCGAGATGAACGCCGCCTGGGACGCCTGGGTGTCGAAGGAGAACCCGCCGACCCGGGCCACCGTCGAGGCGAAGCTGGCCGCCCCCGAATATCTCGTCGAGATCGTCGTCACGGCCGCGCGGTCGGCGTGAGGGCCCTGCTCCAGGCACCGGCCCGCGGGAGGCTCGCCCTCGTCGCGGGCCTCGCGGCGGCGCTCGGCGCCGCCCTCTTCGCCGGGCCGGCGCGCACGGCGAACGAGCGCGTCGTCAACATCTACAATTGGTCGGATTATATCGACCCGCAGGTGCTCGATGCCTTCACCCGGGAGACCGGAATCAAGGTCGTCTACGACACCTACGACAACAACGAGATCCTGGAGACGCGCCTGCTCGCCGGGCGTTCGGGCTACGACATCGTGGTGCCGTCGGGGCCCTATCTCCAGCGGCTGATCCGGGCGGGGGCCTTCCGCCCCCTCGACAAGGCGAAGCTGAAGAACCTCGGCAACCTCTGGCCGGACATCATGAGCCGGCTCGGCGGCTACGATCCGGGCAACATCTACGCCATCGACTACATGTGGGGCACCACGGGCATCGGCTACAACGTCGCCCAGGTGAAGGAGAAGCTCGGGCCCAACGTGGCGGTCAACTCCTGGGCCACGATCCTCAATCCCTCCTCGGCGGCCAAGCTGAAGGAGTGCGGCATCATGGTGCTCGACAGCCCCGAGGACCTGATCCCGAGCATCCTGCCGTTCTTCGGCGCCAAGGCGGATTCGAGGCGCTGGGACGACATAACCCTCGTCACCGATGCCCTCTACAAGGTGCGCGGCAGCGTGCGGAAGTTCCACTCCTCGGAGTACATCCAGGCGCTGGCCAACGGCGATATCTGCCTCGCGGTGGGCTATTCCGGCGACGTGCTACAGGCCAAGAAGCGCGCCGACGAGGCCGGCAACCGCGTCGAGATCGCCTACGTGGTCCCGAAGGAGGGATCGCTGATGTGGTTCGATTCCTTCGCCATCCCGAAGGACGCGCCCCACCCCGAGGAGGCCTTGGCCTTCCTCGACTACATGATGCGGCCGGAGGTGGCGGCGGCCAACACCAACTTCGTTTCCTATGCCAGCGGCAACCAGGCGGCGAAGGCGTTCGTGAAGCCGGAGATCCTCAACAATCCCGGGATTTACCCCGACGAGGCGACGATGCAGCGCCTCTCCGTGAACACCGCCTGGGACGAGCGCACCCAGCGATTCGTCACGCGGCTCTGGACCCGGGTTCGCACCGGCCGGTGAGGCCCTCCTCCCGTGATCCCGGGATCACGGGAGGGGCCCCGGCCCTGAGGGCCTAGTGCTTCAGGTCGTCCGGCACCTTGCCGCCGTTCTCGGCGAGCTTCTGCATCACCTGCTTGTGCAGCCAGATGTTCATCGAGGCCGAATCGTCCTTGTCGCCGGTGTAATGCAGCTCGTCGGCAAGCTGCTTGCGCGAGGCGAGGCCCGAATCGAGATCGAGCAGCTTCATCAGGTCGACGATCGAGTGCCGCCAGTCGAGCTTCTGGGGGTTCTTCTCCGCGAGGCCGGTGAGGACCGCCGCCACATCGACCGGCTGTCCCCCCGTGGAGCCGCCCGTCGATGCCGGAGCGCTCGATCCGCCCGAGCTCGATGGGGTGGAGGGCGTCGATCCCGGAGCCGCCTCCGCTCCGCCCCCGCCGAACGGGTGGAGGATCTTGCTGACGATGTTGCCGAGAAGGCTCATAGGTAGACTCCGTGCCGCGACGCACCCGAGATGGCATCGCGTCTCGACAACATGCCGCACCGGGTACGCGTTCCGAAAGACCGCCCATCGGGCCCGAACGGATCAGCGGGCGGAGCGAAGCGCGACCCCCAGCAGGCACAGGCCGACCGTGAGGCAGACGCCGCTCCAGCGTTCGAGGAGTGGCGCGCGCGCGGGATCCCAGAGGGATCGGATCGCGAGGCCGACCCCGACGAGCAGGCAGAGGGGGCAGGCGAGCATGATCAGGGGGGCGATCCTGATTGGAGGAGCAGTCATGTATTCATATTTGTGCTTGCCCTGAAAGCGAAGTGAATATTCGCGTGTTTGCGGGGGTTGCACCACGCATTCACGAGATGGTGTAATCTAATTCATATCATAGTTGAAGATCTTGGCAGATTTAAATCTTAGGTTGTGCAAGCCCGTTTTATGCCGGTTTTCCATTCAGAGGGTTCCGCTTCTAAGTCGTGACCGGACAAACGGAAATGGAGCGAGGCAATTCCTTGGGTATACGCCGGAACTCTAGCCTGCATTCATAATTCCGCGCTGTGATGGCCATAACTCATGCTGTGATTTGGCCTGCTTCGCGTGCGTGCCGGGCCAGGCCTCGCCGATACATCCAATCGGGATCGGCGCGGGCATCGGGCAGCCCCGCGCGGGGCGGGGTTCGGGACCTGTCCGGTTCCTCCGTCGCCGCCCTGTATCGCGCAAGGGGTGAGCCGTCGTGGGACACGCTGGCAGGAGGCCCGGAGGCCGTGCGTCCTCCTCGCGGGGATCCAGCCGGATCG
>JAKONI010000031.1 GCA_022702015.1 Beijerinckiaceae bacterium | reverse complement strand
TCGACCGCGAAGACCTTGAGGTTCGGCAGGCGCGGCTTCAGCACCTCGCCGACGCCGGTCACGGTGCCGCCGGTGCCGACGCCGGCCACGAAGGCATCGAGCTGGCCGCCGGTATCGGTCCAGATCTCTTCCGCCGTGGTCTTGCGGTGGATCTCGGGGTTGGCCGGGTTCGAGAATTGCTGCGGCATCACCGAGCCGGGGATCTCCTTCAGGAGCTCCTCGGCCTTGGCGATGGCGCCCTTCATGCCCTGCGCGCCCGGGGTGAGCGCCAGCTCGGCACCCAGGAAGGCCAGCATCTTGCGCCGCTCCAGGGACATCGTCTCGGGCATCACCAGGATCAGCCGGTAGCCCCGGGCCGCGGCCACGAAGGCCAGCGCAATGCCGGTGTTGCCGGAAGTCGGCTCGACCAGCGTGCCGCCGGGCTGCAGCTTGCCGGCGGCCTCGAGCGCGTCGATCATGTTGACGCCGATGCGGTCCTTGACGCTCGCGATCGGGTTGAAGAATTCCAGCTTGAGCAGGATCTCGGCGTCGATGCCGTGCTCTTTGGGCAGACGGTTCAGCCGGACGAGCGGCGTGTTGCCGATGGTCTCGGTGATCGAGCCGTAGATGCGGCCATGGCCGACCTTGGACGGCGAGGTAAGGGAATCGGCCATCGCGTGCTTCCTGTTGCGTTGATAGCGATGTCGGGACTGCCGGCCCGGAACCAAGGGGTCGAGGCCGCAACGCCCGCGCGGGAGGCTGCGATATCCCGTTGCCCCGGCCGGAGCAATCACACTAAGTGCTTTATCCGCCAAACTTTTTCATATCGCAAAGTCATCTGGCCATCGGGTAGAAGAAATCTATTTGTTTGTCCGCCGATTGCGAAAATATCTTCTGTTGGTCCCTCCACTCCGTCAGGCAAGCCCGGCATGGCCGAACCGATCCTGCTCACCCGTCGCCGGGGCTTGGCGATCCTCGGGATTTTAGGATTCGCGCCGGGGGCGCGGGCGGATCCCCTCCGCATCACCCTTGCCACGGCCACGCCGGGGGGCGGCTTCCCGGCCTATGGCGAAGCCTTCTCCAAGGCGGTCAACAGGGCCGATCCTGGCCTCCTGGTCGTGCCGGAGGCGAGCGGAGGATCCGCCGAGAACCTGGAACGGCTGTCGCGGGGCACGGTCGATCTCGCGTTGGTGCAGGGGGCCTACGCCTACCCGGCCTTGGGCCAACCGGGCGGCCCGACCATTCTGGCGCCGATGTACTCGACGCCCGGGCTGTTCGTCGTCCGGGCCGACAGCCCCGTGGGGTCGGTCTCCGACCTGAAGGGCCACGCCGTGGCGCTCGGCACCCGGAACTCCGGCCTCACCGTGATGGGGCGTGCCGTCCTGGCGGCCTCCGGCCTGGATCCCGACCGCGATGTGCGGCCTATCCTGCTGGATCACGCGGGGGACGGTCCGCCGATGGTCTGCGACGGGCGGGCCACGGCGTTGTGGGGCGGCGGCATCGGTTGGCCGGGCTTCGTGGCGGTGGCCCGTGATCCGGGTGGGGCCCGGTTCATCGCTCCGGCGGAGGAGGCGGTCGCGCGGCTGACGCGGGCGGACCCGTCCATGACGCGGCTGACCGTTCCGGCGAAGGCTTTCCCCGGACAGACGGAGCCAATTCGAACGGTGGGATCGTGGAGTTTCGTCCTCGCGCGGCCACGGTTCGATCCGCGGATCGCGCTCCGAATCGCACGAGCCCTTTCGCGGGCGATCCCGGATCTCGAAGCCCACCATCCCCAAGGTGGCGAAAGCGCCCCGGACCACCTCAGGGGCCTTGTCCCCACGGAGTGGCTCAATCCAGGGACCGCACGGTTCCTCGCCGAAGGATGAGACCTCTCTTCGGGAAACGCTGTTTCACGGCGATCCCGACGCCCCAGCGACCCGTGTCGTAGGCGGCAGCACCGAGTTTAGGTCGGACGTGCCGGTCTTTGTCTGACCGGGCTAGCGGAAACCGGCCGCGCGCCGGTCGCGCTTGCGCTCGGCCGCCGGCTGATAGGCGATTTCGGCGTGGTAGGTACAGTAGGGCAGTCCGGTGATCGACCGGGCACCGCAGAACCGGAACTCCGGGGTGGTGGGGTCGCCCAGGGGCCAGCGGCACATGGACTCCCGCAAGTCCATGATGGTCACGCGTTGGGATGCGGGGATCGCCACCGGATCGACGGCGGCCGGACGGATCGCCGGTGCGGCCGGGGGGAATGCGGGGGTGGGGCGGTGGCTCACCGGTGCGACCGGCTCGGGAGCCGCCGCGACGGCCGCCACGAGCTTTTCGACCTCGACGGTCTTGGCGGCGGCCACGGTCGCCTCCTCGCCCGCCTTCAACCGGCCGGACAGCCCAAGGCGGTGGACCTTTCCGATGACGGCATTGCGGGTGACCCCGCCGAGCTGCGCCGCGATCTTGCTGGCGCTCTGACCATCTTCCCAAAGACGGCGCAGGAGCGCCACGCGCTCTTCCGTCCAGCTTAGGCCCGCTTCCATAGTCCCCCTCCGACCCCTCACCCTTCGGCGCGCATGCGTCACCGGGCCAGCCAGCGGCAGCCGCGCCAGTGCGACACCGTGTCGCTCCGAGCCGTGGCGAGACCCTACCGCGCCGTTCGCGAAGCTTGCAAGGGTTCTATGGCCACGCTTCTCCCGATGGGTCGGGCCTGTCCACCACGAACGAATCGCCGGGGGCGATCCGTTGCCCCGGTGCAACATGGCCCCGATCCCTTGTGCTTGGCGGTTTGCAGCCGGAACGTGATACGGCCAAGCTCGTTCTCTCGTTGATGCCGCGGCCCTACGTCCGGCCGCCCCTCCTGGGACAAGTCTGATGGGTTACGGTCAAACCGGGCTCCGCTGGATCGCCGCCGTGGGTCTCGCGGCGCAGATGGCGGCTTGCGGCACCATCGCGCGCGCGCCGTACACGGCCGAGCAGGCGTCCCAGGCGGGCATCCCCGGAATTCCCGGGGCCCGCGTCTTCGCCGATGCTTCGGTGGAGACCATCGCCGAACTGGCCGCGAACCCACACCGGCGTTCCGCTGGCTTCACCTATCTCGCCCTCTCCGGCGGGGGCGGGGACGGGGCCTACGGCGCCGGGGTACTCAATGGCTGGTCGCAAACCGGTACGCGGCCTGACTTCACCCTCGTGTCGGGGGTGTCGACCGGGGCGTTGATCGCCCCCTTCGCGTTCCTCGGCTCGGGTTACGACGCCTACCTCACCGAGTTCTACACGAGCGGCGTCGCGGAGACGCTGGTCCAGGCCCCGAGCCTGACGAACGTCCTGTTCGGGTCGGGCCTTTTCGGCGACGGGCGCCTGCGCGACCTCATCGGGCGCTACGTCAACGCCGACCTGCTCGACGCCATCGCCGCCGAGAACGCCAAGGGCCGCCGCCTGCTGGTCGTGACGACCAACCTGGACTCTCAGCGCGCCGTCATCTGGAACATGGGCGCCATAGCCTCCAGCGACGCGCCGAACCGGGTTGAGCTGTTTCGTGACGTCCTGGCCGCCTCCGCGAGCATCCCGGCGGTGTTCCCGCCGCAGCTCATCGGCGTGAGCGCGGGTGAGAGCCGGTTCCAGGAGA
>JAKONI010000015.1 GCA_022702015.1 Beijerinckiaceae bacterium | reverse complement strand
GAGATGGCCGCCGATTTCGGGCCGATCGGCGTGCGGGTGAACGCCATCTCGCCGGGCGAGATCGACACCTCCATCCTCTCGCCGGGGACGGAGAAGCTCGTGGAGCAGATCCCCCAGCGGCGTCTGGGCACCCCCGACGAGGTGGCCAAGGCGATCTACTTCCTGTGCACCGAGGCCTCGTCCTACGTGAACGGCGCCGAACTGCACATCAACGGCGGACAGCATGTCTGACGCGCCGGCGCGCGCCGGGCGTGCCGTGATCGCACGGGAATCGTGGGCGGATCTGCCGGCACTTCTCTTTGCTCCTGTCCTTGCCCTTTCGCTTGCCGCCGGGCCCGCCCGCGCGGAGCCCGCCGTGCGGGTCCTCGACCTGCCGTTCAAGGTCCGCGAGATGCGCGGCCCCCGCAGCGAGATCGCCACCGCCGTGGCGACCTCCGGCCTCCTGCCCGTCATCCGGGGGGGCGATGGGGGCAAGGACGCCGGCAAGGACGCCGGGAAGGTGGGGACGCCGATCGCCGTCGTCTGGGGTGACGAGGGCGGGGCGGTGCTGGTGGTGGAGAACGGCACGGTCGCCGCCCGGCCCATCGGCCGGGAGGCGGTGGAGGATCTCATCGCCTCCGAGACCCCCCGGGGCGCCCTGCCGGGGATCCGCCGCGCCCTCGACGGGCCGCTCAGCGCCTACCTCGCCGGCCGCGCCCGCGCCCCCGGCGGCGGGCCCGCCGCGGCGACGCTCACCGTGCGTGAGCGCCAGCCCCTGGGCGTCACCGCCGAGCCGAAGCCGGTGCCGGTGGAGACCGCCTCCCTCACCGCCGGGGACGGGGCGGTGTTCGCCCCCCAGCCGCCGCGCATCGTACCCCTGGCCAAGCACCCGGCCGTCCTGGCCGCGACGCTCACCGCCCCGGAGGCAGGCGCCCTCATCCTGGTCAGCCGGTCGGCGGGGACCCCGCCGACCTGGACGATGAGCGCCCGGACCCCCGACGGGCCGCGCCTCGTCCTCGCGGCGGTGGCGGAGTTTTCCGGCAGCGGCGCCCCGGAGGCGGCGACGGTCGATGCCCGGGGGGTGCTGCGCCTGTGGACCCTCACCCCGGACCGGATCGCCCCCGGCCCCGAGGCGGCGGGCTACACCCTCGGCGAGGGCGAGGCCGACCTCGCCGACACCGTGCCGGCCGAGGGCGGGACCGACCTGGCGCTGCCGGTCGCCGGACTGCCGGCGGTCGCCCTCGTCACCGCCCGGGGACCCCTGAAGGAGACCCTCCGCGAGCGCCTGCGGGTCACCCTGCCGGCCCCCGTCGGCACCGGCATCGCCGCCCTCGGCGAGGGGGCGGGACTGCGCCTTGTCGTGGGGCTCGGGGATGGACGGGTCGCCGCCATCGCCCTCGACGGAGGACGGCCGTGAGCGAAGCCGAATCGCGGACCTTCCCGTCCCGGCCCTTCGTCGGTGCCTCCATCGCCGTGATCCGGGACGGCCTCGTCCTGCTGGCGGCCCGGGCGAACGAGCCGATGCGCGGGGTCTGGACCCTGCCGGGGGGACTCGTGGAGGTGGGGGAGACCCTGGCCGAGGCCGCCCTGCGGGAACTCTCCGAGGAGGTCGGGCTCACCGCCGAGGTGGTCGGCGTGCTCTCCCCCACGGAGATCATCGTGCGCGACGAGGCCGGGCGGGCCCGGCATCACTACGTCGTCCATCCCCACGCCGCCCTATGGCGCGGGGGCGAGCCGGTGACCGGGCCGGAGGCGCTCGGCGTGCGCTGGGCGAACCTCTCCGAAATCGGGACGCTGGAGACCACGCCCGGCCTGATCGGCACCCTGCGGGAGGCCTTCGCCCGTGTGGCGGGCCGGGGGACGGCGTGATGGGCCCGATCCGGTTCATCGCCCCCCGGGGCGCGGTGGCGGTGCTGGTGGGCCTCGCCCTCCTCGCCGTCCCCGCCCATGCCCAGCAGCGGGCCAAGACGCCGGCCAGGGAGGCGGCGAAGGAGGCCCCCAAGGATACCCCGAAGGAGGCGCCGGCCCCGGCCGACTCCCCCGCCCCCTACGACCGCGACCTGATGCGGATGGCCGAGGTGATCGGCTCCCTGTCGTTCCTGCGCAACCTCTGCACGACGGCCGACGCCGCCGAATGGCCCGCCCGGATGAAGGCGCTCATCGAGGCGGAGGGCATCACCCCCGCTCGGCGGGACCGACTCGCCGGGGCCTACAATCGCGGCTACCGCAGCTATGCCCTGACCTACCGGGTCTGCACCCCGGCGGCGCACGAGGCCTCGGCCCGCTTCCTCACCGAGGGCGAGCGTTTGTCCCATGCCTTGGCGGGGCGGTTCGGCGGGTGAGGCGTCCGCGCCACAGGGATCCGTGATCGGGGGGAAGCCTCGCATTCGATCGACCGCGTTAACCGATCCGCAATTACCGGCTAGGCGTCCCGCTATGAGCCGCCTATCATCCAGGGTGTCCGCCGATCTGTCTCAGACCGGCGCAATGGAAGTGTCGGACCATGCAGACCATCTCGCACACCGCCCCCCTCGAGGCCGATGTCGATGAAAAGCGTGCCGCTTTGAGCTATGTCTCGGAAGCGTTCGCCGAGGGCTGCCTCGATGGTCTCGATGGGGATTGCATGGCCCAGGCGGCCCTGTTCGCCGCCTTCCAGGAACTCGTGATGACCTACGGCGAGGAGGCGACCGCCCGCTACGCCGAGGGCTTCCCCGACCGGATCCGCGGCGGTGCCTTCACCACGACGTTGCAGCATTGAGGAGAGATCGGGGGATCCCAAAGGGCGTCATGCCCTTTGGTGGGGTGTCGGGGTGAAACCCTGACGTGTCTCAGGGCGCCGCCCTGCACCCGCCAAAGGGATGATCCCTTTGGAAACCCCATGACTTTTGGACACACCGATGCCGATTGCCCTGCTGCCGGACCGTGCCCTCGTCACCGTTGCCGGGCCCGACGCGACCGCCCTGCTGCAGGGTGTCCTCACCTGCAACGTCGAGACGCTGGGTGAGGCCGAGGCCCGCCTCGGCGCCCTGCTGACGCCGCAGGGCAAGATCCTGTTCGATTTCCTGATCTCGCGCGTGCCGGAGGGGTTCCGCCTCGATGTCGCCGCCGACAGGGCCGCCGACCTCGCCAAGCGCCTGAGCCTCTACAAGCTGCGCGCCAAGGCCGAGATCGCCGCCGACCCGACCGTGGCGGTGGCCGCCGCCTGGGGCGGATCGACCACGGCGGCGCAGACCGCCGTCGCCGCCGACAGCCGGCACCTCGACCTCGGCGCCCGGCTCTACGCGGCGGAGGGCGCCTTCTCGGCGGATGCGTCGGAGGAGGATTATCACGCCCACCGCATCGCGCTGGCGGTGCCGGAGGGGGGCCGGGACTACGCCTACAGTGACGCCTTCCCGCACGAGGCCCTGATGGACCAACTCGGCGGGATCGACTTCCGCAAGGGCTGCTACGTCGGCCAGGAGGTGGTGTCGCGGATGCAGCACCGGGGCACCGCCCGCACCCGGCTGCTGGCCGTGGAGTATCCCGAGGCTCCGGCCGCGCCGGGCTCCGAGATCCAGGCGGGCGCGAAGGTGCTCGGCACCACCGGCAGCACCGCCGCCGGCAAGGGCCTCGCCCTGGTGCGCCTCGACCGGCTGGGCGACGCCCTGGCCGTCGGCGAACCCCTGCGGGCGGACGGCAAGCCGCTGGCCGTCGCCCGCCCCAGCTACGCGACCTTCCCCATGCCCGATGCCGGGGGCGAGGCGGCCGTCTGACCATGGCGACGCCGCCCGAGGGCTTGATCCACCACCCGGACGGCTGCCCGCGCTGCGCCTGGGCGGGGCTCGACCCGATCTACATCGCCTACCACGACACCGAGTGGGGCGTGCCGGAATACGACGGCCGCGCCCTCTACGAGAAGCTGATCCTCGACGGGTTCCAGGCGGGCCTCTCGTGGATCACCATCCTGAAACGGCGGGAGGGGTTCCGCCGGGCCTTCGACGGCTTCGCGCCCGAGACCATCGCCCGCTACACCGAGGCGGACGTGGCCCGGCTGATGGCCGACACCGGCATCATCCGCAACCGCGCCAAGATCCTCGGCAGCATCGCCGGGGCGCGGGCATGGCTGCGGATCGAGGAGAGCGGCCCCGGCTTCTCCCGCTTCCTCTGGGATTTCTGCGAGGGCCGGCCGGCCCAGCCCCACTATCGCACCCGCGCCGAGGTGCCCACCGAGAGCGACCTCTCGAAGCGCATGGGCAAGGCCCTGAAGGCGGAGGGGTTCTCCTTCTGCGGGCCGACCATCATCTACGCGTTCATGGAGGCGGTGGGCATGGTCAACGACCACCTGACCGGGTGCCACCGCCACGCGGCCTGCGCCGCCCCCGGGCGGGAATGAGGTCTCCCGCCGCGAAGGAGCCCCCCCGCGCCTGGCAACGGATGCTCTCAGGCCGCCGGCTCGACCTTCTCGATCCCTCCCCCCTCGATGTCGAGATCGCCGACATCGCCCACGGGCTCGCCCGGGTCGCCCGGTGGAACGGGCAGACCTCCGGCCCGCACGTCTTCTCGGTGGCGCAGCACAGCCTGCTGGTGGAGCGCATCGGCCTCCACCTCCACCCCGCCCGCACCGGGACGGAGGGGCCCGAACTGCTCCTGCACGACGCGCCGGAATACGTGGTGGGGGATATCATCTCGCCCCTCAAGGCAGCGATCGGCGATGCCTACCGGGGGGTGGAGAAGCGGCTGCTCGGGGCGGTGCGCCAGCGCTTCGGCCTACCCGCCCCCGCCCCCGCCGTCACCCGGCGGGTGAAGCGGGCGGACCGGATCGCCGCCCATATCGAGGCGGTGCGGCTCGCGGGGTTCTCGGAGGAGGAGGCCGCGCGGTATTTCGGGCCGGCGGTCGCCCTGCCCGATCCGGTGCTCGCCCTGGCCAACCCCTGGCCGACGGGGGAGGCCCAGGCCCGGTTCCTCGCCCGGTGCGAGGATCTGGGGGTGCGGTAGGAACCCGCTCATTCCCTCCCCCCTCTGCGGGGGAGGGAGCGCACACGGTCCTACGGTGCCTTGCCGAGCTGGGACTTCGCCCGCTCCACGGCGGCCTCGCAGCCCTTCGTGTCGCCCTTGCCCTCGGCGGTCTTGGCCTCCTCCAGGGCGACCTTGGCCTGCTGCGCCGCGTCGGCCCCCTTGCCGGCCTCGGCCGACTTCTCCGGCGGGGCCTGCGGCGCTTCGTTGGCGCGGGCGCCCTCGGTTCCGGTCACGCCCTCGCCGCTGCGCTTGGCCGCCGTGCCCTGCCCGCTCGTGTTGGCGGCGATGGCATCGCGGGTCTCGTCCTTCACCTTGCCTTGCAGGGCCTCGATCTGCTGCGCACAGGGGGAAGCGAGGGCCGCACCGGAGACGAGGGCAAGGTAGCCGCCGGCCGCGAGGAACGCGGCGACGGGACGGACGGGACGCTTCATGGTCGAACTTTCCTCGGTCGCGAATCCGGTACGGAGAACGCTCACGCGCTCAACGCACCGGATCGCGGCCGGGTTCAGGCCCTCGTTCAGGCTCCCGCGGCCTGATCGCGGATCGGCAATTGCCGGATCCGGCGGCCCGTGGCGGCGAAGACCGCGTTGGCGATGGCCGGCGCCACCGGCGGCACGCCGGGCTCGCCAACGCCGCCGAGCGGCCCGTCGTACTTGCCCGTCGGCACGAGGTGGACGCGAACGACCTTCGGGGCAGCGTCGATCCGGATGATCTCGTAGCCGTCGAAGTTGTTCTGCTGCGCCCGGCCCTGCTTGAAGGTGATCTCCGAGGTGAGGGCGAGGCCCATCCCCATGACCACGGCGCCCTCCATCTGGGAGCGGATGCGCTCGGGGTTCACCTGCGGCCCGCAATCGACGGCGATGTCGATGGCCTGCACCTTCACCTGGCCCTTCTCATCGACCTCCACCTCGGCCGCGACCGCCGTGTAGGTGACGAAGCTGTAGTGCCCGGCGACGCCGAGACCCCGGCCCTTCGGCAGTTGCCGACCCCAGCCGGCGCCCTTCGAGGCGGCCTCGATCACCCCCCGCAGGCGGCCGGTGTCGATCGGATAGCGGGACGGGTCCTCGCCGTAGTTCCACACGTCGCCGATGGAGGCCGGATCGATTGTCTTCGGCGGGCCGATGAGATCGAGGAGGTAGTCCTTCGGGTCGCGCCCCGCCTCGTGCGCCAGCTCCGAGACGAAGGACTGGATCGCGAAGGCGTGCGGGATGTTCGAGACCGAGCGGAACCAGCCGATCCGCACGTGGGCGGCGGCCTCGGGGTTCTCCATCCGCATGTTGGGAATGGAGAACGGGGTGTTCACGAGGCCCATGCCCAGCTCGAACGGAAGCTCGTGCTTCGGATCCGGCGCGAAGATCGAGCCGATCGTCGGCGCGGTGGAGCGGTGCAGCCACGCCACCGGCATGCCCTTGTCGTCCAGCCCGGCCTCGATCCGCTCGGCGGAGATGGTGTGGTAGAAGCCGTGGTGGATGTCGTCGTCGCGGGTCCAGGCGAGCCTGACCGGCGCGCCGCCGACCTCCCGGCTGCACAGCGCCGCCTCGACCACGTAATCGGGCTTCGACTTGCGGCCGAAGCCGCCGCCGAGCAGCGTCACGTTCACCGTCACCTTGTCGTCGGGCAGGTTGAGGGCCTTAATCAGCCGGTCGTTGGCCGCCTGCGGACCCTGCGTCGAGGCCCAGGCCTCGCACACGCCGTCCTTCACCCGCGCCACGGCGGCCGGGGGCTCCATCGGCGCCTGGACGAGGTGGGGCACGAAGTACTCGGCGACCACCTTCTTCTTGGCCTTGGCGAGGGCGCCATCGACGTCGCCCTGCGTGCGGACCACCTTGCCGGGCTGGCGCGCGGCCGCCTCCAGCTCCTTGCGGAAGCTGTCGGTGTCGTAGGTGGCGTTCGGGCCGTCGTCCCAGGTGATCTTCAGGGCCTCGCGGGCCTTGAGCGCCGCCCAGGTGTTCTTGGCGACGACCGCCACGCCGCCGAGCGGCATGAACTCGGACGGGATCGGGGCGCCGTCGATCTTGAAGATCTTCACGACGCCCGCGACCTTCTTCGCGTCCGCGTCGTCATAGGACTTCACGGTGCCGCCGTAGACGGGCGGGCGGGCGATGGCCGCGTAGAGCATCCCGTCGAGCTTGGTGTCGGCGCCGTAGATCGCCTTGCCCGTGGTGATGTCGAAGTTGTCGATCAGCCCGATCTTGCCGGTGCCGATGTAGCGGAAGTCCTTCGGGTCCTTCAGCGTGACGGTGCCGGGGACCGGGAGCTTGGCGGCCGCCTCGGCCACCTCGCCGTAGCCCAGCGTCTTGCCGGACTTGGCATGGGTGAGGATGTGGTTCCTGGCGCTGACCTCGGTGGCCGGCACGTTCCACTGCTGGGCGGCGGCCTGGATCAGCATGGCCCGCATCGCCGCGCCGGCGTGGCGGAAGTGCTGGAAGAAGTGGCGGAGCGAGCGCGAGCCGTCCGTGTCCTGGTTGCCGAAGCGGCTCTCGTCGCCCACGGCCTGGACGACCTTCACCTTCGGCCAGGCGGCCTCCATCTCGTCGGCGACGGTGAGGGCCACGGAGGTGCGCACCCCCTGGCCCATCTCGGAGCGGTGGTTCGTCACCGTGACGGTGCCGTCGGGGGCGATACCGATGAAGATCTTCGGATCGTCGCGCCAGCCATGCGGCATGCCGTCGGCGCCGAACTTCTTCTGTTTCTGCTCCTCGGTCTGGGTCTCGTCGGCCTTGGCCGGCGTGCGCAGCGACAGGGCGAGTACCAGCGCCCCCGCGCCGCCGAGGATGCCCCGGCGGCTGACGTTGGCGAGCACGGGACGCGGCGCGGACGCGGCGGCGTTCCCGGCCTCGGCGGCGTCTTTGGCCTCGGCGGCGGCCTGTTCGGCCATGAGCTTGAGATCGTGAATCACAGGCGCTCTCCCTGGGGGGCCGGGGTCTGGCCGGCGGCCTGATGGATGGCCGCGCGGATGCGCGGATAGGTGCCGCAGCGGC
>JAKONI010000014.1 GCA_022702015.1 Beijerinckiaceae bacterium | reverse complement strand
TCGCCCTCATCCTGAGGTGCCGCCGCGAAGCGGGGGCCTCGAAGGAGGCCTCCAGAACCCGTTGCGATCCCTGGAAGCCTCCTTCGAGGCGGCTTCGCCGCACCTCAGGATGAGGGTGATGAAGGGAGCGACCGCGAGAGCCGAATTCTACAACGATCCCCGTAGAGGGGAGGGCCAGTGCCGCCTACGGCCGCCGGTACACCCACACCCGCGCGGGGGGCAGGTTGAGCCACACCCGGTTGGAGGGCGCGGCCGTGTAGCTGCCGACCTCGCACTTGGCCGGGATCGGGGGGACCACGGCGTAGGTGAATTGGATGAAGGGCGAGCCCGGCCGCATCAGATCGTGGACGGCGTTGAGCAGGTCGAGGCGCTGCTCCAGGGGCTTGGTGAACAGCGGCAGGCTGGAGATCGTCGCGGCGCCGGGCTCGGACAGCACCGAGCCGAGGGTGGCCCGGATGTCGTAGGCGTCGCCCCGGATCACCGTGACGCCGGGGAAGCGGCGGCTCAACAGGCGGCAGAAATCGGGGTTGAACTCCACCAGGATCAGCCGCTCGGCGGGGACGCCCCGGCGGATCAGCGCCTCCGTCACCGGGCCGGTCCCCGGCCCCAGCTCGATCACCGGACCGGCCTGCTGCGGATCGACGTAGGACGCCATGGTCCGGGCGAGCATCCGGCCCGAGGGCGTCACAGCCCCCGTCACAAGGGGCCGCTCGAGCCAGGAGCGGAGGAACCTAGCCTCGTCCTCCAGCGGATCGCGCCGCGGCCCACGGATCCGGCCCTCGATACCGGAGACCTTTGCACTGGAATGGCGCAGCGGCGGCAAGTCCTGGATTCCCGATGCCGTGGAGACAAGATTCGTGAGACGACGAAACGTTCTTACCGTCCCGTTTGGGCGCCGCCTAGGGCACAAGCGCCACGGGGACGACCCTCCTGACGGAGATCACGCCTTGGCGGCGCCCCCGAAGAACTCCCGAACCTTGGAAAAGAACCCCGACGACTCGGGGTGATTTTCCGGCGAGGCCGACTGATCGAACTCCATCAGCAGCTCGCGCTGGCGCTTGGTGAGGCTCTGCGGGGTTTCCACGAAAACCTGGATGTAGAGGTCGCCGACCTCCCGCGAGCGCAGCACCGGCATGCCCTTGCTCTTGATGCGGAACTGCTTGGCGGTCTGCGTGCCGGCCGGAATGCGCACCTGGGTCTGCGAACCGTCGATGACCGGCACGGTGATCTCGCCGGCCAGCGCCGCCGTCACCATCGAGATCGGCACCCGGCAGAACAGGTCCGCCCCGTCCCGCTGGAAGAACTCGTGGGGCTTGATGGAGAGGAAGACGTAGAGGTCGCCGGATGGCCCGCCCCGGAGGCCGCTCTCGCCCTCCCCGGCGAGCCGGATGCGCAGGCCGTCGTCGACCCCCGCCGGCACGTTGATCGACAGCGTCCGCTCCCGGTTGACCCGGCCGGCGCCGTGGCAGTTCGGGCAGGGATCGTCCACGATCTCACCCCGGCCGTGGCAATTCGGGCAGGTCCGCTCGATGGCGAAGAACCCCTGGGCCGCCCGCACCCGGCCGTAGCCGCCGCAGGTGGCACAGGGGCGCGGCTTCGAGCCCGCCTTGGCCCCCGTCCCGGAGCAGGTATCGCAGGTGATGGAGGTCGGAATCTTGATGGTCTCGGCCTTGCCGGCGAAGGCCTCCTCCAGGGTGATCTCCAGATTGTAGCGCAGGTCGGCCCCACGCTCGCGACCCGGCGCCCCGCCCCGGCGGGGACCGCCCGGGGCAGGCCCCCGGCCGTCACCGAAGAAGTTGTCGAAGATGTCCGACATGAAGTCGCCGAACTCGTTGCCGAAGCCCGGCCCGCCTCCGCCGCCACCCTGGCTGAAGGCGGCATGGCCGAAGCGGTCGTAGGCGGCGCGCTTCTGCCCGTCGGAGAGGCACTGGTAGGCCTCGTTGATCTCCTTGAACTTGATCTCGGCTTCCTTGTCGCCGGGATTGCGGTCGGGGTGATACGACATCGCGAGCTTGCGGAAGGCGGTCTTCATCTCGCCGTCCGAGGCGGTCTTGGCGACCCCCAGAACCTCGTAATAATCCCGCTTCGACATCCCGTTCCGTCTCCGGACAATCCCAAGCGCGACCTCATCGTGAGGTGCGGCGCAGCCGCCTCATCGGAGGCATCCAGAAGGCGCAATGATCCCTGGACCCATCCTCCGGGACCCGCCACGGGCGGTCCCCTCGGGATGAGGTCATCGGTCGGACGGCCGGGGCCCTCATCGCCCGATGCGAACCCGGCCTGTTCCCCGGCGGCGTCCGAATCCGTGCCGGTTCCTGCTGTACCCGAGCGACGGTCCACCGCAAGCGAAGACGGGACCGGATCGCTCCGGCCCCGCATCGATTTCAGACGAGCGTGGCGATTAGGCCCGCTTCTTCTGATCCTTGTCGTCGACTTCCTGGAAGTCGGCGTCGATCACGTCGTCCTTCTTCTCGGCGCCGGCCTCGCCCGCCGCCGCCGCGTCCGGCCCCGCGGCCTGGCTGGCGGCGTACATCGCCTCGCCGAGCTTCATCGAGGCCTGGGTCAGGTCCGTGGTGCGGGCCTTGATGGTCTCGACGTCCTCGCCTTCCAGCGCGGTCTTCAGCGCGGCGATGGCCGTCTCGATGCCGCCCTTGTCGGTGGCCGAGACCTTGTCGCCGTACTCCTTCACCGACTTCTCGGCCGAGTGAACGAGGCTCTCGCCCTGGTTCTTCACCTCGACCAGCTCGCGGCGGCGCTTGTCGGCCTCGGCGTTGGCCTCGGCGTCCTTCACCATCCGCTCGATGTCGGCATCCGAGAGGCCGCCCGAGGCCTGGATGCGGATCTGGTGCTCCTTGTTCGTCGCCTTGTCCTTCGCCGTCACGTTGACGATGCCGTTGGCGTCGATGTCGAAGGTCACCTCGATCTGCGGCATGCCGC
>JAKONI010000013.1 GCA_022702015.1 Beijerinckiaceae bacterium | reverse complement strand
CCCGCGAAATGCTGGCCCATGCTGAGGCCGAACGCGCCAAGGGCTGATCGCCCCCTTCCTTCCGTCGCCGTGCGTACCGTCCCGGCCATACAGATTTGTGCGCGCATTTGAAGCAGACGTGTTGCGTGCGGGCAGTCGCCGTTCGCAGGGGCCCGTACGTGACCGCTCCAAGTCACAAGATGGTCGTGGGTTAAGACGTGGGTCGGCATTGCAATTGAGGTACTAAATATGCGCGATACAACGAATAAATTGCTTAGTTCGGATGACATCCGCTTCCGCCATCCTCCTCCGCATGACCGGCCCGGCGCCATGGATCCGGCCCCGCCGGTGCCCTAAGATCCCCCATGCGCCGTGCCGCCCCGGGCGGGAGACGCGCACCGGGATCCCAGGTGATGCTCCGTAGACCCATCATGTCCGCCGCCCGCGCCGCCCTCGGCCGTCTCGCGACGCGGCTGTCCCGGCGGCCCCCGGCGGATCCGGTCGCGGCGGTCCGGGACCCGCGCCCGCGGCCGATGAGGCCCCTGCATCCCCCGGCGGCCGTGAACGACAACCCCCTCGCCGCCCTGGAGACGGAAGTGGAGCGGGATCTCCGCAGCCGTGGCTACCTGCGCTGACCCGCCGGCGCCTCAGCGCCAGCCCGCCTCCCCCGAGGCCGGAAGGGTCCCGGTCTCCATCCAATGGCAGACGGTGGTGTCCTTCACCGCCGCGCAATCGTAGGAGCGTCCCCCCAGGGTCACCCGGTCGACGATGCCGCCGATGCGATTGCGCGGAAGGGCGGCGCAGCCGAGGTGGTCGGCCTTGGGATCGCCCAGCGTCGCGGCGGCGGCGGGGGCGCCGTCGTGCATCAGCATCCGGTAGTTGGCCACCGAGGGGCACGCGATCACCGGCGCCGCCGCGACCCGGGACTTGTCCGCCGGCCGGTCGGCGGGCTTGGGCTTGGCGGAGGGCTGCCCGGCGGCCGGCGCCGCCAGGGCCAAGGGGGCGAGAAGGGCGGCGAGAAGGGGGGCGGCGAGGGCGCCGCCCGCCAGGGAACGGCGCAGGGGGAGACGGATCATGCCCCCTGACTAGCACGGTCCGCCGCCGCCGCCTCCCCCGCCGGGAGGGAGCGCGAGGCTTGACGCTCCCGGCGCGGTCTGCGACCGCAGGACCGCACCCGGAGGCGTCCGGGCCGGGCCGAATCGGCATCCCCCGGGGCAACACAGGAGAAACCATGGCGACGACGATCGAGAGCGACCAGCGGCTTCACCTCGTGTTCGGCGGCGAACTCGAGGATCTGGACGGGATCCGCTTCCGCGACGTCAAGAACCTCGACATCGTGGGTGTTTTTCCGGACTATGCCTCGGCGCAGGCGGCCTGGAAGGCGAAGGCGCAGGCCACGGTCGACAGCGCGCAGACCCGCTATTTCGTGGTCCACCTGCACCGCTTGCTGGAGCCGCAAGCCCTCTGAGGGCCGGCGCCGGGCCCTGTGCGTATGGCCCGTGAAGGCATTGTGACAGATCGAGGCCGCTGATATGAGCCTCACCCGTCATGGATCTGCCCCGTTCCCTGCGGGGCTGCGGCCGCGGGCGCGTCGCCCGCGCACGGGCGGGACAGAATGAAAACCTCGATCAAGATCGTCGCCGGCAATGCGAGCCGGCCCTTGGCCGAGGCCATCGCCGCCTATCTTGAGCTGCCGCTGGCCAAGTGCATGGTCCGGCGCTTCGCCGACATGGAGATCTTCGTCGAGCTGCAGGAGAACGTCCGTGGCGAGGACGTGTTCATCGTCCAGTCGACCTCCTTCCCGGCCAACGACCACCTGATGGAGCTGCTGATCATGATCGACGCCGCGCGCCGGTCCTCGGCGCGGCGCATCACGGCGGTGATCCCCTATTTCGGCTATGCCCGGCAGGACCGGCGCACCTCCGGCCGCACCCCGATCTCGGCCAAGCTGGTGGCGAACCTCATCACGAGGGCCGGCGCCGACCGGGTGCTCACCGTCGATCTCCACGCCGGCCAGATCCAGGGCTTCTTCGACATCCCCACCGACAACCTGTTCGCCGCCCCCGTCATGGTCCGCGACATCAAGGAGCGGATGCCCCCCGAGGACCGGATGGTGGTCTCCCCCGACGTCGGCGGCGTGGTGCGCGCCCGGGTCGTGGCCAAGCGGATCGACGCGCCGCTGGCCATCGTCGACAAGCGCCGGGAGCGGCCGGGCGAATCCGAGGTGATGAACATCATCGGCGACGTGCGGGGCCGCTCCTGCATCCTGGTGGACGATATCGTCGATTCCGGCGGCACCCTGGTGAATGCCGCCGAGGCCCTGCTCAACGCGGGGGCGAAGGACGTCTCGGCCTACATCACCCACGGGGTGCTCTCCGGCGGCGCCGTCTCGCGCATCGCCGCCTCGCGGATGAAGGAGCTGGTGATCACCGACTCGATCCAGCCGACCCAGGCCGTGAAGCTCGCCCGCAACATCCGGGTGATGTCGATCGCGCCGCTGCTCGGCGAGGCGATCGGGCGGACCGCCACGGAATCGAGCGTCTCCAGTCTGTTCGACTGATTTTCTTGGACTTTTGTCGCAGTCGCGGCGACGGCGGCGTGATCTAGTTTCCATTCCTCACGGCCAAGCCGTGGGAGGCGGCCATTCCAGCATCACTCGTCGGCATCCACGGTCTCGCCAACAAGCCGCCCCGCGAGGAAAAGGGAGGCTGGTGGGCCGACGCCATCGCGGAGGGCCTCCGGCGCAACCTCGGCCGCGACGAGGCGATCGCCCTCGATTTCGTCTACTGGGCGGACCTGCGCTATCCCGAGCCCCTGCGCGACCGGGACAACCGGGAGCCCTACGTCCCCGATACCGGCCTGGGGCCGTTCCCCTCCCCCGCCGGGGAGCCGGCGCGTCGGACGCCGACCCTCACCGACCGGATCTATCGCGGGCTGGCGACCCTGCAGGAGGCGGCGGGCCTGACGCCGCTCGACGACGCCATCCTCGAATACCGCCTCGACGACCTCTGGGGCTACCACGACGACCCGGCCTTCCGGGACGCCGCCCGGGGCCGCCTGCGGGAGGCCATCGCCCGGCACCGGGACGGCCCCCTGCTGCTGGTCGCCCACTCCATGGGCGGGCTCATCGCCTACGACGTCCTGCGGATGGCCGAGCGCGACGGGTCGGTGGCGGGGCCCATCCACCTCGTCACCCTGGGCGCGCCGCTGGGTCTCTCGGAGGTCAAGCTGACGCTGGCGGAGGAGCACGGCGACCTGTGCGTGCCCCGCTCCGTGGCGACCTGGTCCAACCTGATGGACCGCAACGACATCGCCACCGTGGGCGAGGATCTCGGCGGCCTCTTCCCGCCGAACGAGGCCGGGGTGCGGATCCGGGACGTGCCGGTGATCAACGCCTACCGCGCCCCCGACGGCCGGGAGAACACCCACAAGTCCTACGGCTACCTGCGCACCCCGGAATTTTCTCGGATCGTGGCGGAGTTCTCCGACGGAGAGTGACCGTGGGTTGAGCGGATCCCTCTCCGCCGGCTCGGCCGAGCATGCCGGTCAACAGGCTTCCGCAGCGGATCGTTGCCGGGAATAAGCCGCCTCATAGAGGCTTAGGCTCGCTGGAAGCGCATTGCCATGATTTGATCATCACGTTCCGGATTGCGTTTGACTCGCAAGTACGGCCCAGCGACACGTTTTCGTTGTCCTGGGAGGATCTTATAAGACTTTTCCATATGATCGTTGCGCTAACGCTGTCGTTGGCGGGACCTGTCTGCGCGAAGAATTTCGCATTTCCAGAAAGCAATCCGACCGCCACCGTCGCGATCCCGAATTCCTGGAAAACCGAGTCCATCGAATACGGCTTCGAGGCCAGATCCCCGGACAACGACGTTTATCTCTCGATCGAAAGCGTCTCGGCCAAAGCCATAGACAAAATGCTGAACGCGAACATGGCGTGGATGAAAACCAACAAGATCAAGGTGACGGGCAAGCCCAAGGAAAACGATGTGAATTTCGGCGGCCTTCCGGGCAAGATGCAGACTTTTCCGGCCACGGACGAGAACGGCGATACCCAGATCATTTTGGTCTTCGCCGAATCGGAACAGCGGCTGATCTTCATCACGTTATGGGCTTCCGAAGAGGAACAGAAGGCCAACGACAAGGACATCAATGCGATCATGGGCAGCATCAAGGCCATTCAATAGATCGCTGGCGCACGCCGCCTGCGGGTTGGCCATGTCCGCTTTCGAGTCCTGTCGCGGAAGAGCCGACGGCCGGAAAGCCCGCCGCCGGCCCCGGCGACGGGGGCCCGGCGCCCTCCCGTGAGCGGGGGCCCGCGCCTCAGGCCGCCTTCACCTTCGCCAGGAAGCCCTTGACCGCGCGCTCAAGGTCGTCCGACCCCTGCGATAGGCCCCGGGCGGCGGCCAGCACGTGCCGCGAGGCGATGCCGGTCTCGTCCGCGCCGGCGCGCACATCGGCGATGTCGGCGGAGACGGCCTGGGCCCCCGAGGCGGCGCTGGCGACGCTGCGGACGATCTCCTGAATCGCCGCGCTCTGCTCCTCCATTCCGGCGGCGACGCCCACCGCGATGGCGCGCATCTCCTCGATGGTCCGCCCGAGGTCGCCGATGGCGCCCACCGCCTCCCCGGTCGCCCCCTGGATGCGGCCGATCTGGCCGGAGATCTCCTCCGTGGCCCGCGCCGTCTGCCCGGCGAGCTCCTTCACCTCGGCGGCCACCACGGCGAAGCCCCTCCCCGCCTCCCCGGCGCGGGCGGCCTCGATGGTGGCGTTGAGGGCGAGCAGGTTGGTCTGCGCGGCGATGGAGGCGATGAGGCTGACCACGTCGCCCACCCGCTCCGTCCCCTCGGCCAGGGTCCGCACGGTCGCCTCGCCGGCCCGGGCGCTCTGCGTCGCCAGCACGGCGATCTCGGAGGTGCGCTGGACCTGCCCCGCGATCTCCCGGACGGAGGCCGACATCTCCTCCGTCGCGGCGGCGGCGGCCTGGACGTTGCCGGTGGTCTCCCGGGCCTGGTCGGCCACGGTGCCGGAGCGCTCCGTCGTCCGGGCGGCGGTGGCCGTCATGGCGCCGGCCGTCGATTCGAGCTGCGTCGCCGCGCTGGCGAGTTCCCGGCTCAGGGCGCCCACATGCGCCTCGAACTCCCGGGTCAGCCGGTCGAGGGCGGCGGCCCTGCGGCGGCTGCCGTCGGCGGAGGCGGCGAGGCGCGCATCCGTGGCCTGCTTGGCGACCAGCGCCTCCTTGAACACCTGCACCGCGTCGGCCATGCGGCCGATCTCGTCGGACCGGCCCCGGGCCGGCACCTCGGCCTCCACATCCCCCGCCGCGAGGCGGCGCATGGCGCCGTCCAGGGCGCGCAGGGGCCGCGTCACCGACCGGCCGATCAGGGTCGCGACGGCGCCGATCAAGGCCACCACCGCGAGGATGCCGAGGCCGTCCGAGATCGCCGCCCGCCACAGGATCGCCGCCGTGTCGTCGGCGTAGATGCCGGTGCCGATCACCCAGCCCCAGGGGCCGAAGCCGCGCACGTAGGAGATCTTCGGCACCGGGGCGTCGGCGCCGGGCTTCGGCCACATATAGCCGGAGAAGCCTTCGCCCTTCTCCTTCACGAGGGCGACGAAATCGGAGAACAGGCGCTTACCCGTGGGGTCCTTCACCTCGGAGAGGTCGCGGCCCTCCAATTCGGGCTTCATCGGATGGGCGATCATGCGCGGCAGCATGTCGTTGATCCAGAAGTACTCCTTGCCGTCGTAGCGCAGGGCCTTCACGGCGCGGATCGCGGCTCCTTGCGCCTGCTCCCGGGTCAGGCGCCCGGCCTTCTCCTCGGCCTCGAACTGGGCGACTACGCCCCAGGCGGTGTCGGTGAGGTCGTGCGTCTTGGCCATCCGGCCGCGCTCCACCTGCCCACTGAGCGTCCAGAGGCCCGTGGCCGAGACCGTCAGGATGCCGAACAGGGCGGCCACCGTCATAAGGTGGAGTTTCGAACCGATTCCCAGTTTCACGACCCGCCTCGATCACTTGTGAATGCAATCTTGAGAATTTGATATATTAGCGTAATCAGACGGTGAACAGACTATCATCCTGTTTTGGGACCTCGGGCCGAGCGGAAGGGCGGGCCGGGAGCCAATGACGGCCGGGCGCGGGGGGCTATCGCGGCGATTGCGCCCCCTCCCGCCGACGCCTATAGTCGGCCATCCCCTTTTTTCAGCGTGAGACGGGTCTACTCCGGGATGGTCCATCCGGAGCCTGCGGACCGATGTCCGGCCCGACCCGTTCCGCCAGGTTGGAGCCGCGTGAAGACATGTCCCAGGGTCCGTTGATGCCCAAGGCGACCGCCGTTTGGCTGGTCGAGAACACGTCGCTGGCCTTCGAGCAGATCGCCGACTTCTGCAAGCTGCACCCGTTGGAGGTGAAGGGCATCGCCGACGGCGAGGTCGCGGCCGGCATCAAGGGCCTCGATCCGATCACCACCAACCAGCTGACCCGCGACGAGATCGAGAAGGCGCAGAAGGCGCCGCATTACCGGCTGAAGGCCGCCGTCTCGAAGGTGAAGCTGCCGGAGGTGAAGCGCACCACCAAGGGGCCGCGCTACACCCCCCTCTCCCGCCGCCAGGACCGGCCGAACGCCATCCTCTGGCTGCTGCGCAACCACCCCGAGCTGAAGGATTCGCAGATCATCCGTCTCGTGGGCACCACGAAGTCGACGATCCAGCAGATCCGCGAGCGCACCCACTGGAATTCCGGCTCGCTCCAGCCCCTCGATCCGGTGACGCTCGGCCTGACCACCCAGATCAACCTCGACTTCGAGGTGCAGAAGGCGGCCGCCGACCGTCCGGCGGCGCTGGCGGCCGAGGGCGGCGCCTCGCTCCTGCCCACCGAGATCTCGACCCAGCGCGAGCCGGAGCCCGACGAGGACGACCGCCGCGGCGGCCGCGACGAGCGCCTCGACGCCGACTCGGTCTTCGCCAAGCTCAAGGGCCGGCACCAGGACGAGGACGACGACGAGTAGGAGCCGCTCGTCCCTCCCCCCTCCGCGGGGGGAGGGCTCCCGCGGTTTCTGTCATCGCCGGATCACGGCAGACGCCCTCATCCATTGCCTCCGCCGCATTTTCCGCCGAACCGGCCTCCGCTCCGGCGGAAAATGCTCCGGGCGGCGCCCTACTCCGGCAGCGGCTTCCCCGTCGTCTCCGGCATGAACCACGGCACGATCAGCCCGATCCCATAGACGCTCGACATCGTGAGCGCCGCCGCCGCGACGCCGCCGAAGGAGGTGACGATCTGCCCGGCGATGATCGGGAAGATCCAGGCGATGAGCCGCGCCCCGTTGAACACGAAGCTCGCCGCCGTCGCCCGCACCGCCGGGGTGAACAGCTCCACGAGGTAGATCGCCATCCACGAGAAGGCGAAGCCGAGGGTGAAGAAGCCGTTCAGGAAGGCGAGGCCCATGAAGACCGCCAGGCTCCCCGTCCAGAGGTAGCAGGCGAGCGACGTCGCGATGCAGCCGACATAGGTCATGATCAGGAACGGGCGCCGCCCCATCGCGTCGGCGACGAAGCCCGAGATGACGTAGGCGGTGATGGCGCCGACGTTGTAGATGATGCCCATCCGGGGGCCCCAGACGTTGGCGGGCTCCCCCGCCGCCTTGGCGAGCGCCTCCGTGTAGGCCGGGAGCCAGGACGAGACCGCCCACCAGCCGACCGTCGTGGCGAAGGACATGGCGGTGGCGAGGAGCACCCGCCGCCGGCTCTCCGGTTCGCGGAAGATTTCCGCTAGGGTGAAGGGGCGCTGCGCCTGTCTGGGGGTGTGGCCGGCATCCTCGGTGGTGGCCGCCCAGCGCTGATCCTTCAGCGCCCGCATCCATTGCTCGGATTCCTCGAGCGCCCGGCGCAGGTACAGGCAGACGAAGGCCGGGAGCGCGCCCAAAGCGAACATGATCCGCCAGGATTCGTTGCCCATCGGGTTGGTGGCCGCCAGCACCGCCCAGACGATGGCCGCGAGCACCGCGCCGCCGCCGAAGCCCGATTGCAGGAAGCCGCAGCCCTTCGGCCGGGCCTTGTTCGGCCAGGTCTCGGCCACCAGCGCGATGCCGGTGGACCATTCCGAGCCGATGGCCAGCCCGGTGATGAAGCGGAGCGCCGCGAGCTGGACGAACGTCTCGGCGAAGGCGGTGAGCCCCGTGAAGATCGCGTAGCCGAGGATGGAGATCATCATCATCCGCTTGCGGCCGATATAGTCGGCGGCGATCCCGCCGAGCAGGCCGCCGATCCCCCAGCCGAGCAGGGTGATCCCGATGGCGAGCCCGACGTAGTACGCCGGCGCCTGTGCCTGCTCGGGGGTGAGGATCGTCCCCAGCGCCGGGCGGAGCGCATAGACGAGGGCCACGGCCTCGTAGCCGTCGAAGATCCAGCCGAGATAGCTGCCCCAGAGGATGCGCCAGTGGCGCCGGGTCAGGCCCGCATGCCACGGTGCCTCGCCGTCCTCGCGCGGCAGGGCGTTGCCTGCGGTCATTGGTGATCCTCCCGTATGGGCTGTTGTCTCCCCCTTGTGGGGAGGAGTTAGGGGTGGGGGTGGTTCAGGATGGAGCGCCACGCCCTACTGCGACACCCCTGGGTCCCATTCTCGGCCTCATCCTGAGGTGCCCGCGTGAGCGGGCCTCGAAGGAGGCTTCCAGATGCCGCTGCGATCCCTGGAGGCCTCCTTCGAGGCGGCTGTCGCCGCACCTCAGGATGAGGTCGAGGGTGGGATCAGTTCGCCACGTTCCCCCACGGGGGGCGGTATGGTGGGCCTGTCACGTCATCGGCGCGCAGGCGGCCGGGGCGCTGAGCGCCGCCCGCACCCGGCCGCCGGAGAGGCCCCCCGGCAGCGCCGCGCCCTCGCGGGCCACGGCGACCAGGGCGCCGAGGTCGATGCCGGTCGGGACGCCCATCCGCTCGAACATCCACACCACGTCCTCGGTGGCGACGTTGCCCGTGGCGCCCGGCGCGAAGGGGCATCCGCCGAGCCCGGCGAAGGAGGCATCGAACACCCGCACCCCCTCCCGGTAGGCGGCATGGACGTTGGCGAGCCCGAGACCGTAGGTGTCGTGGGCGTGCAGCGCCCAGCCGCCCGCCTGCGGGAAGGCCTTCCGTGCCTGGGCGAACAGGCTTCCCACATGGGCGGGGTCCGCCCGGCCGGTGGTGTCGCACAGGCAGACCTCGGCGTCGGGCCTGGCCTTCACCAGCCGGTCGAGGAGGGCCAGCGTCGTCTCCTCGGGGATACGGCCCTCGAAGGGGCAATCGAAGGAGGTGGCGAGATCGAGCCGGATCGCCACGTCGGCGGGGATCGCGGCGAGCAGGCGCTCGTACTCCTCCGCCGACTCCTCCGGGCTGCGGCGGACGTTGTTGCGGTTGTGCGCCTCGGACACCGAGAGCACGAAGACGAGGCAGCGGGCCCCCGCCTCCACCGCGTCCCGGCCCCGGCGCTCGCTCGGCACCAGCACCTGCGGGCGCACCTTCGGCAGGCGGGCGCAGGCGGCGAGCACCTCGGCGGTGTCGCGCATCTGCGGCAGGGCCGAGGCGCTGACGAATGAGCCGATCTCGATCCGCGTCAGGCCCGAGGCGGCGAGCCGTTCGAGGAGTTTGATCTTCCGCTCCGTCGGGATGAACGGGCCGATGCCTTGGTAGCCGTCCCGGGGGCCGACCTCGACGATGGCGATTCCGCTCATGCCACCACTCCCTCGGCCCGCAGGGCCGCCACAGCCTCGGAATCGAACCCGCAGGACGACAGGATCGCGTCGGTATGGGCGCCCGCCGCCGGGCCGGCCCAGCGGATGGCGCCGGGATCGTCCGGCACATGGGGCACGATGCCGGCCTGAAGCACCGTGCCGAAGGCCGGATCCTCCACCTCCCGGACCATGCCGCGCGCCCGGAACTGCGGGTCGGCGGCGATGTCGGCGGCCGTGTAGGCGATGGTGGAGGGCACGTCGGCCTGCGCGAGCATCCGGTCGAGGTCGGCGGCATCGTGCTGCGCCGACCATGCGCCGATCATCGCGTCGAGCGCCTCGACATTCGCGACGCGGGCGGCGTTGCCGGTGAAGCGCGGGCCCGTCGCCAACTCGGGCTTGCCCATCAGAGAGGCCAGTCGCGAAAAGATCGGGTTCGAGTTGCCGGCGATGAGGATCCACTTGCCGTCCCGGGTCGGGTAGGCGCTCGACGGCGAGGCGGTGGCGATGCGCGCGCCCTGGGGCTCGCGCACCGAGCCGAACACCCCGTATTCCGGCAGCATCCCCTCCATCATCGAGAGGACGGATTCGGTGAGCGCCACGTCGAAGTCGCGCCCGCGCCCGTCGCCCCCCTGCTTCCGGTCCCGCGCCCACAGGCCCGACACGATGCCGAAGGCGGCGTAGAGCCCGGCGATGGAATCGCCGATGGAGATGCCGACCCGCGCGGGCGGCAGGTCGGTGATCGCGGGCGGGTGGTTGGTGAGGTAGCGCAGGCCGCCGATCGCCTCGCCGATCACCCCGAAGGCGGCGCGGTCGCGGTAGAGCCCGTCCTGGCCGTAGCCGGAGATCCGGGCGATCACGATGCCGGGGCGGGCCTTCTCCATGGCCTCGCGGCCGAGCCCCATCTTGGCGAGCTGGCCGGGGCGGAAGTTCTCGATCACTGCATCGCAGGTCGAGACGAGCTTCAGCACGATGTCGATGGCGCGGGGGTCCTTGAGGTTCAGGACGATGCTGCGCTTGTTGCGCTGGTGCATGGACGTCCAGGGAGCGCCCGCCCCCTCGACCTGCCGCCCCCACTGACGCACCGGATCGCCGCCGGGCGCCTCGACCTTGATGACTTCGGCGCCGAGGTCGGCCAGCAACCGCGCGCCGAAGGGCGCGGCGACGAAGTGGCCGAGTTCGAGGACGCGCATCCCGGTCAGCGGGCCGTGGGATTCTCTGGGGGTTTGGTCGCTCACGATGTCGGACCTCCGGTCGAACGCACTGTCTCTTGAGGGGACTCCCTCCCCCTGTCATCCTTCACCGGCCGGACCTCCTCATCCCCGAGCCGCGCCCGCAGCCAGTTGCGGACGGCCGTGAGCGGCACGCCTCCACCTGCCGGGGCGACCGCCCGGGCACAAGACGGATCTCGTCCCGGCCGCGCACTGGCGCCGTGACGTCCTGCCCTGCCTTCGGGGCGTCGACCACCCCCCGATTCTCATAGGGTCGCCGATTTCCAGCCGATCGCAGTCGGCCGGGTCGGCGAAGGTGAACGGCAGGACGTCGAAATCCACGAGGGTGTGCCGGTGGATGTGGGGAAGTTCTGGGCCGGGACGCCTTCCAGGCCGAGGGTGCGCGAGGCCAAGGGTGCGCCACGCCAATGGTGCGCGAGGCAAAGGTCCCGTGAGGCCAGCGTCGCGTTCTCTCGGCTCGATCCCTGGCCGCCATTGAGCGCGCCGGCGATGACGTGGCCCGCCCCGTTCCGTTCCGCTTGGCCTGTTTGGGGTCGCTGGCGTCGATGGCTGCGGGAACGGATGCGCATCGGCGTCGAGGCGGTCGTTCCGGATGAGGGTGTGGTCGATGCGCAGCCCGACCTCGTCGCCGGGGGGGAGGTCGCCTTCCGGGACAGGGGATTGGAGGAGCTTCCGCCTTGGGTTCAACGCCACCGGGCAGCCTCCCTCGGATCGCACGCGCCTTCGCGCCTCCCGAACCGGCCCCTAGCGCCTGTCGTGAGGGGCCGGATCTAGCGAGGGGGGGCGGGGCCGGAAGCCCGGCGGGGTGACAGAACCCCGTCCCTGTCGAGCGGTGCCGTCGCGGCCGCGCCTTTCCCACCGGAGCGGGAGAGGCGCGGCCCGGAGGCGGATCAGAGTCGCCCGGTCACCAGCAGGACGATGAGGATGATGAGCAGGATGCCGCCGAGGCCGAAGCCCGGACCACGATAGGCGCCGCCACCGAGGAAGCCGCCGCCGCCGAAGGCGAGGATGATCAGGATGATGAGAAGGATGGTGACGAGGGACATGCGGTCAGATCTCCGAACGGTCGCGGTGGGCGAGCGTGACCGTGGAAACGCCGCGACATTTCGTTCCGTTCAAAGGGTTGCGCAGTTTTTTGTGAGGCGGCTGACGGATGAGGCCTATCGGGTCGTTCGTGTGGGAACGGTGCCACACCCCGCCGCCCCGGATCGCCCCCCCGCACCCGGGACCGTCAGGCCCGCCACGCGGGCAGCGGCCCCTCCTCCGCCCCGAGCCAGGCCGGGACGGGCAGGCCGCGCCCGGCGAGGAAGGCCGGGTTGAACAGCTTCGAGGCATAGCGTGCCGCCCCGTCGCAGAGGATGGTCACGATGGTGTGGCCCGGCCCGAGCGCCCTGGCGAGGCGGATCGCCCCCGCCACGTTGATCCCCGAGGAACCGCCCAGCGACAGCCCCTCCTCCCGCATCAGCCCGAACACGAGGGCGAGCGCCTCGGTGTCGGGCACGCGGAACGACAGGTCGGGGGTGAAGCCGTCGAGGTTGCCGGTGATCCGGCCCTGGCCGATCCCCTCGGTGATCGAGGAGCCCTCGGCCTTGAACGTCCCCGTGGTGTAGCCGGCGTGGAGGGCCGAGCCTTCCGGGTCCGCCAGCGCGATCCGCACCGCCGGGTTGCGGGCCCGCAGGGCCTCGGCGACCCCGGCGAGCGTCCCCCCGGTGCCGGCGGCGCAGACGAACTCGTCGACCCTACCCCCGGTCTGCGCCCAGATCTCCGGCCCGGTGCCGGTGACGTGCGCCCGGCGGTTGGCCACGTTGTCGAACTGGTTCGCGAAGAACGCCCCGGCATCGTCCCGCGCCGCCAGCCCCTCCGCGAGGCGGTGGGCGACGTGGACGTAGTTGTTCGGGTTGGCGAAGGGCACGGCCGGCACCTCCACGAGGCGGGCGCCGGCCAGCCGTAGCGTCTGCTTCTTCTCCTCGGACTGCGTCTCGGGGATGACGATCAGCGTGCGGTAGCCCCGCACGGAGGCCACCAGGGCGAGGCCGATGCCGGTGTTGCCGGCGGTGCCCTCGACGATGGTGCCCCCCCGCCGGATGAGGCCGCGCGCCTCCGCGTCCTCCACGATGGAGAGGGCCGCCCGGTCCTTCACCGACAGGCCGGGATTGAGGAACTCGGCCTTGCCCAGGATCTCGCAGCCGGTCTCCTCCGAGGCCCGTCGCAGGCGGATCAGCGGCGTGTCGCCGATGGCGGCCAGGATATCGGGGCGGGCGTGGGACACGGGTCGGGACTCCGGACCTCGGGATGAGGGGGGATCGAGGGGAACGAGGGACGGCGGAACGGCGTGGCGCCGCCTCAGGCGAACACATACCCCCCGTTGATCCGCAGGCCCACCGGATGCCCGGCGGCGTAGCGGACCCCATCGAAATCCTCGACGGCCAGCACATGGCCGCCGGCCTCCTCCACCTCGATCCGCTGCCGGCCCTGGCTGCGGTAGGAGGAGCGCACCACGCCGGAGAGGTGGGCCGCCTCGGGCTCCACCAACTGAAGCTGCCAGGGGCGCACGTAGAGCTTCACAGGGCCGATGAGGCCGGCCGGCGCCGCCACGGGGGTGGCCCGGCCGCGCACGCTCACATGGCCGCCCTCGGCGATGGCCTCGACCTCGACGGAATCGCCGAGGAACTTCAGCACGGTCGCCGAGACCGGGTTCTCCTGCACCTCGTCCGGGGTGCCCACCTGCTCCAGCCGGCCCTTGTCGAGGACGGCGACCCGGTCGGACAGTTCCAGCGCCTCGTCCTGGTCGTGGGTCACGAAGATCGTGGTCTGGCCGGTGCGGTCGTGGATCTCCCGCAGCCAACGGCGCAGATCCTTTCGCACTTGTGCGTCCAGGGCGCCGAAGGGCTCGTCCAGCAGGAGCACCCGGGGCTCCACCGCGAGCGCCCGGGCGAGCGCCACCCGCTGCCGCTGGCCGCCGGAGAGCTGCGACGGATAGCGGTCGCCGAAGCCGGACAGGCGGATCAGGTCGAGGAGGTCGCCGACCCGGCGCTTGATCTCGGCCTTGGCCGGACGGTCGGCCCGGCGGCGGGCGTTGAGGCCGTAGGCGATGTTGTCGGCCACGCTCATGTGCTTGAACAGGGCGTAGTGCTGGAACACGAAGCCCACCGCCCTCTCCTGCACGGGCAGGCCGGTGGCGTCGTCACCCCCGAACAGGATGCGGCCCCGGTCAGGCGCGTCGAGCCCTGCGATGATCCGCAGCAGGGTGGTCTTGCCCGAACCCGAGGGACCGAGCAGCCCCAGCAACTCCCCCGCCCTCACGTCGAGGGAGAGGTCGTGCAGGACGGCCGCCGTGTCGAAGGTCTTCGAGACCGCCTCGACGCGGATCGCGGTGGAGGCGCGCTCAGTGCCGCCGGCTCGCGGCGAGCTCGCCACTGAACCGCCATTCGAGGATGGATTTGACGACGAGTGTGACAAGGGCGAGGGCTGCGAGGAGCGAAGCGACGGCGAAAGAGGCGACGAAGTTGTACTCATTGTAGAGGATCTCCACGTGGAGAGGCATGGTGTTCGTCAGCCCCCGGATATGACCGGAGACGACCGAGACGGCGCCGAACTCGCCCATCGCCCGGGCATTGCAGAGCAGCACGCTGTAGAGCAGGCCCCAGCGGATGTTGGGCAGGGTGACGGTCCGGAAGGCGTGCCACCCCGAGGCGCCGAGGGTGAGCGCCGCCTCCTCCTCGGAGGAGCCCTGCTCCTGCATCAGCGGGATCAGTTCGCGGGCGACGAAGGGAAAGGTCACGAAGATCGTGGCCAGCACGATCCCCGGCAGGGCGAACAGGACCTGCACCCCGTGGGCCAGCAGCCAGCCGCCGAACAGGCCCTGGCTGCCGAAGATCAGCACGTAGATCAGCCCCGACACCACCGGCGACACCGAGAACGGCAGGTCGATCAGGGTGATCAGGAAGGTCTTGCCCGGGAACTCGAACTTGGCGATCGCCCAGGAGGCGGCCACCCCGAACACGAGGTTGAACGGCACGGCGATCGCCGCCACCGTCAGGGTCAGGCGGATGGCCGAGAGGGCGTCCGGCTCGCGGAAGGCGTCGAGGTAGGCCGAGACCCCGTGGGCGAAGGCCTGCACGAACACCGCCCCCAGCGGCAGGACCAGGAACAGGGCGAGGAAGGTGATCGCGGTCCCGATGAGGAGGACGCGGACCCCCGTCCCCTCCCCCGTGGCGGCCACGGGACGGGTCTCGGGCAGGCGGACCGGCGAGGCGATCTCAGACATAGCCGAACCTCCGGCGGGACCAGGCCTGGATCAGGTTGATGGCGAGCAGCGTCAGGAACGAGATTCCGAGCATGATCGTCGCGATGGCCGCCGCGCCGCCGTAGTCGAACTCGGACAGCTTGATGACGATGAGGAGCGGGGCGATCTCCGAGACGTAGGGCAGGTTGCCGGCGATGAAGATCACCGAGCCGTACTCCCCGACCCCCCGGGCGAAGGCCAGGGCGAAGCCGGTGAGCACCGCCGGAACCAGCGGCGGCAGCACCACCTTCAGCAGGGTCGCCCGGCGGGTGGCCCCCAGCGTCGCGGAGGCCTCCTCCACCTCCTTGTCGATCTCGGCGATGAGCGGCTGCACCGTGCGCACCGCGAAGGGCAGGCCGACGAAGGTCATCGCCACGAACACGCCCAGCGGCGTGTAGGCGATCTGGATGCCCAGCCGGTCGAGGGGCGCCCCCACGAGCCCGTCGGGCGCGTAGAGGGAGGCCAGCGCGATGCCGGCCACGGCGGTCGGCAGGGCGAAGGGCAGGTCCACCGCCGCGTCGACGATCTTGCGCCCCGGGAACTCGTACCGGGTGAGCACCCAGGCGATGAGGAAGCCGAACACCGAGGCGACGAAGGCCGCCAGCAGCGACACCCCGAAGCTCAGGCGCAGGGCGCTGGCCACCCGGGGATCGGTCGCGACCCGCCAGATCCCGCCGAGGCCGAGGCCCGAGGCCTTGGCCACGAGGCCCGCCAGGGGGAACAGCACGACCACCCCGAGGCAGGCGAGGGTGTAGCCGAAGCTCAGCCCGAAGCCGGGCAGCACGCTCGGCCGGCGGAAGCGGCGGGCCGGGCGGGGCGGGGCCACCCCGGGGGGGGCGGCGAGGATCGCGGGCATCGTCGGATCGTCCTCAGCGGCCAGCTTGGTTCAGCCGGTCGAACAGGCCGCCCGAATCGAAGTTCTTGGCCTGGATGTCGTCCCAGGAGCCCTGATAATCCTCGATCTTGAACAGCTTGACCTCGGGCAGGCCGGCACCCTTGGCCGCCTCGGCCTTGAACGGCCGGTAATGGTGCTTGGCGAAGATCGCCTGCGCCTCGTCCGTGTAGAGGAAGTCGAGATAGGCCTGGGCCACCTTGGTGGTGCCCTTCCGGTCGGTGTTGCCGGGGACGAGGGCCACCGGCGGCTCGGCGTAGATGGAGGTCGCCGGCACCACGATGTCGAACTTGTCGGCGCCGAACTCCTGCAGCACCAGATAGGCCTCGTTCTCCCAGGTCGGCAGCACGTCGCCGAGCTTGCGCTGGGCGAAGGTCACCGTGGAGCCACGGGCGCCCGTGTCGAGCACCGGCACGTTCTTGTAGATCTTGCCCACGAAGGCGTCGGCCTTGGCGGCGTCCTTGTCCTGGCCGTAGGCGTAGCCCCAGGCGGCGAGGAAGTTCCAGCGCCCGCCGGCGGAGGTCTTCGGGTTCGGGGTGATGACCTTCACGTCGTCCTTGGTGAGGTCGGCCCAGTCCTTCACGCCCTTCGGGTTGCCCTTGCGGACGAGGAAGACCACCGTCGAGGTGTAGGGCAACGACTCGTTCGGGAGCTTGCCGCGCCAGTCCGCCGGGATCTTCTTCGTCAGCCTGGCGATGGCGTCGATGTCGGAGGGGATGCCCAGCGTCACCACGTCGGCATCGACCCCGTCGATCACCGTGCGGGCCTGGGCGCCCGAGCCGCCGTGGGAGGCGCGCACCGTCACCTCCTCGCCGGTCTTGGCCTTGTAGGTCCTGGCGAAGACCTCGTTGATATCTTTGTAGAGTTCACGGGTCGGGTCGTACGAGACGTTGAGGAGAGCCGTCTGTGCCCGGGCGCCCGGGGCGGCGAGGATCATCACCCCGGCGAGCGCGAGGGTTCCGGCGCGGCATAAGCCGGCCCAGCCGCCGGTCCGGGGTGTCGGGAGCCGCGCCTGTCGCATCCGATTCTCCTCTCGCGCCCGGACGAAACAATCCGGTACGGGAGGGGAAGTTCGTTCTTTTTAACGAACGAAGTCAAGCCGAGCGCCACCACACCCGGTCATGCCGGCGAAGCCTCCCCCGGCGCGAAAGGAGAAACGACGCAGCCGAATCGAGGATGAGAGGGGGCTTCTTCTCCGGTTCGCGTCAAATACAGACGGAACCTTTCGCCCAAGGCGGATTGAAAGAAAGAACGATCTTATGTGTGCTGACGCACGGGATCCGTATGTTCCGGGCGGTGGGAAGGACGCCGGTGGGGTCAGCCGTTCGGCTTATCGAGCTGGGCGATCAGGGCTTCGAGGCGCTCGCTCACCGGGGCGGCGAGGGAATCGGCGTAGTGCCCGCGCAGGGTCTGGCCGAGGTGGCGGCGGACGTTGTGGCTCAGGGGCGCCACCCCCTCCG
>JAKONI010000011.1 GCA_022702015.1 Beijerinckiaceae bacterium | reverse complement strand
GAAGCGTGCTTCGTCTTCCCTTCGACCGTGACGGTCAGTCGTGGAGGGGGCGGGCTTCTTCCGGCAGCATGATCGGAATGCCGTCGCGGATCGGATAGGCGAGCTTCGCCGAGCGGCTGATGAGTTCCTGCCGGGCGGAATCGTATTCCAGCGTGCCCTTGGTCAGGGGGCAGACGAGGATCTCCAGAAGCTTGGGGTCCACGCGGGTCGCCTCGATGGGGGCGGTCAGGTCGTTGGCCATGCGGGGTGGTCCTATTGCATCGTCGGCTCGGGGCCCGAGCCCCGGAGCAGTTCCATCTGCGTGACGGCGATGAGGATCTCGGCGCGGGTCTTGAGGTCCGCCGCTTCCAGCATCGCCTGCTTCTCGCGGACGCCGAACGGGCTCATCATGCACAGGGCATTGACGAGGGCCTCGTTCGGCGCCTCGTCGATCCCCGCCCAGTCGACCTTGAGGTCGTTCGACTCGACGAAATCCCGCAGCGCCTTGAGGACGCCCGCCCGGTCGACCTTGTCCTCGCCCGCCCTCGCCTGAAAGTCCATCGCGAACTCGTCGTAGCTCACTTGGCAGGTGCGATAGCCCTGCGCCGAGGCGACTTCGCCCTCGACCCGGAACCGGCTGACGCCGGTGAGCGAGATCAGGTATCGGCCGTCGCCCGTCTCGGCGTATTGCGTAATCCGGCCGGCGCAACCCACCCGGAACAGCTTCGGATGGGAGGTGGATGAGACGTCCGGGTCCGGCTGGATCATGCCGATCAGCCGGTGGCCGCGCAGGGCATCGTCCACCATCGCCAGATAGCGCGGCTCGAAGATGTTGAGCGGCATCTGTCCACGCGGCAGCAGAAGCGCGCCGGGGAGTGGGAAGACCGGAAGGATGGCCGGGCAATCGGCCGGGCCGTGGTACTCGGAATGCGTGCTCATCGCACCTCCTCTGGCGCGATCC
The DNA here is from genome assembly GCA_022702015.1 of Beijerinckiaceae bacterium. Taxonomy (GTDB): domain Bacteria; phylum Pseudomonadota; class Alphaproteobacteria; order Rhizobiales; family Beijerinckiaceae; genus Methylobacterium. Next base: position 4,581 of record JAKONI010000011.1, on the reverse strand, counting down.
CCGCCACGGGCACAGGCGCGCCGGCCCGGACGGGCTCGGCGCCTTAAGAGAACAGCAGGGTCGAGAGCTTGCGCCGACCCCGGATCGTATCCGGGTCCATCACGCCCCAGGCCTCGAAGAACTGCAGCAGCTGCTTGCGCGCCGCGTCGTCGTTCCAGGTCCGGTCACGCTTGCGGATCTCGATGAGGTGATCCACCGCCTGCTCGCGCTGGTGACGGGCCGCGAGGCCCAACGCCAGATCGAACCGGGCCTGGTGATCGTCCGGGTTGGCGTCGATGGCGGTCTGTAGACCGGCCAGATCGCCCAGGGACGCCGCCTGATCCGCCAGTTCCAGCGCCGCCCGGAGGCTGGCAAGGGCCGGATCGCCGGCCTTCTCCTCCGGAACCATCGCCAGCAGGCGCTTGGCGTTCTCGATCTCGCCCGCGTCAAGCTGGAGCTTGGCGAGGCCGGCGAGCGCCGTCAGGTTCTCCGGCTCCTGCTCCAGGATCGCCGCGTAGAGTTCCGAGGCACCCGCGAGGTCGCCTTGCTCCACGAGGCCCACCGCCTCCTCAAGCGCCGCGTCGATCGGGCTCGGACCGGCCGGGCCGGCGAGGCGGTCGACCAGTTCCTTGACCTGGCTCTCGGGCACCGCGCCCATGAACCCGTCCACCGGGCGGCCCTTGTCGAAGGCGATGACCGCCGGGATCGACTGGATGCCCAGCTGCCCGGCGATGGAGGGATGCTCATCGATGTTCATCTTGACGAGGACCACCGCCCCCGCCGCCGCCGTGACGACTTTCTCCAGCACGGGGGTAAGCTGCTTGCACGGCCCGCACCAGGGCGCCCAGAAATCGACGAGCACGGGACGGTTCATCGACTCGGCGATGACGTCCTGACGGAACGCGGCCGTCGTGGTGTCCTTGATCACATCCCCGGCGGGACCGGACTGTGCGGCGCCGCCGGCGCGAAGGTCGTTGAGCATCGGTCTGACTTCGGAACTTTTCTCGTGACGGCTCGTAAATGGGGCTCGGAACCGGCCCTGACCAGCCCGTGACAGCCTCGGCGCGCGTTTGTCCACTCCCGAACCTTAGCGGCCGGGTGCCCCCGGGGCTGCCTTCGCCGCCGTCGTGAACGTTCCGGCGTAGACCCGCCCGTCCGCCGTCTTCGCCTCGCAGGCGATCCGCGTGCGTCCCGGCTCGGGTGTGGTGAATCGGCACGCGCCGATCGCCAGCACCGGCGCTCCGATCTCGCTGCCGCCCTTGCTCTCGGTGACGACGTTGATCGGCTGGAGCGGGTCGGTCTCCTCCGTCGCCTCCTGCTGCGCCCCGTTGCCCGAGAAGCTGACGATGCCTCCGTCTTTCGTGGAGAAATCGAAGGTCGTGCGGTTGCGGCTCACCGTGTTGGACAGGACGTTGCCGCACTGCGGGGTGACGTCCCGCCCGGCGATGTCGAGGGCCTCGCAGGTTCCGTCGAGCTTGAAGGCGGTCTGCGCCCCCGCGTTCGAGACCATGGCGAGGCCGAGGGCGGTGCAGGCGAGGGTAAGGCGGACGATTGCCGTCATGACGTGATGAGATCCTCCCGGTTTTCCGCACATTTAGGCGGGCGGCCGGACACGTCGAGGAGGGGCTCCGCTCCGCTCGGTCCACGGTCCACGTCCGGCGCAGGGCAGTTCTGCGATTTCCTGTCTGTTGCAGTGCAGCAAACCGGTGCATGACCCACGCGCCCTCGGTGGAAGCGGCCGCCCGGTCCCGCGTCCGAGTCTTGGCTCCGCTCGCAAGGACCGGTTGGAGATTTCGCGATGATGACCGCGATGCTGCCTTTCACGGAGGCGGCTCTTTTCACGCTCGGCTGCATGGCGATCCACGCCCTGCGGCGGCACGCGGATACCGTCACCGCCGCCCTCGCCTGCTTCGTGACGCTGCTGGTGCTGATGCTCGGCATCGCCTACGCGCCGGAGCCTTTCACGCAGATCCAGATGGCGCAGATGAGCGATTTCGTCGGCGCGGATCCCTCCCTCTACTGAGCGAGGCGGGCGGCGAGGGTCCCCAGCCGCCCCGGCGTACCCCGTCGCCCGGCCACGGCCACGTCGTAGTGGTCGTCCGGCAGGCGGGCGAGGAAGCGTTCCGCCAGCTCGCAGAGCAGGATATCCGGCTTCACGGCCTCGATGTAGCGCCAATCGAGGCTCGACGACCACACGAAATGAACCTCGCGGAAGCTCTCGGCCATGAGGCCGGTGAGCATGAACGGCGCGAAATGCGCGCAGGAATCCCCGAACAGGACGACCCGGCGGGGGTCGGCCGTGGCGGCCTCGTTGCGGAAGACGGCGTGGGCGCCGACATGCAACTCCGTCGCGCGGCCGGCGGCCTCGTAGGCGGCGAGCAGCGGACCGGCCTCGATGCGGACGGCATCGCGCAGGAGCGAGACCCGCTCGATCCGCTCGGTGCGGGGCTCGTGGAGCTTGCCGCCGATGTCCATCACCTCGTCGTGGGCGGCCCGGGGTCGGGTGGCGAGGTCCGGGGGCGGGTTCGCCCCGAGAGCACGCATGATCTCCCGGTAGGCGAGCAGACACCCGTCGATCGTCCAGTGCGTGTCTGTGCGCAGGTAGACCGGCGCCGGCCCGTCGCGGGCCGCCCGCAGGGGGGCGAGCAGGTCGAGATAGGCCGGTTGCCGGGCGAGGCGCCGGGCCAGCCGCCGGGTCGAGGCGTTGGCCGGCCGGTAGGGCAGCCCGTCCGTCTTGTGGTCGTAGACGGACAGTTTTTCGGGCACCACCACGTGGAGGTAGCGGATGCCGAGGCGCTCCGCTCGGGCCGCCCGGGCGGCGATCAGCCGTGACCAGCCCCGCAGAAGCCACCACTGGGCCAGCCCGCTCCGGTAGCGCTCCATGACGGGATTGCCGCCGCCAACGAGGAACAGCCACCCATCCCGGCCGACATGCACATGCGGGTTGTCCTTCCGGGTCCTGTCCAGTTCAACCATCGGGCGAGCTTTAGCCGCAGTCGCGCGGGGCGCCTAGGCCGGAGCAGGGATCCCCTATGGGGCGTTTGCCGACCATGGACACGATCACGGCCAGCGCTCCGGCTCCCTCCGGCGAGACCCCCCGCCGCCGCACCACGCCGCGCCTGTGGCAACCCCGGCGGGTGGTCGCGACCCCGGCGGCTCTCGAACTCCCCCACGGTAAGGCCATGCTGCGGCGGATCGAGGCGAAGGGGATCACGGTGGAGCGCCTGTCCGCCAACCGCCTGGTCATGCCCAAGCAGCCGGATCCGCGCCGGGCCTATGCCGAGGCGAAGGCGACCCTGGCCCTCGTGGTCGCACCGCCGACGAAGCTCCGGCTCCAGCCGATCCCGCCATCGGCCGACTGGCGCTTCGACCTCGCCGAGGGGTGCCCGGCCCATTGCCAGTATTGCTACCTCGCCGGCTCTCTCCAGGGACCGCCGGTGACCCGCGCCTATGCCAACCTCGATGCCATCCTCGGCAACCTCGCGGCCTATCTCGGGCAGGGTGCGGTGACCTCCGCCTCGGAGGCACGGGCGCGGGAGGGGACGACCTTCGAGGCCTCCTGCTACACCGATCCCCTGGCCATCGAGCACCTCACCGGCTCCCTTTCGGCGGCCATCGCCCATTTCGGGGCGTGGGACGCCCCGGTCCAACTGCGCTTCACCACGAAGTTCGCCGCCGTGGAGCCGCTGCTCGGCCTCGCCCACAACCGGCGGACGCGGATCCGCTTCTCGGTCAACGCCCGGGGTGCGGCCCGCTACGAGGGTGGGACGGATACCCTCGACGCCCGGCTCGACGCCCTGCGCAAGGTCGCCCTGGCGGGCTATCCGGTCGGTCTCACTATCGCGCCGATCCTACCCCTGCCCGATTGGGAGGAGGCCTATGGCGGGCTGATCCGTGATGCCGCCGATGCGCTCGCCGGCGTGCCCGACCTCGACCTCACCGCCGAACTCATCACCCACCGCTTCACGCCGATCTCCAAGACCGTGCTTCAGGGATGGTATCCCGGCTCGGACCTGCCCCTCGAGGAGGCGGACCGGGTGCGCAAGATGACGAAGTTCGGCACGGTGAAGTACGTTTTGCCCCGCCCCCAGATGGAGGCGATGCGCCTCGCCCTCACCCGCACGCTCGGGGAATGCCTTCCCGCCGCACGGGTGCTCTACTGGACCTGAGCCCGCCGGACGCCATCTCCGCGCGGATGCAAGAGCCCGCCCCCCTCATCCTCACCCTCGGCTTCGACGACGCGACGTTCGACCGTTTCGACGGCGAGCGCCGCCGCCACTTCCCCGAGGCCCTGAACCACATCCCCGCCCACGCGACCCTGTTCCACCACTTGCCCGGGGAGGAAGAGCGCGCCGTGATCGAGACCATCGCCGCCCTGGCCCGGCCCGTTCCGGCGCCGGAGGTGGCGGTGACGGGGGTGCGCTTCACCGGGCGGGGCGTCGCCTACGTCCTCGAGTCGGAACCCCTGGCGCAGTTCCGCGCCCGGCTGGCCAAGAGTTTCGAGGACTCCCTCACCGCCCAGGACCGCCAGGGTTGGCGCCCGCACGTGACGGTGCAGAACAAGGTTTCCCCCGAGCGCGCCCGTGCCCTCCACGCGGATCT
>JAKONI010000009.1 GCA_022702015.1 Beijerinckiaceae bacterium | reverse complement strand
GCGCCACACGTTGCCGCCGAACGGCTCGCCGTAGCGCATCAGGATGTCGGCGATCTGCTTGTCGGCTGTTCTCATGGCGGCCTCGTGCGGGCGCGGGGCTTGCCCCGATGCCCGTTCTAACGCGGGCGATGTTCCTGAAATGTTCTCATGCATATGTGGGTTGATGGTGCGGCGGGCAAGGCCGGGAACGCCTGCCCGCCTCGCGCTCGACCGTGCCGGAACCCACGATCCATTTCAAACTTATAGTTTGCAAGCTATCAGATATGTTGCTAATGAAACGGCCTGAATGGTCCGGCCCGAGCGGGCCGCCCGCGATGGACACGGTGCTTCGATGGCCGAGGACGTCACCCGCCTGCGCCGCGACTACACCCACACCCTGCTGCTGGCGGGGCGGCAGTACCGCCGCGCGGCGAACGCGGTCGCGGAGGCGCACGGCCTGTCCGACGCCACGGCGCTGCCCCTGCTGATCATCGGACGCCACGGGGGCGAGCCCCGCCAGAACGTCCTGGCCGAGGCGGTGGGGATCGAGGGGCCGTCGCTGGTGCGCCTCCTCGACCAGCTCGGTGCCGCCGGCCTCGTCGTCCGCCAGGAGGATCCGACCGACCGGCGGGCCAAGGTCCTGAGCCTCACCCCGGCGGGGCGGGCGGTGGTCGCGACGATGGAGACGGCGCTCGAACGCCTGCGGGAGGAGATCTTCGCGGCGGTCAGCGACGCCGACCTGGAGGCGAGCCTCCGGGTGTTCCGGGCGGTGCAGGCTTACGACCGCGCCGCCCCCCGCACTGAGTCCAAGGAGGCGGTCCGATGACCCTTCCCGGTTGGCGCGACTGGGCCTTCGCCCTCAAGACCTGCGCGGCGGCGATCCTGGCGCTGTACCTCGCCTTCTGGATCGACCTGCCCCGGCCCTATTGGGCTCTCGGCACGGTCTACATCACGAGTCAGGTGCTCGCGGGGGCGACCCGGGCGAAGGCGCTCTACCGGGTGCTGGGCACCCTGCTCGGGGCGGCCGTGAGCGTCGTCCTGGTGCCGAACCTCGTGAACGCGCCAGAGCTGTTGACCCTGGCCATCGGCCTGTGGGTCGCCGTCTGCCTCTACTTCTCCCTGCTCGATCGGACGCCGCGCAGCTACCTGATGATGCTCGCCGGCTACACGGCGGCGCTGATCGGCTTCCCGGCGGTCGGGGAACCGGGGGCCATGTTCGATCTCGCGGTGGCCCGCGCCGAGGAGATCACCCTCGGGATCCTCTGCGCCAGCCTGGTGAACACCCTGGTGCTGCCGCGCTCCGCCGCCCCTCTGATCGCGGCGCGGCTCGATGCGTGGCTGCGCGAGGCCCGCCTCTGGGCGGCCGGCGTGCTCGGCCGGACGGGCGGGCCCCCGGACAGCCAGGCCAGGCGCGTGAGGCTCGCCGCCGACGCCATTGCCTTCGACACCCTGGCGACGCCCCTGCGCTACGACGGGACGGGCTCTACCCACGCGGTCAAGGCGATGGCGATCCTGCGCCAGCACATGCTGATGGCCCTGCCCGTCGTGAGCGCCGTCGCGACCCGGATCGAGGCCCTGGAGCGGGACCGGGCGCTGCCGCCCCGGGCGCGGGCCCTCCTCGACGGCATGGCCGCCTGGATCGCCGCCGGCGCCGACGATCCGGCCGAGGCGGCGCGCCTGCGCCGGGAGGCCGACGCGGTCGATCCGCCGCTGGGGGTGGGCGCCGCATGGACGGAGCTGGTCCTCGCGAGCCTCGTAGCGCGCCTGCGCGACGTCATCGATCTGCGCCAGGACGTCCGGCTCCTCCAGCAACACCTCGCGCGGAGTACCCCCCTCACGGACCCGCTCGCCTTCCGCGATACCGCCGAGGCGCGCACCATCCGGCACCGGGACCACGGGATGGCGCTGCGCTCGGCGGTGGCGGTCTTCCTCGTCGTGCTCGCCACCTGCGCCATCTGGATCGCCACCGGCTGGCCGGACGGGGCGGGGGCGCCGATGATGGCCTCCGTCGGCTGCTGCTTCTTCGCCGCCCAGGACGACCCCGCCCCCTCGATCCTCGGATTCGCCAACTCGGCCGTGATCGGAGCCGTCGTCTCCGGCATCTACCTCTTCGGCGTGCTGCCCCATGCCACCAGCTTCGAGATGCTCGCCCTCGCCCTGGCGCCGGCCCTGATCCTGTGCGGGGTCTGCATGACGCAACCGAGGACCGCTTCGCTGGCGATGGGAAGCGCGGTGAACGGCTCGGCCCTGATCGCCCTCCAGACCAGCTACACCGGCGACTTCGCCGCCTTCGCCAATTCGGCCGTGGCCGTCATCGGCGGAATGTGGGTCGCGGCCCTGATGACGCGCCTCGTGCGCTCGGTGGGGGCGGGCTGGGCGGCCCGGCGGCTGCGCACCGTCAACCGCCGCAGCCTCGCCCAGGCCGCCGGGCGCCACGGGGCGCAGAACGGCCTCGCCCTCGCGGCTCTGATGCTCGACCGCATCGGCCTCATCGCCCCCCGCCTCGCGGCCCTTCCCCCCGAGGACGCGGAGTGGACGGCGGACCTGATCGCCGAGGTGCGGATCGGGATCAACGTCGTCGCCCTGCGCCGGGGCCGGCGCGACCTCGCCGCCGACGCCGGGACCGCCGTGGCGGCCCTCCTGGCGGACCTGGAGCGGCACTACGCCGGCCCGGCGGACGCTCCCCCCGCCCCGCTGCTGGCCGCCCTCGACCGGGCGCTCGACGCCGCCGTGGACGAGCCGGACCGCCCCGGCCACCGGGAGGCCCTGCTGGGCCTCGTCGGCCTGCGCCTCGGGCTGTTTCCGGCGGCCCTCCCCTACGCCGCCGCCCCGGCGGCTCATCCCTCGGAGGCGCTCGCGGCATGATGGGTGAACTCGATCTCCACGGGGTGTTCGTCCCGGGCCTCGCCGCCGCGATGCTGCTCGCCTTCCTCCTCAGCCTCGTCCTGCGCCGGATGCTGGCGGTGGTCGGCTTCTATCGCCTCGTCTGGCACCGGCCGCTCTTCGACCTCGCCCTCTACGTGATCCTGCTGGGCTGCGTCGTCGCCGCTTCCCGGCCGCCGATGTCCTGACCGCCGCCCCTCTTCCCCCTTGTGTCCGGTTTCCTCCCCATGACGCGGTTCCTCGCTCTCTCCCTCCGGCTCGCCGTCACCGCGACGATGGTGGCGGCCGCGCTGGCCGTCGGCATCTCCCTCTGGGACTACTCCATGGACGCCCCCTGGACCCGCGACGGCCGGGTGCGGGCCGACGTGGTGGAGGTGGCCCCCGACGTCTCGGGCCTCGTCACCGAGGTCCTCGTGGAGGACAACCGGGAGGTGAAGCGCGGCGACGTGCTGTTCCGCATCGACCCCGAGCGCTTCACCCTCGCCCTCCGGCAGGCCGAGGCGATGGTGGAGGGCAAGCGGGCGAGCGCCGAGCAGGCGGCGGCGGACGACCGGCGCTACAGCAAGCTCAGCGATGCCGCCGTCTCGCAGCAGAAGGTGGAGCAGGCGCGGGCCACCGACCTCGCGGCGAAGGCCGCCTACGACCAAGCCCTCGCCGACCGCGACCTCGCCCGGCTCAACCTCGCCCGGTCCGAGGTGCGGGCCTCGGTCAACGGGCGCCTCACCAACATGGAGTTGCGGCCGGGGACCTACGTCAACACCGGCAAGGGCGTGATGGCCCTGGTCGACAGCGATACCCTGCGGGTGGAGGGCTACTTCGAGGAGACGAAGCTGCCGCGCATCCATCTGGGCGACCGGGCGCGCATCACCCTGATGGGGGAGGGGACCCTACTGACCGGCCATGTCGAGGGCGTGGCCGGCGGCATCGAGGACCGGGAACGGTCCGCCGGGGCCTCGCTCCTGGCCAACGTCAACCCGACCTTCGCCTGGGTCCGCCTCGCCCAGCGCATCCCCGTGCGAATCAAGCTCGATCCGGGGACCGACCGGCGCCTGCTTGTCTCGGGCCGCACCGCCACGGTCGCCATCGACGCCCCGGGGGCGGCCACGGGCTTCGATCTCCTCGGCGGCTGGCGCCAGGCCATGGCGGCGGCGGAGGGGATCGCCGCCCGGCGGTGACGGCACGGGCCTTTGAACCCCTCGCCCTCCGGGCCGTTGCCGGTGTGATTTCAGCCGGCAACAGGAGAGCGAAGTGGCGGACGCGAAGCAAATGGTCGATGCGCTGGTGCGGGACCGGCAGGGGGGCACCATCGCCGCCACCGCCGTCCTCGGCGGTGTCGCCCTGATCGTCGGGCTCGCGTTGAAGGCGCTGCCCGGCGGCGAACCGAGCCCGGCGTCAGCGAACGCGGCTGGGGCGCCGCTTGGGGCGGCACCCGGGGCGGACGCACCGGCGAAGGTGCCAACGCCCTTCGACCATGCGCAGATCGGGGAGGACGAGGCCCGCATCATGCTGCGGGCGATGGTCGCCGCCACGATGGCGGACGGGCTCATGGATGCCGAGGAGCGCAAGCGCCTTCACAGCGCCCTCGCCACCGCGAAGATCGGGGCCGCCGGGCAAGCCTGGCTCGACGAGGAGCTGGCCGAGCCGGCCTCCATCGATTCCCTGGCGGATGGGGTGAAGGGCCCCGCGCAGGCGGCGCGCATCTACGCCGCCGCCCGCCTCGCCATCGAGCCCGACACCCTCCAGGAGCGCCAGTTCCTCAAGATGCTGGCGGAAGCCCTCGACGTTCCCCCGGACGCCGTCGCCCGTCTGGACCAGGCCCTGGCGGCCTGACACCGTCTCCCTCCCCCCTTGGAGGGGGAGGGAACCCCGCGACTGCCTACGCGGCCGGTCCCGCCTCCGCGAGGTAGGCCCAGGCCTTCGCCTCCTCCGGGAGGTCGAAGGTCTTGGTCTCGACGGGCATGACCAGCCCGGACAGCTTGATCATCGCCTCCGCGAAGGCCGGGGCGCCGACGACGACGTAGTGCCGGAGATGCGCCACGGAGCGGACCTTCACGCTCGTGGCGTAGCCGTCGAAGGTCGCGCCGAGGTCTGAGCCCTCGTAGTTCGACATGATCAGGAGCATGTCGATCTTGCCGTGGGCCTGCATGGCGCGGTCCGTCACCGCCGACATCCACTCAATGTCCGGCTTGGTGATCTTGTCCTTGATCTCGAAGGCCACGAGGTCGGGGCGCGGGGCGTCACGCTGGACGACCGATCCATCCGGTGCTGCGTTCATGGGTGCCTCAGGGGGTGTCGGGGGGGTGATCCGCTGGCAATCGCCGGGGGGCGTGTTTTGATCCGGGGCTTCCCACCGGGTGGCGGGTGAGGAGGGCCAGGGCGAGGCCCGGCAGGGCCGCCGCCGTGAACACCGCGAGCATCGCCACCCCGACCCCGGCCGGGCCGACGACGCGGTCGTTGAGGAGGCCCACGAGGAGCGGGCCGGTGCCGAAGGCGACGAGGGTGACGCCGGCGATGAAGGCGGCGCTGACCCGCCCCCGCAGGGCCCGGGGCGTCATCAGTTGCAGCCCGGCGAGGGCCGGGGGGCTGGTGAAGCCGAGCGCCGCCACGAGGAGGGCGAAGCCCGCCACCGAGGCCGGGAGACCGGGAAGGAGCACCATAGCCGCCGTGCAGGGCAGGCTGAGGGCGAGCCCGAGGGCCAGGGCCCGGGAGGCCGCCCCCCGGGGCCGGCGGATACGGGCATGGTCGAGCCAGCGGCCACCCGCGAGGTGTCCCAGCGGCGCGGCGGCCAGCACCACGCCCCCGAGGATCAATCCGCTCTCGGCGGGGGTCAGGCCGTGCGCCCGCACGTAGAAGGTCGGCGCCCATGCGGTGAGCGTCTGACCGATCAGCACGGCCGCCGTCGCCGCGCCGAGGTGCGGCAGGTAGGCGCCCCGGTGCCGGAGGATCCAGGGGAGCGCCCGCCGCTCCACGCGGGCGGGCCGGGCCGGCGGCTCGACGATCCGCCCGAGGCCGACGAGCAGGACGACGTTCGGCAGGCAAGCCAGGATGAACAGCGCCTGCCAGGGGTGGAGGGGACCGTAGCCCGGCAGATCGAGGGGGGCCATGGCGGTGAGCCCGCCGAGGACCGCCCCGCCCACCAGGAGCGCGAGGCTGCGCCCGAGGCTCGCCCCGGCGGTGAGGAGGGAGACCGCTCGGCCGAGCGACCCCCGGGGCAGGCGGTGCGCCATCAGCGACAGGGCCGCCGGGGCCACCGCCGCCTGGCCCAACCCGAGGGCGGCCCGCGCCGCCACCAGCAGACTGAACGAGGCCGCGACGCCGCAGGCGAGGGTGGCCGCCCCCCAGAGGATGACGCTGAGGATCAGGAGGGCGCGGCGGTGGCCCCGGTCGGCGAGGTTTCCCGCCCAGGGCATCGCCGCCGCGTTGAAGAGGGCGAAGGCCGAGCCCTGGAGGATGCCGAGCTGCGCGTCGGACAGCGCGAGGTCGAGCTTCAGCGGCTGCGCCACCAGGGTGATGAGGAACCGGTCGCTGAAGGCGAGGAGCTGGGTCGAGGCCAGGAGCAGCACGAGGGGCCACCCGGACAGGCCCGGCGGGGCGAGCCCCCGCGTGCCGGCCGCCATCAGTAGAGCTCGTGCGTCCAGCGGCCGAACACGTCCTCCGCCAGCCCGCCCGTCGACCGGTCCTGGCGGATCTCGCGGATGGCGGCGCGGTAGCGGCCGGGCGGCATGCCGAAGGCGGCACGGAAGGCGCGGTTGGAATGCTTCTCGTCCGTGAAGCCGCAGGCGAAGGCCAGCGCCGCCACCGACCGTTCGTCCCCCGGCCGGCGCAGGGCCGCCCGCAGCCGTTCCAGGCGGCGCTGCTGGATGTGCCGCATCAGGCCGCCGTCGTCCGCGAAGGCACGGTACAGGCTACTGCGCGACGAGCCGATCCCGTTGGCGATCGCCTCCGCGTCCAGCTCCGCGTCCCCGAGGTGGGCGTCGATGTAGGCCTCGGCCCGGACCCGGCGCAGGGGCTGCGCCGCGTCGTTCGACAGCAGGCGGGCGAGGGGCGCGGCGGCGGCGACGTTCAGGGCGACACCGAGCAACTCCGCCACGGTCGCGGCGGCCCGCTCGACGGCGGCGACGGGCAAGGCGTCGGCCCGACGCACCAGGGAGTCGATGAAATCCGCGAGCAGGCCGGCGGCGACCTCCGGCAGCACCGCGCCGTGCATCCCGTCGAGGTCGCCCGCGGCGGCCTCGGCCACGTCGCGGGCCAGTTGCACCGTGAGGATCCGGGCGCGGTCGGTCCGCGTCCAATGGGGCCGGGAGGTGTCGACGAGCATGATCTCCCCCGGCCGGAGCCGATGCTCGATGCCGGGGGGGCCGCCGAGGAGGCTTCCGGCCCGGAGGAGGTGGAGGGTGATGTGGTCGAACCCGTCGCGCCGGACGCGGGTCCCGTCACGGCTGTGATGCAGCCCGCCGAGCTCCCGCTCGAACAGGATCATCCGCTGGAAGCGGCGGACGCGGATATGGGCGTGGAACGGGGCCGGCGTGCGCTCGACGTCGGCGCCGATGCTGTAGAGACGGTGATACCCCTCGAAGCCACCCTCCTCCTCGGCCTCGGCGGAGAAGGCGAAAGTCTGGACGCTCATGGTCGGCGCCGCCCCGCCGCCCGGTTCGGGGGAGGCCGCGCCATCCCTGGTCGGGCAAGAGGTGGCTGAAACATCCTGGTCTCGGAAATGCCGGCGACCTTCCCCAAGGTCGCGGAAAGATCAAACCGCGCAAACCTCAAGTCGTTGCAGGCGACCGACGCCGGCGGGACTTCCGCTCGTCGTCCCGTCAAGGGCCGGACGGCGGGGCCGCCGGCGCGACGACCCTGCCGGGGCGCGGCGGTCCTGCCACGGCCGGCGGGCATCGGTCGATCCCCGCATTCTCCCGCAGAGCCGGGCCGTGCCCCGGATGCTATTGCCCCGACGCCGCTCCGGCCCGCGACCCGGGCCGAACGGCAGCGGACCGAACCACGTCCCCACGGGATCCGGTCCGCGCCCCCTCGGGGCATTCACTTCTGCGTGAACGGGATGGCGTCCGTGCCGGCCGTCGCGGTGCCGGGGGCGGGGGGGCCTAGGGCCCCACGCCGCATTGGCCGGGCGCCCTCCGCAGTGTCCGGCCGGCGCCCTCCTCCCGCCCCGGATCCCCTCGCTCTCGCTGACAGCGGACGACCATCGATGACGCAAGGCGACTGACAGTCGCCGTTCGGGACCTACATCCGCCACTCCCTGCGCCCGTCGGCGCACGGCCCGGTCCACTCCCTCGGTTCGCCATGGTCCACACCGGCTACAATCCGGCCCTCGTCATCCTGTCCATCGTCATCGCGGTGTTCGCCTCCTATGCCGCCCTCGATCTCGGGGCGCGGGTGCAGCGGCCCGAGAGCGGCCCGCGCTGGGCCTGGGGAGCGGGCGCGGCGGTGGCGATGGGCGGCGGCATCTGGTCGATGCACTTCGTCGGGATGCTGGCCTTCCAGATGGGCCTGCCTGCCGCCTATGACCTCGGCCTCACCCTCCTGTCCCTGTTGACGGCGGTGGGCGTCACCGCCGCCGCCTTCGCCTGGGTGGCGTACCGGGGCACGGGGATCCGGTCGCTCGCGGTGGCCGGGCCGCTCATGGGGCTGGGCGTGGCCGCCATGCACTACATCGGCATGGCGGCGATGCGGGTGCCCGGCAACCTCGCGTTCGATCCGGCGGTCGTCGCGGTCTCGGTGGGCATCGCGGTGAGCGCCGCCACCGCCGCCTTGTGGCTCACCTTCCGGCGCAACCGCCCCTGGCAGAAGCTCGCCGCCGCCAGCGTGATGGGGCTCGCCGTGGCCGGGATGCACTACACCGGGATGGCGGCCGCCACCTTCACCGCCGAGGAGGCCGGCGCCCACGCGGCCCACGTCACCGCCCTCGGGGAGAACCAGCAGAACCTCGCCCTGGCGGTGTCCGGCGTGACCTTCGTGATCCTGTTCCTGGCGATGATGGCCGGTACCCTCGACCAGCGGCGCGTGCTGCGCCGCCTGCACGTGAGCGAGGCGCGGTTCCGCGCGGCGGTCGGGGCCGTGACGGGGGTCATGTGGACGACCGACGCGGCGGGCGACTTCGTGGAGGAGCAGCCGGGCTGGGAGGCGATCACCGGCCAGACCTTCGCCGCGTATCGCGGCGGCGGCTGGTCCGCCGCCATCCACCCGGACGACGTGCCGGAGACGGTGCGCGCCTGGACCGGGGCGGTGGGCACCGGCCGGCCCTTCGCGGTGGAGCACCGCCTGCGCGCGCCGGACGGCCATTGGCGGCACTACGCCGTCCGCGCGGTGCCGGTCCGCGATGCCGACGGGACCATCCGGGAATGGGTGGGTGTCCACGCGGACGTGACGGCCCGCCACCAATACGAGACCGCCCTGCGTGAGGCCCGGGACGCCGCCGAGGACGCGAGCCGCGCCAAGAGCCGGTTCCTCGCCAACATGAGCCACGAGCTGCGCACCCCCCTCTCGGCGGTGATCGGCTACTCCGAGATGCTGCTGGAGGAGGCCGAGGATCTCGGCCAGGACGACTTCACGGCCGACCTCGGCAAGATCCGCACGAACGCGCAGCACCTCCTCGGCCTCATCAACGACGTCCTCGACCTGTCGAAGGTCGAGGCCGAGAAGATGGATGTCTACGCCGAGGACTTCGCCGTGGAGGCCTTCGCCCGGGACGCGGCGTCCACCGTCGAGACGCTGGTGGCCAAGAAGGGCAACCGCCTCCTCCTCGACCTTGCCCCCGACCTCGGCGGGGCCCGGACCGACGCGGTGAAGCTGCGGCAATGCCTTTTCAACCTGCTCGGCAACGCCGCCAAGTTCACCGAGGGCGGCACCATCACCCTGCGGGTCCGGCGGGAGCGCCGCCCGGCGGGCGACCACCTCACCTTCGCCGTCTCCGATACGGGGATCGGCATGACGCCCGATCAGGTCGCGGGCCTGTTCGAGCGGTTCAAGCAGGCCGACGAGACCACCACCCGCCGCTTCGGCGGCACCGGCCTGGGCCTTGCCCTCACCCGTGCCTTCGCGCGGCTCATGGGCGGCGACGTGGCGGTGGCGAGCGAAGCCGACGTGGGCACGACCTTCACCCTGAGCGTCCCCGCCGACCTGCCCGGCGACGCGGCGGCCCCGCAGGACGCCTCGGTCCAGACCTCCCCCGAGGCCGTCCCCGCGCCGGACGAGGCGAGCCGGAACCTCGTGATCGTCGTGGACGACGAGGCCAGCCAGCGGGATCTCCTGGCGCGCTTCCTGACGCGCCAGGGTTTCGCCGTCCGCACCGCCGCCGACGGGCGCACCGGCCTCGACCTCGCCCGCCGGCTCCAACCCACGGTGGTGCTCCTCGACGTGATGATGCCCGAGATCGACGGCTGGACGGTGCTCTCCGCGCTGAAGGAGGACCCCGCCACCCAGGACATCCCGGTGGTGATGGTCAGCTTCGTGGCCGACGCGGCCTTGGGCGCGTCCCTGGGGGCGGCGGGGATGGTGCCCAAGCCCGTCGATTGGAACCGCCTGAAGGGCATCCTGGACCGGCTGGGCGGCACCGAGCAGGCCGGCGACGTGCTGGTGGTGGATGACGACCCCGACATGCGCCAGCGCCTGCGCACCGTCCTGGAGCGGCACGGCTGGGCGGTGCGGGAGGCGGCCGAGGGCGCCCAGGCCCTCGCGCGGGTCCGCGAGGCGGTGCCGCGCCTCGTCCTCCTCGACCTGACGATGCCGGTGATGGACGGGTTCGTCTTCCTGCGCGAGATGCGCGCCCTGCCGGCCTGCGCCGAGGTGCCGGTCGTGGTCCTCAGCGCCCGGGACGTGTCCGCGGAGGAGCGGAGGCGCCTGTCCGGCGCGGACCGGGTGCTCCGCAAGGGCGACACCAGCCTCCAGGACCTCGCGGAGGAGGTCGGCCGGCTCGGCCAGCCCCTGCCCGCGAACGATCCCCTCGCCCCGCCGTCCGGGCGGGTGGCGGGGACCGTCCCGTCGTCACGCTGAGGACGGTCTCCCGTTCCCGCGGGAGGGATCGTCGTCGAACTCGTCCCTCCCGCGACCTCATCCCGAGAGCCTGACCGAAAAGCCCCCCACTCCCCTCACCGCCCTCATCCTGAGGTGCGGCGACAGCCGCCTCGAAGGAGGCCTCCAGGGATCGC
>JAKONI010000001.1 GCA_022702015.1 Beijerinckiaceae bacterium | reverse complement strand
CTGCGCAAGCGCTTCAACATCAAGGACGGCCTCAAGGGCGTCGTCGTCACCCGTGTCGATCCAAGCTCCGCGGCGGCCGACAAGCGTATCCAGCCGGGCGAGGTGATCGTGGAGGTCGGCCAGGAGGCCGTCTCGACCCCCGCCGACGTCACCAAGCGGGTGGACGCCCTGAAGAAGGAGGGCCGCAAATCGGTCCTCCTCCTCGTGGCCAATGCCACCGGGGACGTGCGGTTCGTCGCGGTTGGGATGGAGTGACGACGGATCGGAGCCCCCCACGCATCGGGGGGCTCCATGCTCGGGTTCGGGCGGCGGGCGCGGAAAGGTTCTATCCGGCGGCATACAGGGCCGGGGAGGGCACCGCAGCGGAACTACAACTCAAGATTATGTCCGGCGTGTAATCAATCCCAGATTGATACTATAGATATTTGTTGGAAGTATCCGAAGATGGTATGGGCGGCCGCGTTGGATCGTAAGTCCCGGCCGCTTCGGTTGTAGTTTCAAAAACTCAATAATCAGAAGTTGTTACGCGATGGCGTGGTGTTCATCCACGCGATGCCGGGTCCGTCCGTCCGATAGGCTCGCCCCACGCTCCGGGGGCGTTCTTTCGACATCGGAATGCAGGGCCTTCCATGGATCTTTTGCAATACTTCGACCAATCCTCGATGATGGCTCTGAAAGCGCGGCGCCATCACCTCTCGACGGTGGTCCGCCGGCATTTCGACTCGGTGACCCACTATGGAATTCTGAAGGGGTTTCGCGTCCCGCAGAGCGAGTGGGCCGAGCTGGTCTCCAGCGCCTACATCCTCGGCACATATGAAGTCGCCGTCTGCGCGATCCTCGACACATTGAAGGGCGGGGACCGGACTTTCGTGGACCTCGGCGGCGCCGACGGGGTCTTCGGGGTCGGCCTCGTGGAGGTCGGCGCGTTCGGGGCGGGCGTCGTCTTCGAGTTGGACTCCAACCGTCGTCAGGCCATCACCGACATGGTGACGGAGCGGGGCCTGAGCGGCAAGGTCGCGATCCACGGTGAGGCGACGGCGCAATTCCCCGATGTGATCGTCAAAAAGGGGACCGATCTCGCGGAGTGCGTCGTCCTCTGCGACATCGAGGGCGCGGAATTCACGTTGTTCCAGGACGACTTGCTGCGCCGGCTAAGCGACTGCCACGTCATCATCGAGCTGCACGACTTCTTGCTCAACGACCCCGTGGCCCGGGAGACCGCCGTCGGGACATTGATGCGGGCGGCCGAGCGGTACTTCCACGTTCACGTGGTCAAGGACGGCCTGCGGGACATCCGCAACATCCCGCCCCTGTGCGACCTCAGCGACTGGGACTCGTACCTGCTCTGTGTCGAGGCCCGCTACCGGATGATGTCCTGGCTCTGGCTGCGGCCGAGGCGCGAGGGGCCCCTGTCGTCCAAGGACATCGACGCCATCGTTCTGGATTACCAGCGCCGCATCTTCACGGAATAGCGCGACGGCGCCGGGCCGTCCCGTAAGCCCCGACGCATCACTCCACGAATTCGGCCGCCGCGAAGCCCTGGAGGTAGAGGAGCGCGGTGAGGTCGGCGTGTTCCACCCGCGCCCGCGCGGCGGCGGCCACCGTCGGCTTCGCCCGGAAGGCGACGCCGAGGCCCGCCTCGCCGAGCATGTCGAGGTCGTTGGCGCCGTCGCCGACCGCCAGGGTCTCCTCGGGGGCGAGGCCGAACCGGTCCCGCAACGCGATCAGCGCGGCCCGCTTCTCGGCCTTGCCGACGATTGGATCCTCGACGGCCCCCGTCAGCTTGCCCCCCGCCACGGCGAGGCGGTTGGCCCGGTGCTCGGCGAAGCCCAGCGTCGCCGCGATCGGCCCGGTGAACAGGGTGAAGCCCCCGGAGACGAGGCAGGTATGGGCGCCGTGGGCGGCCATGGTCCGCACCAGGGTGCGACCGCCTGGGGTCAGGCTGAGGGTGTCGGCGATCAGCCCATCGACGACGCCCACGGGGATGTCCTTCAGCAGGGCCACCCGCTCCCGCAGGGCTGGCTCGAAGGCGATCTCGCCACGCATCGCCCGTTCGGTGATCGCCGCCACGTGGTCCTTGAGGCCCAGGGTGCCCGCGAGTTCGTCGATGCATTCCTGCTCGATCATGGTGGAATCCATGTCGGCCAGGAACAGGCGCTTGCGCCGATGCGCGTCGGCGGGGAGAACCGCGAGGTCGAAGGGTTCGGCGGCGAAGGCGGCGCGCAGGCGCGCGGTCAGCGCGGGGGCCGCGTCGGGCTCCCCCGGCACCAGGATCTCGGCGGCGACCTCCCGGTGGAGGATCCGCGCCGGATGCGCGGTGGCCAGCACCCGGTGGGCCTCGGCCAGCACGGCATCGGTGATGGCCGGGCGGTCCGGGTTTGCTATCAGGACCGCGACCAGCATGCGGAGTACGACCTTGCCGTTGTGGGAAGCCGGGGAACGCCCGGCGGCGATTCTCATTGCAGGACCGACGGCCTCGGGCAAGTCGGCTTTGGCGAGCCGCCTCGCCCGCGCCCATGGGGGCGTCGTCGTCAACACCGATTCGATGCAGGTCTATGCCGACCTTCGGATCCTCACCGCCCGGCCCGACGCCGACGAGGAGGCGGCGGTCCCACACCGGTTCTACGGCCATGTGGACGGCGCCACGAACTATTCGCTCGGCCATTTCGCGCGGGAGGCGGGTGCCCTGCTCGCGACCCTGGACGGGCGGTTGCCGGTCTTCGTGGGGGGAACCGGCCTCTACTTCCGCGCCCTCGAACGGGGCTTCTCCGAGCTGCCGCCGGTCCCAGAGGCGGTCCGCGCGCAGGTGAGGCGGGAGGCCGAGGGGCGGCCGACCGAGGCCCTGCATGCCGACCTCGCCCGCCGCGACCCCGCCGGGGCGGAGAGGCTGCGCCCGAGCGACCGGATGCGGGTGATGCGCGCCCTCGAAGTCCTGGCCGCCACGGGCAGACCCATCGCGAGCTTCCACGGGGATCCGGTTCCGGGGCCGCTGGCGGCGCTCGATGTCCGGCGGGTGTTCCTCGCGCCGGACCGGGCCGTCCTGCGCCAGCGGATCGATGCCCGGTTCCGCACCATGATGGCCGCCGGGGCGCTGGAGGAGGTGGACGCCCTCCGGGTGCGCCGGCTCGATCCCATGCTCCCGGTCATGCGCGCCCACGGCGTACCGGGTCTCATCGCCCACCTCGACGGGACGCTGAGTTTGGAGGACGCCATCGCCCGGGGGCAGGCCGACACCCGCGCCTACGCCAAGCGACAGTTCACGTGGTTCCGCCACCAGATGGGCGAGGACTGGCTCTGGCTCGACCCGGAGACGCTGGACTGAGACGGGGCGGTGGCGCGGATGCTCCGGCCCGCGATTTCTGGTATGGGGCGCCATCCCCACACGGACGACGACAACGCCCCGAGCGAAGCCTTTGACGATACCCAGACATTTCGCGGACGAACCCACCGCCCTCCCGGGCTGGCGGTTCTCCGTCGCCCCGATGATGGATTGGACGGACCGCCATTGCCGGGCGTTCCACCGGGCGCTCTCCGGCCGGGCGCGCCTCTATACCGAGATGGTGACGACGGGGGCGGTGATCCACGGCGACCGGGACCGCCTGCTCGGCCTGTCCCCGGTGGAGCATCCCGTGGCGGTGCAACTCGGCGGGTCGAAGCCCACCGACCTCGCCGAGGCGGCGCGGATCGCCGAGGGATTCGGCTACGACGAGATCAACCTCAACGTCGGCTGCCCCTCCGACCGGGTGCAGGAGGGCCGCTTCGGCGCCTGCCTGATGCGCGAGCCGGGGCTGGTGGGCGAATGCGTCGCGGCGATGAAGGCCGCCGTGCGGGTGCCGGTGACGGTCAAGTGCCGGATCGGCGTCGATGACCAGGACCCCGAGGCCGCCCTCGACGCGCTGGCCGGGGCGGTGGTCGCCGCCGGGGTCGACGGTCTGGTGGTCCATGCCCGCAAGGCGTGGTTGCAGGGGCTGTCGCCGAAAGAGAACCGCGACGTGCCGCCGCTCGATTACGACCGCGCGGCCCGGCTGAAGCGGGCGCGGCCGAGCCTGCCGCTGGCGGTGAACGGTGGGCTGAAGACCCTGGCCGAGGTGCAGGCCCGGCTCGGGGAAGTGGATGGCGCCATGGTCGGCCGGGCGGCCTACATGGAGCCGGCGCTGCTGCTGGGGGTCGATCCCCTGCTGTTTGGGGTGCCGGCGCCCGCCGCCGATCCCTTCGCGGCCTTGGAGGCCTTCGAGCCTTACGTCGCCGGCGTGCTCCAGTCCGGTGAGCGGCTGCACGCCGTCACCCGGCACATGCTCGGCCTGTTCAACGGGCGGCCCGGCTCCCGCGCCTTCCGCCGCCACCTCTCGACGCACGGGATGCGCGCCGAGGCCGACCTCGACACCCTGCGCACGGCGGTGGGTCTGGTCTCGCGGGATCGCGGCGACGCCCGGGTCGCCGCCTGACGTTTCAACGCCTTGGGGTGAGGATCAGCCGGTCGCCGCGCACCTCGTAGCCGCCGAGGCGGTCGAGAAAGGTCTGGCCGAGGAGGTTTCCCGCCAGCGCGCCGGACCGGGCGACCATCGCATTCACGTTCCGCTCGGTGATCGTGCCGACCGTGAGCGTGTCGAGCTGGTAGGGCGCGGCGGTGGTGGGACCGTTCGCGGTCCAGACCCGGGCGGTGTACGCATCGGGCGCCGGCCGGATGCCCAGGGCCGCCGCGCCCTCGGCGGAGAGGACCACCGCTCCGGCCCCAGTATCGAACAGGAAGTCCTGCCGCTGCCCGTTGACGGTCGCCTCCACCCGGAAGGTGCCGTCCGAGCGCCGCGTCACCGTCACCGTGCCCCCCGGCCCGGACACGGCCGCGCCGGGCCGCAGATCACCCATCACCCGGGCGGACACCTCGCCAAGGCGGTCGCGGTAGCTGTAGCCGAGGACGAGGGCCGCGCCGATCAACCCCCAGGCCGCCAAGGCTTGGATATGGCGCAGCGGCGCCGCCCGGAACTGGCGCCAGAACCCGGCCACCACGAGGGCGAGAATCAGCCCGGTCCAGGCGAGGTTGGCGAGGTGATCGGCCGACATCGCGCCCGATCCGTCCTCGGGGGCGAGGGCGAGGGCCAGGACCACGAGAGCCAGGGCGCCGAGGCCGAGATAGATCACGCCTCCGAGGCCCCGGCCTCGGGGTAGGCCATTTTCAGCCGGCCTTCGAGGCCGGCCATGATCGCCCGGCGCTCGCCCTCGCTCATCAGCCCCCAGGCGGTGATTTCGTCGCGGGTCCGGCCGCAGCCCCGGCAGAGTCCGGTCACGGCATCGAGCACGCAGACCTTGGTGCAGGGGCTGGAGGGTTTGGCGGGGGAGGACATCATCGCTCCCCGCACTGGTCGCCCGATCGTGGCCCGGTTATGACGGAAGGGTCCGTGCTCACGGCGCCACCGCGCTGACGAGCCCCATGAGGGCGAGGATCTCGGCGGCCTGCTGGCAGGCGCCGATCACGTCGCCGGTCTGCCCGCCGAGCCTCTGCCGGGCGAGGCCGGAGACGGCGAGGGCCGCGAGACCGGCTAGGGCTGCCATCGCCACGATGCCCACGGCCCCGAGGCCCAGCGGAAGCGCCAGGGCGGCCAGGAGCACGGCGATCCCGGCGGCCACGGCGAGGCAATCCCGCCCCGGCCGCCCGACCGCCGCCGACAGGCCGTCCGTCCGGGCCGGCGGCAGCAGCACCATCGGCAGGAGGGCGGCCACCCGCGACAGGGCCGCCGCCAGGACGAGGGCCGTCCCCGCGGCGGGGCCGATCCGGTCGAGGAGGGTCGCCAGAGCCCCGATGCGCATCGCCAGGGCCAGGAACAGGACCAGGGCGCCGTAGGACCCGATCCGGCTGTCGCGCATGATGGCGAGGATCCGCGCCCGGTCGGTGCCCCCGCCGAGGCCGTCCGCGAAGTCGGCGAGGCCGTCCTCGTGCAGCCCCCCGGTGGTCGTCGCCATCACGGCGACGGCCAGGGTCGCGGCCAGGAACGGGCCGAGCCCCGCGAACCAGCCCGCCACCAGCACCAGGGCGGCGGGGAGGGCGAGGAGGGACCCCGCCAGGGGCAACATCCGGGGCAGGCGGGTAAAGTCCGGGCTGCGGTGGGGATCGGGCTCGCCGGGCAGTTGCGGTACCGGCAGGCGGGAGTAGAAGCGCAGGCACGCGGCGAGATCGTGCAGGGCCTCGCGCCCTGGCCACTCGGCCCCGCCGCCGGTCTGCCTGTTCATCGCCGCGATCCCGAGCACCGGATCCGATGGGCCGGCACGATCATCATAGCGGGCTCGCGCGGGCTCCGTCCGGCCGGATCGGCACAACCCACAGGATCGAGGCAGCGATGGCCGGCCCCTTCGACGATATCCGCAATCTTCTGCGCACCATGCCGGAGGCGGATGCCGAGGCCGCCGCCACGGTGGCCGAGCGCGACGCGGTGCTCACCAAGCCCGCCGGGGCCCTGGGGCGCCTGGAGGACCTCGTGGCGTGGCTCGCCACATGGCAGGCCAAGGCCCCGCCGAGCTTCGACCGGCCGCTGGTCTGCGTCTTCGCCGGCAGCCACGGGGTGACGCGGAAGGGCGTCTCGGCCTTCCCCGATTCGGTCAACCGGCAGATGCTCGACAACTTCGCCGCCGGAGGGGCGGCGATCAACCAGCTCTGCGCGGCCTATGGCCTCGGCTTCAAGGTGTTCGACCTCGCCCTCGACGTGCCCACCGGCGACATCACCGAGGGCCCGGCCCTCGATGAGCGGGCCTGCGTCGCCACCATGGCCTTCGGGATGGAGGCGGTGGCGGCGGGCACCGATTGCCTCGGCATCGGCGAGATGGGCATCGGCAACACCACCGTCGCGGCGGCCCTCTATGCCGCCCTGTTCGGGGGCGATCCGGCCCATTGGGTCGGCCGGGGGACCGGCGTCGATGACGGGGGGCTCTCGCGCAAGGTCGCGGCGGTGGAGGCGGCGCTCGCCTGCCATGCCGGGCACCTCGCCGATCCCCTGGAGACCCTGCGCCGCCTCGGCGGCCGGGAAATCGCCGCCATGGCCGGGGCGATCCTCGCCGCCCGCCTCCAGCGGGTGCCGGTGGTGATCGACGGCTACGTGTCGACGGCGGCGGCGGCGGTGCTGCACGCCCTCGACCCCGCCGCCCTCGACCATTGCGTCGCGGGGCACGTCTCCGCCGAGGGCGTCCATGCCGAGGTGCTGGAGCGCCTGGGGCTGCGGCCGATCGTGTCGCTGGGGATGCGCCTGGGCGAGGGCTCCGGCGCCGCCGTGGCGATGGGCGTCGTCAAGGGCGCGCTGGCCTGCCATACGGGCATGGCCACCTTCGCCCAGGCGGGGGTTTCGGGGCGCGGCGGATAGTGTTCCGGTCCTCCCATCCCCGCAGGGGGAGGGGGATGCGCTCGCAACGTCCGCCTTCTATGACAAGACGCATGAAGATCACCCAAGCCTTCACCTTCGAGGCAGCCCACCGTCTGCCGAACGTGCCCGCCACCCACCGGTGTCACCGGATGCACGGGCATTCCTATCGCGTCGAACTGACCGTGCGCGGACAGGTGGACGAGACCACCGGCTGGGTCATCGACTTCTACGACATCGAATCGATCTTCGGCCCGCTGCTGGCCCGCCTCGATCACCATTGCCTCAACGAGATCGAGGGGCTGGAGAACCCCACCGCCGAGAACATCGCGGCCTGGATCTGGCATCGGCTGCGGCCACACCTGCCCGGCCTCGCCCGGGTGAAGGTCATGGAGACTCCGATGTCCTGGGCGGAGTACGATGGCGACTGACCCGATCGCGGGCGACGACGCGGCCCTGGTCCTGTTCTCGGGGGGGCAGGATTCCGCCACCTGCCTGGCCTGGGCGCTGGACCGCTTCGCCCGGGTCGAGACCCTGGGCTTCGATTACGGCCAGCGCCACCGGATCGAACTCGACTGCCGGCAGACCCTCCGGGCGGGGCTCGTGGCGAGGGAGCCGGCCTGGGGGCGGCGGCTGGGCGAGGACCACACCCTCGCCCTCGATGCCCTGAGCGCCGTCTCCGACACGGCCCTGACCCGCGAGTCGGAGATCGGTTTCGAGGCGTCCGGCCTGCCGAACACCTTCGTGCCGGGGCGGAATATCGTCTTCCTCACCTTCGCCGCCGCGCTCGCCTACCGGCGGGGCATCCGCCACATCGTCGGCGGCATGTGCGAGACCGATTATTCGGGCTACCCCGATTGCCGGGACGACGCGATCAAGGCCCTGCAGGTCGCCCTGAACCTGGGAATGGAGCGCCGCTTCGTCCTGCACACGCCGCTGATGTGGATCGACAAGGCGCAGACCTGGGGGCTCGCCCAATCCCTGGGAGGGCGGGCGCTGGTGGACCTCATCGTCGAGGACAGCCACACCTGCTACCTCGGGGAGCGCGGGCAGCGTCACGAATGGGGCTACGGCTGCGGCACCTGCCCCGCCTGCCGGCTCCGCGCCGAGGGCTACGCCCGCTTCATGGCGAGCGAGGCGCCGTAAGGCCGTCCACCAACGCGCCGAGGGTGTCGCGGAAGGCGGCGGGGCTGGCGAAGAGCCGCTCCATCAGCAGGGCCCCCTCCAGCGTCGCCAGGATGGACCGGGCGTGCAGCGCCGGATCGAGCCCCGGGCGCAGGTCGCCGGCGGCGACGCCCTCCCGGAGAACCTCCTCCAGCCAATCGAGATGCCGGCGGAAGAACCGGGCGATGTCCCCCCGCAGGCTGCCGGGCAAGGCCTCGCCCTCGATGGCGAGCGCCGCGCAGAGGCATCCGAGCCCCTGCTCGACCCCCCCGAGGTAGAGCCGGCCATAGGCCAGAACCCGGCCGGGGCCGTCGGCGATGTCGGCGCGGATCCCCGCCATCGCCTCCCAATACCGGGCGTCGTAGGCGGCCACGAGGGCGGCGGCGAGGTCGAGCTTGGTGGGGAAGTGGTGGTGGATGCTCGCCTTGCGGATGCCCACCGCCACGGCCAGGTCGGCGTAGCTGAAGCCCGCGTAGCCCCGGCCGCGCACCAGCATCTCGGCCTGGGCCAGCAACTCGGCGCGTGTATCCCGCATCCCCAAACCTCACCGATGATCGACGACGGGAACGTGATCGCCCGGGATCCGGCCACCGGACCGCCCTCCCTTGACGGACAGCCAAATCTACCGACTAATTGGTCGGAAGAAAAGATCGGGAGGTTTCGGCATGACGGCATTCGCCGTTCGTCCGAAGAGGAGCGGTAGCCCGGGTGGGCTCTCACGGCGTCATGCGCTGCTGGGCGGCCTGTGCCTATGCTGCGCCGCCACGGCGGGGCTGTCGGCCCGCGCCTACGCCGAGGCCTTCACCATGGAGGAGGTCGGACCCGGCATCTTCATCCGCAAGGGCCTCATCGCCGACGCCTCTCCCGAGAACGTCGATGCCATCGCCAATATCGGCTTCATCGTCGGCCGGGACGGCGTGCTCGTCACCGAATCCGGGGGGAGCCTCGCGGACGGGCAATGGCTGCGCGGGCAGATCGCCAAGCACACCGACAAGCCGGTCACGCACGTCGTCCTCAGCCACGTCCACCCGGATCACGTCTTCGGTGCCGGGGCCTTCGCGGCGGAGAAGCCGGTCTTCATCGGGCACGCCAAGCTGCGGGAGGCCCTGGACGCCCGGGGCGAATTCTACCGCCAGCGGCTGATCGACCTGTTCGGCGCGGAGCGCACGGGGCCGGTGGTCTACCCGACGATGAGCGTCGCCGACACCGCCGAAGTGAACCTCGGGGACCGGACCCTGAGCTTCACCGCCCACGGCCCGGCGCACACGACGAGCGA
The DNA here is from genome assembly GCA_022702015.1 of Beijerinckiaceae bacterium. GTDB lineage: Bacteria > Pseudomonadota > Alphaproteobacteria > Rhizobiales > Beijerinckiaceae > Methylobacterium. Next base: position 4,739 of record JAKONI010000001.1, on the reverse strand, counting down.
CCTCTCGATGCGTGATTCCCGCAGCGGCCTGCTGTTTCCGGCGGACCTGCTCTTCGTGGAGCGGATCCCCTCCCTCGACGGCAGTCTGAAGGGCTGGCTCAAGGAGTTGGAACGGGTGAAGGCCAGCGGCGCCACCCAGGCCGTCCCCGGCCACGGGCCGGTGCGGGTGGATCTCGCCCCGGCGGTCGCGGACCTCACCACCTATCTCACCGCTTTGCGCGACGGCACCAAGGCGGCCATCGCGCAGGATATCCCGATCGACAAGGCCGTCGAGACGGTGGGCCAGGACCAGAGCGGCAAGTGGCAGCTCTTCGAGCACTACAACCGTCGCAACGTGACGGTGGCCTATCAGGAACTCGAATGGGATTGATCCGTCATTCCGTGAAACGTGACAGACAGGGAGACACCGCCATGCGCCCGACCCTCGCCCTTACCGTAAGCCTCGCCCTTTCCAGCTTCGCGGTCTGCGCACCGCTCGTCCCGGCCGCCTACGCCGCCGGCGCCTCGGACACGGATCAAGAGAGGGCGGCGCGCTGGCAGGAGATCGCCAAATCGATCTTCGGCGACCGCAAGATCGAGCCCACCGACACCCTCGTCACCCTCGACACCCCCAAGCGGGCGGAGGACGCGGCCCTCGTGCCGATCACCCTGTCGATGCCCGAACGGGACAAGATCAAGTCGGTCTCGCTCGTCATCGACGACAACCCGGCGCCCTATGCCGCCAAGTTCGAGTTCGGCCCCGCCGCCGACACCCGTGAACTGAAGCTCCGGGTGCGGGTGAACAACTATACCGACATGCATGCCGTGGTGGAGACCACGGACGGCAAGCTCTACGAGGCCAAGCAGTTCGTGAAGGCCTCCGGGGGTTGCTCGGCCCCGATGGGCATGAGCGACGAGGAGGCGATGAAGGGCATGGGCGACATGCGCATGAAGTTCGCCGACGCCCACCCCGACAAGCCCGTGGCGGCGACGCTGATGATCCGCCACCCGAACTTCTCGGGGATGCAGATGAACCAGGTCACGCGCGAGTACACGCCCGCCCGCTACATCGACAAGCTGACCGTCTCGGCGGGGGACCAGACCGTCTTCACCATGACGGGCGACATCTCCATCGCGTCGAACCCGGTGATCAATTTCAGCTTCAAGCCGGACGGGAAGCCGATCCAGGTGGCCGCCAGCGACAACCAGGGCGGACGTTGGACCCACAGCTTCCCCGTGCCGAGCCAGACGAACTGACCGTGCCGCCGCGGATGATCCTGCTGCGGGGGACGGCCGTGATCGCGGCCGCCCTCTGCCTTGCCGCCGCCGAGCCCGCCGACTCGCCGACAAATGTCCCCGAGCCGCCGGGTCTCTATGCCGGCCCGCAGCGGGGCTACACGCCACCGACCCTGCGGGGGGCGAAGGTGATCGATGGGGCTGCCGTGGCCGCCCTGCTCGACGGCCCCGACAAGCCGGTGCTGATCGATGTCGCCATGCGCGAGCGCAAGCCCGCCAACTTCCCCGAGGGGCGGCTGTGGCTGCCGGTCCATCCCTCGATTCCCGGAGCGGTCTGGCTGCCGAACGCGGGGGCGGTCCCCCTGCCGCCGGAACGGGAGGCGCTGTTCTTCCAGCGCGTCGCGGACCTCACCGGGGGCGACAGGGCCAAGCCCGTCGTGGTGTTCTGCCACGTGGAGTGCTGGGGTAGCTGGAACGCCGCCAAGCGCCTCGTGGAGAAGGGCTACACGGCGGTCCACTGGTTCCCGCAAGGGGTGGAGGGCTGGCAGGACGGGCACGAGACCCGGAACCTCACCGAGGATGCCGCCTGGAAGGCCGCCGCGCCGGCGGAGCGGTAGCGGGCCCGTGACATCCGGGGCGATCCGGCCCCTCGCGGGCCTCGCCCTGGCCCGGCCCCTCGTATAGGGCGTTGCGGTCGGCAATGCCCGGATCCATCGCCGAGACGGTGGACGGGCCACGGCGAGGAAAACGGGATGTCCCAGGTCGTCCAATCCCGTCGCCTGCGGGCGGTGGACATGGCCAAGCGCAAGGCGGAGGGGCGCAAGATCGTCGCCCTCACGGCCTACCATGCCCACACCGCCGGCATCGTGGACGGCTACTGTGACTTCATCCTCGTGGGTGATTCCCTGGGCATGGTGATGCACGGGATGGAATCGACCATCCCCGTCACCCTGGAGATGATGATCCTCCAGGCCCAGGCGGTGATTCGGGGCACCACGAAGGCCCTCGTGGTGGTCGACATGCCCTTCGGCTCCTACGAGGCAAGCCGGGAGCAGGCCTTCCTCAACGCCTCCCGCGTCCTCAAGGAGACCGGCGCCGGGGCGATCAAGATGGAGGGCGGCGCGCATTTCGCCGAGACGGTGGCCTTCCTCGTCCAGCGCGGCGTGCCGGTGATGGGCCATATCGGCCTCACCCCGCAGGCGGTCAACGTGATGGGCGGGTTCAAGGTCCAGGGCCGGGCGCCGGACGACGAGCGCCGCCTGCTGGAGGATGCCCGCGCCATCTCCGAGGCGGGGGCCTTCGCCATCGTGCTGGAGGGGATCGTCGAGCCGGTGGCGCGGGCCATCGCCACCTCCCCCAAGGTCACCGCGGCCACCATCGGCATCGGCGCCTCCTCCGTCTGCGACGGGCAGATCCTCGTCCTGGAGGACATGCTCGGCCTGTCCGAGCGGACGCCGAAATTCGTCCGGCAGTTCGGCTCGCTGCGCGGCCATATCGAGGCGGCGGTCAGCGCCTATGCCGAAGGGGTCCGCGACGGCTCCTTCCCGGGGGTGGAGCAGACCTACGGCTAGGGCATCGTCCGCCGAAGGGGATACCGGTTCGGCGTAAGACGATGCGTCCAGAACGGTCTAGCCGACCCGCCGGGCCGGCAGCCTCAGGCCCGGGGCCGGGCGTTCCAGCAAAACCTCCCGGCGGAAGCGCACCAGCCGGGCAGGGCGGCCGGCGGCACCGCTGGTGATGCTCTCCGTCTCCTCCACGAGACCCTGCTGCGCCACGAGCCGGCGGAAGTTCTGCTTGTGGAGTTGCACCCCCGAGAGCGCCTCGACGGTGCGTTGGAGCTGCAACAGCGTGAAGGTCGGCGGCATCAACTCGAACACCACCGGGCGATACTTGATCTTGCCCCGAAGCCGGCCGATCGCCGTGGCCAGCACCCGGCGGTGGTCGAAGGCCATCGGCACCCCCGTGGGGTCGCCCGCCCGGCCGGGGCCGGGATTGCCGCACGATTCGGGGATCAGCCCCGCCTCGAACAGCAATTCGTAGCGTTCGAGCACCCGCTCCTCGTTCCAGGTACCGCCGTTCATGCCGAAGGTGAGGCCGAGGCGGTCGTGCCGGCGCTGGCGCAGGGCCTTGTCCGCCGCCGCCTCGGCCCATTCCGTCAGCCGGGGCTCGATGGCGTCCAGCGCCGCCGGACGACCCCGACGGAAATCCTCGTAGGGGAGATAGCGATACCAGTTGTGCCAGGACGCCTCCGCGAGGCCCGCCGGGCGCTCCTCCCGCACCAGGGCGAGGTAGGCCACCGACAGGGCATGCGCGGCCGGGGCCGCCTCGCCGCCGGAGCGGTCCTTATCGCCGAAGGTGTAAAGCTGCTCGACGTAGCCGAGGCGCTGATTCGTCTGCCGCTCCACCCAGGCCCGCAGACCCTTCTCCAGGGTCGCGTGCTCGGGCACGAGGGGGCCGGCGGGGAGTCCGTCCCCCCGGCGGGAGGCCTGCTCGGGGACGCGGATCGTCAGGGCGCGGGGCTCTCCCTTGGTGGCCGCCACGATCACCGCCACGAGGCCCACGGCCGAGCGATCGGGCGCCGGCTGGCGTCCGCCCTCGATCACGACCTCCGATGTCTCCTGCGCGACCGACATGCGCCCGGTGTCAGCCTCCGGCCCGCCCGCCGCGAGGTGCGCGGGCGCAGGGGTAGTGGCGCGAGGATGGGGTGTCCGTCAACGCGCGACACCGCCCCGGTCCCCTGGCGGAGGAATCCGGTCGGTTGTGGGTCTCCGGCACGAAGATGTCATCGGATTTGGCCGGGAGTCCAATTGCGTTCGGCGACGAATCTAGATTCATTCCAAGCTAAGATGCCTGAACGCACCGCGCCGAGCCTCTGGTGGCAACTCACCCCCGCCCAGCGGACGATGCTCCGCCGCCTGCAGGCCGAGGGGCCTCTCCCGACCCCTGACCCTGGGGAGATGCGGACCGTGCGGTCCCTCGTTCGGCGGGGCCTGCTGCGGACCCGCGACCGGGGGCGCGACCGCGCCTCCGAGCCGGGGTGCTGGTTCCTCACCGCCCGCGCCGTCCGCTTGGTGCAGCAGGCGGAAGGGCTCGTGCCCGCGCAGGCCGAGGTGGCTTATTCATAGGCGGGCGTGGGGATTTGGTGGGGGATATTTTGGCTGCCGCCTTTCCAGCCTTCGCCCTTATCCTGAGGTGCGGCGATAGCCGCCTTGAAGGAGACCTCCAGGGCGCGCCGCGATCCCTGGAGGTCTCCTTCGAGGCCCCCGCTTCGCGGCGGCACCTCAGGATGAGGCCGAGAGTAGGAGGAAAGGGGGACTTTCCGGCCAGGCTCTCAGGATGAGGCCGAGGGCGGGGGGAAATGGGATTTTCCCGGCAAGGCTCTTTGGATGAGGCCGAGGATCGGAGAGCCGCCGGCTTTTCGGTCAGCGTCTCCGGATGGGGAAAGCGGGAGGGCGCCCTGGCGCCTCCCCCGAGGACGGTGAGCCGAGCCCCTACGCGCCGAGCCCGCCGAGGCAGATGTACTT
>JAKONI010000422.1 GCA_022702015.1 Beijerinckiaceae bacterium | reverse complement strand
TCAGGCGGCCGAACAGCTCGTTGATGACCCAGTTCGCCGTCGCCTTGCCGTCGCGGCCCTTGGCGACCGCCTCGTAATAATCGGCGGAGGCCCGCTCGGCGACGAGCACGCCCGCATCGTAGGTCGAGAGCCCGAAATCCTTGACGAAGCGAGCCTTCTTGGCGTCCGGCAATTCCGGCAGGCCCTTGGCGAGTTCGTCCACGAAGGACTGCTCGAATTCCAGCGGCAGCAGGTCCGGATCGGGGAAGTAGCGGTAATCGTGCGCCTCTTCCTTCGAGCGCATGGAGCGGGTCTCGCCCTTGCCGGGATCGAACAGGCGCGTCTCCTGATCGATCTTGCCGCCATCCTCCAGGATCGCGATCTGGCGGCGCGCCTCAGTCTCGATCGCCTGCCCGATGAAGCGGATCGAGTTGACGTTCTTGATCTCGCAGCGGGTGCCCAGCGGCTCGCCGGGGCGGCGCACCGAGACGTTCACGTCGGCCCGGAGGCTACCCTTCTCCATGTCGCCGTCGCAGGTGCCGAGGTAGCGCAGGATCGTGCGCAGCTTGGTCACGTAGGCTTTGGCCTCCTCGGAGGACCGCAGGTCCGGCCGCGAGACGATCTCCATCAGGGCGACGCCGGAGCGGTTGAGGTCCACGAAGCTGCGGGTCGGGTCCTGGTCGTGGAGGGACTTGCCCGCGTCCTGCTCCAGGTGCAGCCGCTCGATGCCCACCGTGAACGATGTGCCGTCGAGCATGTCGACCAGCACCTCGCCCTCGCCGACGATGGGATCCTTGTACTGCGAGATCTGATAGCCCTGCGGCAGATCCGGGTAGAAATAGTTCTTCCGGTCAAACACGGAGCGCAGGTTGATCTGCGCCTTGAGGCCGAGGCCGGTGCGCACCGCCTGCGCCACGCATTCCTCGTTGATCACCGGCAGCATCCCCGGCATCGCCGCGTCCACGAGGGAGACATGGTCGTTCGGCTCGCCGCCGAAGGCCGTGGAGGCGCCGGAGAACAGCTTCGCCCGGCTCGTCACCTGGGCGTGGATCTCCATGCCGATCACGACCTCCCAGTCGTGCAGGCCGCCCTTGATCAGCTTCTTGGGGTCAACGGGTGCGTTCATGGTCGGTCCGAAGGCGCTGCGCAGTGATGTCCCACCCTCCGCCCTCATCCTGAGGTGCTGCGGAGCAGCCTCGAAGGAGGGTTCCAGGGATCGCGCGGTCGCTGGATCCTTCGAGGCCCGCTCGCGCGGGCACCTCAGGATGAGGGCGCGGATGGGAGCGACCGTATATCAGCCACTTACGGGCCGCGTTGCGAAAAGATCAAGCGCGCCGTCTCACCACCTGTCGGGCGCCATAGCCGAGCATGGCCCAGAGGAGCGCCGAGACGGCGCGGACGCTGAAGAAGGTCGGCCCGTCATGGGTGATCGGTGCCGGCCAGGGGATCCCCGCCGCCGTGACGATCCATGAGAACAGCACCGCCACCGCGAAGGCCGCGATCGCCGCGATGAAAGTCTTGCCGAACTGGTCGGCCTTCCAGCCGAGATAGAGCGCCACGACGATCAGCGCGGGGTCGAACCCCGCCCAGATCCAGACGGTCCAGGGGTAATAGGGGACGGTCATGCCCACCAAGCCGCGGGCAGCGCCGTGCGCCCGGCCGAATCCTCGATCACCTGCGCGGCGGCGAACAAGGTTTCCTCATCGAAGGGGCGCCCGATCAGTTGCAGGCCGAGCGGCAGGCCCTGGCCGTCGAGGCCCGCCGGCACGGCGATGCCCGGCAGGCCCGCCATGTTCACCGTGACCGTGAACACGTCGTTGAGATACATCTCCACCGGATCGGCATTGGCCTTCTCGCCGACGCCGAAGGCCGCCGAGGGCGTCGCCGGGGTGAGAATCGCATCCACGCCGTCCGCGTAGGCCGCCTCGAAGTCGCGCTTGATGAGGGTGCGGATCTTCTGGGCGCGGACGTAGTAGGCGTCGTAATAGCCTGCCGACAGGACGTAGGTGCCGATCATGATGCGGCGCTTGACCTCCCGGCCGAACCCCGCCGCGCGGGTGTTCTCGTACATGCCGGCGATGTCCTTGCCCGGAACGCGCAGGCCGTAGCGCACGCCGTCGTAGCGGGCGAGGTTCGAGGACGCCTCGGCCGGGGCGACGATGTAGTAGGCCGGCAGCGCCGCCGACGTATGCGGGAGCGAGATCTCCTTGATCGTCGCCCCGGCGGCCCGCAGCCACGCGGCACCGTCATCCCAGAGCTTCTGGATCTCGGCGGGCATCCCATCGACGCGGTATTCCTTCGGGATGCCGATGGTCAGACCCTTCACCCCCCGGCCGACCGAGGCCTCGTAATCGGGCACCGGTAGGTCGGCGCAGGTGGTGTCGCGGGGGTCCCGCCCGGCCATGGAGGCGAGCAAGATCGCGCAATCGCGCACCGTCCGGGCGATGGGCCCGGCCTGATCGAGGGAGGAGGCGAAGGCCACCGTGCCCCACCGGGAGCAGCGGCCGTAGGTCGGCTTGATGCCGACGGTGCCGGTGAAGGCGGCGGGCTGGCGGATCGAGCCGCCGGTATCCGTCGCCGTGGCGCCGAGGCAGAGGCGGGCCGCCACCGCCGCCGCCGAGCCGCCCGACGATCCGCCGGGAACGATGGCCGCCTCGGAACCCGCCCGCCGCCAGGGCGAGATGACGTTGCCGAAGGCGCTCGTCTCGTTGGACGATCCCATGGCGAACTCATCGAGGTTGAGCTTGCCGAGCATCACCGCGCCGTCCCGCCACAGGTTGGCCGAGACCGCCGATTCGTAGTGGGGCTGGAACCCTTTCAGGATCTTCGAGCCCGCCGTGGTCTCGACCCCGTGGGTGCAAAACAAGTCCTTGATCCCGAGGGGGATACCCTCCAGCGGTCCCGCCTCGCCGCCGGCGAGCTTGGCATCCGAGGCGTCCGCCATGGCGAGCGCCCGCTCGGGGGTCTCCAGGAGGTAGGCGTTGAGGGTGCGCGCCTTGGCCATGGCGTCGAGATGCGCCTGCGTCAGCTCGCGGGCCGACAGGGTCTTCGCCTTGAGGGCGTCCCGCGCCTCGGCCAAGGTGAGTTCGTTGGGGCTGCTCACGCGTCTTCAGGTCCCTGCGCGCCGCTGGGCGCGTGCAAGCGGAAGTGTCTCGGCCGGAGGGTTACTCCACGACCTTCGGCACGAGGAAGTAGTTGTCCTCGGTCTCGGGGGCGTTGGCCACCACGTCCAGGGCGCGACCGCCCTCGGTCACGGCGTCCTCGCGCTTCTTCATCGCCATCGGCAGGACCGAGGTCATCGGCTCGACGCCGGAGACGTCGATCGCCCCGAGCTGCTCGACGAAGGCCAGGATGGTGTTCAACTCGGCGCCGAGCGGCCCGACCTCGTCGTCGGTCACCGCGATCCGCGCCAGATGCGCGATCCGCCGCACTGTCTTCTCGTCGACCGACATGCCGTCCCATTCGTCGCGGCCGTGGACCCATTTCCCCGGCCGGTCGGGCTATAGCACCGGGTTTCGCGCCCTCGCAACGCGGGCGTGTCAGGTCACGACGTGGTTGGGGGTGAAGACCTGCTCCACGCTGATGCCCGGCCGCTCGATCGGCCGTAACACCGCCTGGGCGAAGCCGAACACCAGGACCTCGAAGGCGAGGAGCAGCATCCAGCGATGGCGGCGGCGCAGGGTGGCCGATCGGGCCGTGGGTCTCGTCGCAACGGGCAAGGCCATCTCCACCGGGGGCTTTAACGAAGCATTAACGAGTTTACGGGCGGCCGGCTCCTGGTCCATCCGTGCCGATTACACCAATGGTTAACCCTGTGGATGGCGCCGCTGGCGTCGCGCCCGCGCCTCGCGTAGGCGTGGGGGGCATGGATACCCAGACATTCCGCGATTTCGCGGCGGCCTCCCGGGGCGGCGCCCGCCTGATCGGCCTCGACCTCGGCACGAAGACGATCGGGCTCGCCCTCTCCGACCTCGGCCGGCAGATCGCCAGCCCCCTGGAGACAATCAAGCGGGTGAAGTTCACCCCGGACGCCCTGCGCCTGAAGGCGATCTGCGAACGGCACGCCGTCGGCGGCCTCGTCCTCGGCCTGCCCTTGAACATGGACGGAAGCGAGGGCCCCCGGGTGCAATCGACCCGCGCCTTCGCCCGCAACCTCGCGCCGATCCTACCGCTGCCGGTGCTGTACTTCGACGAGCGGCTTTCGACCGCCGTCGTCACCCGGGCGCTGATCGAGGCCGATGCCTCGCGCCAGCGCCGGGGGGAACTCGTGGACAAGCTCGCCGCCGCCTACATCCTCCAGGGGTGCCTGGACGCGATGAGGAACGTCGCGGACGCGGACGACGAGTCCGCGTCGTCGGCCCTGGGCTACCCTTCGACCTGACGCACCACGTCGATCACCGTCCCGTCGCGGTACTCCACCACCGCCACGATCCGCCCGTCCCCGCCCCGATCGCGCGTCGGCGCGGGGGCGAGTTCGGCGGCCCGTGCGGCCAGCGCCTCAATGCTCGTCACCGGCAGCCCCGCCGCCGTGAGACGCTCGGCGAGGTCCCCCCGGAGGGGATTCACCGCGATGCCGGCATCGGTGACGAGAACGTCGATGCTCTCGCCGGGCGTGGTGCAGGTCGTGACCCGCTCCACCACCTTCGCGTGGGCCCCCGCCACCAGGGACGTGGTGATCAGCGTCAGCTTGGACCCGGCGGCGGTGTCGGCATGGCCCCCGGAGCCGCCGAGAATCACCCCGTCCGTCCCCGTGGTCACGTTGACGTTGAAGTCCCGGTCGATCTCGGCCGCGCCGAGGATCGTGGCGTCGAGGCGGTTCACGACGCAGCCCCGGTTGTGCGGGTTGGCGTACATCGAGGCCGACATGGTCTGGTGCGCCTCGCTCCGGCGGAAGCTGTCGATGGCGGCGTGGTCGAAGGCTTGCACGTCCATCAACGCCCGGAACAGCCCGGCATCGAACAGCTCGACGATGCCGGCGGTGATGCCGCCGGCGGCGAAGCTCCCCTGGATGCCGCGCTCCCGCATGATCCGCCCCAGGAAGGCCGCCGCCGCGAGCGAGGCGCCCCCGGCCCCGGTCTGAAAGGAGAACCCCTCCTCCAATAGTCCCGAGGCGGCGATGACCTTCGCCGCCGTGTCCGCGATGGACAGCGCCACCGGATTGGTGGTGGCCTTGGTGGTGCCGGAGACGATCTGGGCCGGATCGCCGATAGAATCGACCGCGACCACGAAATCCACCCAGTCCTGGCCGATCTCGATGGGCACCGCCGGATAGGGCACGAGCGTGTCGGTCACGGCGACCACGCGCTCGGCACCCTGCACGTCGGTGACGGCGTAGCCCATCGGTCCGCAGGCGGCCCGTCCGACGGCCCCGCAGAGGTTGCCGTAGGCGTCCGCCGTGGGGGCGGCCACGAAGGCGACGTCGATCCGCAGGTCGCCCGACTCGACGCAGCGCGCCCGGCCGCCGTGGGTGTACATCAGGACCGGCGTGGCCAGCGCCCCCTGCGAGACCGCCCTGGCCACGGGGCCGTAGATGGTGCTGGCGGCGAGCCCGGTGACGACGCCGCTGCGGATATGCTCGATCAGCGGAGCATGGACCGGGAACAGGGCGCTCGCCGCCACGGTGAGGCCCTTGAGGCCGGCCCGCGCCGCCGCTTCGAGGACGAGGTTGAGCACCGCGTCGCCGTTGCGCAGATGGTGGTGGAAGGAGAGCGTCGCCCCGTCCCGCAGGTCGCAGGCGCGGATCGCCGCGTCGAGATCGGCCAGGACCTTGTCGGTACCCGAGGGCGCGGCGTGCACGGTGCGGACGGCGCGGGTCAGCTTGCCGAGGTTGGCGAAGGCTCCGGTGAAGGGGCGGACCGGGCCGTAGCCGGGGATCGTCTCCGGGATTCTCATTCTGCCAGCCCCGCCAGGATGTCCGCCGCCCGGCGGACCACCGGCGGGTCGATCATCCGCCCGTCGAGTTCGAAGGCACCCCGGCCCTCCGCGCGCGCCGCCGCGTCGCCGGACATGACGCGCCGGGCCCAGTCGACCTCGGCGGCGGTGGGCGCGAAGCCCTCGTTCAGGATCGGCACCTGGGACGGATGCACCGCCAGCGAGCCCCGGAACCCGTGCCGCCGGGCACGGGCCACCGTGGCGCGGAAGGCGTCGAGGTCGGAATAGGCACCGATGCTGTCGATGAAGCCCAGCGGCAGAAGGCCCGCCGCCCGCGCCGCCCGCAGCACCGCGAAGCTCGGGGCGGCCAGCGTATCGGGATCGGGCACCGCGCCCATCGCCGCGCAGTAATCCTCCGGGCCGAGGGTGAGGGCCGCGATCCGGGGATGGGCCGTCGCGATGGCGTCGAGATGCGGGAAGGCGGCTGGCGTCTCGATCTGGAGGATCAGGCGGACGCGCCCCGGTGCGAGACCGCGCTCGGCTTCGATCTCGCCGACGGTCTCGGCCACCTCGGCGGCGTAGCCCGCATTCTCCACCTTAGGGACGACGAGGGCGGTGAGCCCCGGCACCACCGCCGCCTCCAGGTCGCGCACCAATGCGCGCAGGCCGTGGTTGACCCGCACCATCGCCGCCGCCCCGTCGCGGGACACGGCGGCGATGGACCCGGCAAGGCTGGCCCGGGCCGCCTCCTTCCCGGTGGCGGGGACCGCGTCCTCCAGGTCGAGGACGTAGCCGTCCGCTCCCCTCCTGTGCGCCCCCTCCACGAAGCGCGGCACATGGGCCGGCACGAAGAGCAGGGAGCGCCAGCGGGGCGCCGAAACGGGCAGGCTCATCGGTTCGCCCTCACATCGCCCCGAGCGCCCGGGGCAGCCACAGCGACAGGGCCGGCCAGTAGGTCACGAGGACCAGGAAGGCGAGCATCGTCAGCAGCCAGGGCAGCACCGCCACCGTCAGCTCCGAGATGCCCATGTGGGCGATGCCGCTCGCCACGTAGAGGTTCAGCCCCACCGGCGGGTGACACAGGCCCACCTCCATGTTCACCGCCATGATGATCCCGAAATGAATCGGGTCGATCCCGAGCTTGGTGGCGATGGGAAACAGGATCGGCGCCATGATCAGCAGGATCGAGGACGGCTCCATCACGTTGCCGGCGATCAGCAGGATGATGTTGACGACGAGGAGGAAGACCAGGGGGCTGAAGTTCTTGGCGATCAGCCACGAGGCCATGGTCTGCGGGATGTTCTCGGAGGTCATGAGGAACGAGAACAGCACGGCGTTGGTGATGATGTAGAGGAGCATCGCGCTCATGTTGGCCGAGGCCAGCAGGACGCGGGGCACATCGGACAGCTTCAAATCCCGGTAGACGAAGACCGCGATGACGAAGGCGTAGACCGCCGCCGTGGCCGCGGCCTCGGTGGGGGTGAAGATGCCGGCATAGATGCCGCCGATCACCATCACCACGAGGAACAGGCCCCACACGCTGTCGCGGAAGGCGGCGAGGCGCTCGCCCCATGTCGCCCGGGGCATCCGGGGATAGCCGTTGCGCTTGGCGATCACGAAGGTGACGACCCCGAGCATCGCCGAGAGGACGATGCCGGGCACCACGCCCGCCAAAAAGAGGTTACCGATGGAGGAGTTGGTCGAGACCCCGTAGAGCACGAGGATGATCGAGGGCGGCACGAGGATGCCGAGCGCCCCCGACGTGGTGATGATTCCCGCGCCGAACCGCTTCGGATACCCCTCGGTGACCATCGCCGGCAGGATGATCGATCCGATCGCCACCACGGTGGCGACGCTCGACCCCGAGACGGCGGCGAACAGGGCGCAGGCGACCACCCCCGCGAGCCCGAGCCCGCCCGGCCAATGCCCGACGAGGGATGTGGTGAAGGCGATCATCCGCTTGGCGACGCCGCCCTGGGCGAGGAAGTTGCCCGCCAGGATGAAGAACGGGATTGCCATGATCGAGAAGTTCTCGATCCCCGTGAACAGCTTGAGGGCGACGCTCTCGATCGGCACCTGGGTGAGGGTGAACAGGAAGGTCAGAACCGTCAGGCCGAGCGCGATCGAGATCGGCATCCCGGTGAGCATGAGGCCGATGAGCAGCCCGAAGATGATGAGACCGCTCACGCTGGCCCTCCCTCGCGTCCCATTTGGACGGGATCGACGCCCTCGACGGTGGGAACCCCATCGACATGGGCATGGTCGCGTGCGGGCAGGTGCCCGGTGCGCAGGTAGGTCCAGGCCACCTGCAGGAAGCGGAAGCACATCAGGTAGGAGCCGAGCGGGATCGCGAGGTAGACGATCCAGACCGGGATCTCCATGTCCGGCGTAGTCTGGTCGGTATGGCCGATGCGCCAGACGAAGCTCGCGCCGAGCGTCCCGACAATGCCGGTGAAGAGGGCGCCGGCCAGCAGGCTGAGGATCACCATGTTCCGCCGGGCCCGGGGCGGCAGGCGGTTCACCAGCACATCCACGCCCACATGGATGCCGGTGCGCACGCCGTAGGCGGCGCCGAACTTCGCCACCCAGATGAACATGTAGATGCACAGTTCCTGCGACCAGCCGAAGTTGATCTGGTCCGTGTAGTCCTGGAAGGCCGGGATGCCGGACAGGAAGCGATGCACCACCGTGGCGAAGGTGATGACGGTTGCGGCCGCCATCAGCGTGCCGATCAATATCTCTTCGAGGCGGTCGAGGATCTTCAGAAGCATGAGGTTCGTGCCGGTCGCTCTCTCATCGGAATAGGCGTTGGGGTGACGTGTCGCGCGGGAACGGAGATCATGCCCCCGGTCCCGCGCTTGACCGGAAATCCCCTGCTTTCATTTGGCCCCTCATCCTGTGAGCCTGGCCGGAAAGTCGCCTCTTCTCCCCTCCGCGACCTCATCCTGAGGTGCCGGAGCGGAGGCCTCGAAGGAGAACTCCAGGGTTCGCAGCGCGCTCTGAAGACCTCCTCCGAGGCGGCTCCGCCGCACCTCAGGATGAGGGGCGCTGAAGGGACGGAAGGACTTTCAGGCCAGACCTCATGATGCGGTCACGGGTGGGCGGGGCGGCGGCTCAGTTCGCCGGCGCGCCCGCCGCCTCGGCTTCCTTGTTGAGCGCCGTCACGAGATCCTTGCCCACGCGAGAGGCCATCTCCTTCTGGACGGGGGCCAGCGCCTTGCGCCA
>JAKONI010000419.1 GCA_022702015.1 Beijerinckiaceae bacterium | reverse complement strand
TTACCCCACCCCGAACCATGCTCTCATTCAAGAACAAGCCATCACCATCGAAGGCATTACGTCATGCCAAAACATTGTATATCAAGAGAACCAAAACAATCTCGTCGATTGATCGATCAAAATTGTTCGACGCCGATTATTATAGCTGGAGATACCGGCTGTTTTTCCGAGAGCATAAAGATGCGCTAGCTCATTATCTATTAACTGGATGGAAGAAGTATTACGACCCTCACCCGCTGTTCAACACACCTCACTATATCCTCCAGGTCGGAGCGCTGAGGCAACCAGCCCTCCTTCACTATCTCAGAGTTGGCTTCCACGAAAAGATTAGCCCTCACCCGCTCTTCGACGCGGACCATTACTATCACCAACGTCCAGACGTATGGGACGGCCACGTCGAGCCGATCAGGCATTACCTGGAATACGGCGCAGCCGACGATATTAATCCCTCACCGTTTTTCAGCGAGAAATATTACAAGGCGGCGTATCCCTATGTCGCCCAAAGCGGAATGAACAGCCTGGTTCATTTCGTTATCCATGGGGAGCGAGAGGGCCTGAATCCCTCGGACACGTTCACGACCCGCGCCTACCTCGCGGCGAACCCCGATGTCGCCTCCTCCGAACTCGGTGCCCTTGAACATTACGTCGTCCACGGGCGAAAAGAGGGGCGGTTGCTGCGCCCTCGGCGGAACACCCGGATCGGTCCCACGGCTCCGGCTTCCCTCTCCGTGGTCATCCCCACCCACAACAGAAGCGCGCTGCTCCGCGAAACGCTCGAGTTGTGTCAACGTCATTCCGAGACATTGGACGTCGAATACATCGTCATCGATGACGGCTCACAGGACGATACGGCGATTGTCCTCGCGGAGATGGCGAAGCGCTACAGCAACATCGGCCATCGGTCCGTCGAGAACGGCGGCCCCGGACGCGCCCGCAACATCGGCGCCTCCCTGGCGACCAAGGAGGTCATTCTCTTTCTCGGAGACGACATCCAACCCTCCAACAGCGACTTCTTCGAAACCCACGCGAACCTCCACCGGGCCTATCCGTCGAACCGGTTCGCCGTGCTGGGCAAGTGCGTTTGGCCCGATAACACCAAGCTCAAAATCAATCATGTGATGAGACACATCCAGGGGCGGGGCGGCGAACAATTCGGCTACGCCGACTTCGTGCCCTACTCCTTCATCGACTGGCGATTTTTCTATACTTCGAATGTCTCCGTCAAAAGGGACGTCGTCGGCGACTGGCTGATTGACGGCTTCAGCCACAGATTCAAACTGTATGGCTTCGAGGATACCGAACTCGCCTATCGCCTGAGCAGGGAGGCCGGGGGCTTCAAAATCTTCTACGACCCGGGCAGCACGGGACGGCACATCCATCCCTACAGCGTCGATGAGTTCCTGAACCGCCAGTTCAGCACCGGATTGATGGCCGATACGTTCATCAAGCTCCATGAGGTCACCGGGGACCTCGGCCTCGAAGTCATCGTCGATCACCTGCGGGCGCCCCAGAAAGCGGACGATGCCGCCGTCGTCGCCGACTGCCTGGCGATCCTGGAGGGGATCAAGGCCTGGACGCGCCTGCTCGATCGTAACGACGTGCTCGGGCACGAGGCGTGGCACGACGATCTGCTCCATGCGATCTTCGAAGCCGCCTACTACCAAGGTTTCATCTCGGCGCAGACCCGTTCCGATGCGAACGTCGCGAGGGCTTATCAGTTCGTCCTGGGTAACTTCGTCAGGAGGATGCGTCGCACCATCCATCACGAGCTGTGCCCGTCCGAATTCATTTATTCCGGCCTCTTCGGCCCCCTGGTCGAGGGCGTCCAGAGGACGGGGGCGTCCTGAATGTTCTCGGTGGTCGTACCCGTCTACAACCACGCCCGCTATCTTCGCGGCGCCGTGGCCTCGGCCATGCAATCCGGATTGGTGAGCGAGATCCTGCTGGTCGACGACGGGTCGCGTGATGCCTCGGCCGAGATCGTCGCCGGGTTGGCGCGGCAACATCCCTCGCTCATCCGCGATCTGACGACGGCGGCGCGGGACAATTGGGGGGCGCATGCAAGGCTGAACCAGCTCTGCGAAGCCGCCTCCAACGAGTGGATCGCGGTGCTCAATTCCGATGACGAGTTCGCCCCGGGCCGCTTCGAGGTCGCCCGCGGGCTAGCCCGCGCCACCGCCGCCGACCTGATCGCGGGGGCCCTGCTCATCATCGACGGCGAGAACAGGGTCGTCGGCCAGAAGCGCGGCGCCCTCGATCCGGAATATGCCTTTCCCGATGGCATCGACGTCCATGATCTCACCGGCCGCCATCACGTCCTGGCGGCCTTGTGCAACCAGAACTTCATCGCCACGACCAGCAATATGGTCTTTCGGAAGTCCCTGTTCCGAAAGGTCGGCGGATTCGCCGACCTTCGGTATTCCCACGATTGGGAATTCGCCCTCAAAGCCGCGATCCAGGGCACGGTGGTCCTCAGCCACTCGTATTTCACGCGGTACCGCACCCACGGCACCAACACCATCAAGGAGGTTTCGGGCCATGTCGATGGCGAGATCTGGCGTTTCTTCGCGGGACTCCTGACCGATCATCCCGCCGTCGAGGGCGATCCGCTCTGTCGCGCGAGCCTGGAAGCGAACCGTCATCTCAGGCGCTACGTGCCGGGGGCGGCCAGGGGAGAGGGGCTGGCCGTCGAGGATGCCCCCCGTCGGGATCGCGCGGGGCCCGGGGCGCGCTCGGGCCGGGGGCGGATGGCCCTGTCCACCGGCGGCACGGGATACCTGCTCCAGTCCATCGAGCCCCTCCCCCCGCGGGCGCTGGCGAACAGTGCCGTAGCCCTTCAATGGGGCCATTACGACTTCACGATCATCTCGCGGACGCTGGCCGAGCCTCCGCTGGTCAGCCTGGAGGCGCACGGGCGTCCGACCGCCATGTTCAATTCGAGGGCCGCCGCCCTCTTCACCGGGCAGGGACGGGCCGAAGCGCCCCTGCGCGGCCGGATCATCCGGTGCGCGCCCCGGGACGGGAGCACCGTCACCCTCGAGCCCCTCTTCTCGGTGCCCAGCTTCGAGGGCGCGAGCCTGAGCGGACCCGACATCGTGCTCGGCGCAGCCCAGGCCCCGGCGGAGCCCGGCGCCGTCGCGTTTCCCACCGTGACGGCCGGGGCCGGGCCGCTGATCCTCGTGCTGCCGATGTTCCTGGCGGTCGGCGGCGTGGAGCGGAATACCATCGAGGTCATGAGGGCGCTGCGCGATCGCTACCGGTTCCTCGTGGTGACGACGGAACGGCAGGCCCAGCACCAGGGCTCCCTCCACGATCAGCTCGATGCCTTGGGGGTGCCGGTGCTCGATTTCGCGGAAATCTGCGACCGGTCCCAGCATGGGGCACTGCTCGCGGCGGTCCAGGCCTGGTACGGGCCCGACGCCGTCTGGATCTGCAACGGTTCCCCGTGGCTCGCCGACAACGCAGCGGAGGTCCGCCGCATCTTCGCGCGGACCCCGATCATCGATCAGCAGGTTTACGACACCGAACACGGCTGGATCGCGCGCTACGACGAACCGGGGATCCAGTCCTTCGATCATTTCATCGCGATCAACAGAGCCATCGAGGCGAAGTTCATCGCGGGCATTCGGATCCCGCCGCACAGGATCAGCCTGATCTACCCGGTGATCGATACGCCGGGGCTCGACCGCCCGCCGATCCCGGCGGATCAGGTGCGGACGCTGAAGGAAAGGGTGGGCGCGGACCCCGATCAGCTTTGTTTCGCCTGCATCGGTCGGTTGACCCCGCAGAAACGACCGCTGCGCTTCCTCGCCCTGGCCCGCCGCTCCCTCGCCGAGACGCGCGGCGACCACTTCGTCCTCGTCGGCGACGGTGAACTCCACGCCGAATGCGACCGGTACATCGCCGAGCACGCCCTGACGAATGTCACACGCATCCGCCGCTACGAGGATTGCTGGGACATGATGAACACCATCGACGGCCTGGTCGTGACCTCGGACTACGAGGGATTGCCGGTTGTCCTCCTGGAAGCCCTGGCCGTCGGCCGTCCGGCGTTCGCCACCGACGTCGGCGATATCCGGCTGGTGCTGGAGGAGTACGGCTCGGGAACGATCGTCGAGGCCGGCATCGCCGACGACGCGATGTGGCGGGCGTTCCGCGCCTGGCAGGACGACCTCCCCTCGCTGACCGCCAACGCCCTCCGGCACCGGGCCGACGTGCTGGAGCGGTTCTCCTCCCGGACGATATCGCGCCAATACGCCGGGATCTGGGATCGCCTGATCGCGGACCATCGCCGCGTCGCCCGGGGGGCGAAGACCGGCGCCCCTCCTTCGTCGTGCAGGGGGGAGACCCCCGTCCTGACCCTGGCGTCGTCGGGATCATGACGGCTCGCGGCGCCGCTGGCCGAGGCCATGACATCGTGCCTTGGCCGGCGGCATCCCTCGGAATCGTGGGGGCGCCCGGAGCCATCGGCCCTGAAACGACAAAACCGCCCGAAGGCGGCTTGTTCGTTAGACGTCGGTTGGGAAAACTGGAGCGGGCGAAGGGATTCGAACCCTCGACCCCAACCTTGGCAAGGTTGTGCTCTACCCCTGAGCTACACCCGCTCACTATGCCGTGCCGCCCTTCGGAGAACCGTGCCGGCGGCCCCCGGCGGGGCTCTCTAAACACCATTCCGGCGGGCGGCGCAAGCCCCGCTTCCGCTACCAATGCGAAGCCGGCGGAAAATTTTTGCGATGTTCCTCCAACCGGGCGAGCGTCCCCCGGGTCGTGCCCTCCGGCGGGGCGTCGAGGGGGAAGAAACCGCATTCGGCGATCTCCCGGTCCGGCGCCTTGGGCCGCAGCAGGGTGAAGGCCGGGGCGAGGAACAGGGCCACGTGGTCCCGGGGCGCGGCCCCGGCATTGCGATAGAGCCCCAGGAGGCGCAGGGGCGCCTCCGGCCGGATCTCGGCCTCCTCGTGAAACTCCCGCACCATCGCCTCCTCGGCCGATTCGCCCCGCTCGACGCCCCCGCCGGGCAGGTGCCACCCGGCGATGTAGGTGTGGCGCACGAGGCAGACGCGGCCCCGGGCGTCGAGGGCGAGGCCCCGGACCCCGAGGGTGACGCCACGGGTCGCCAGCGCCCCGAGGAGGAACAGGCGCCGCAGCGACGGATGGTCGAGGAGCATCGGGCGGTCAGACGACGTCGAGGGCGATCTCGCCGAGGCCCGCCACCGCCGCGACCATCCGCTGCCCGCGCTCCACCGGGCCGACCCCCGAGGGCGTGCCGGTGAAGATCAGGTCGCCGGGGTGCAGGGCGAAGTAGCCGGACAGGTAGGCGATCTGCTCCGCCACCGACCAGATCATGTCCGCGAGGTCACCGGACTGGCGCACGGCGCCCCCGACGGAGAGCGTGATCGCCCCGCGATTCGGGTGGCCCACCAGGGAGACGGGGTGGAGCGGGCCGACCGGCCCCGATCCGTCGGCGGCCTTGCCGGTGTCCCAGGGCCGGGCCATCTTCTTGGCCTCGTCCTGGAGGTCGCGCCGGGTCATGTCGAGGCCGACCGCGTAGCCGTAGACGTGCTCCAGGGCCGACTCCACCGGGATCTCGGAGCCGCCGCCGGACAGGGCCGCCACCATCTCCACCTCGAAGTGGTAGTTGGCCGTCTTCGGCGGATAGACGTGCGGGGCCGGCTCGGCGCCCACGACCTGCAGGGCGTCGGCGGGCTTCATGAAGAAGAACGGCGGCTCCCGGTCGGGGTCCGCCCCCATCTCGCGGGCGTGGGCGGCGTAGTTGCGGCCGACGCAATACACCCGCCGAACCGGGAAGAAATCGCTGCTGCCGACGATCGGCAGCGTCGTGCGGGGCGGGTTCTGGATGACGGACAGCATCGTAGTCCTCGGTGGTTCACAACACCTGGGGCGGCCGCGCCGCCACGCCGCACCGTTGTAAGGCATCCGCGGGCCGCTGCCATCCGCCACCGCTCATGCCCACCCCTTGCCGCCGGAGCGGGCTTGGTCACAATCGGGCGCATGTCCCTGCCCCCCGCCGCCCATGCCCTCCTCGATGCCCTGCGCGGGACGCTGGGCGAGCGCCATGTCCTCACCGATCCCGACCTCCTGAGCCCCTATCTCGTGGAGAGCCGGCGGCTGTTCACCGGCACCGCGCTGGCGGTCGTGCGTCCGGGATCGACGCGGGAGGTCGCCGCCGTGGTGACACTGTGTGCCGGGGCGGGGATCCCGTTCGTCGCCATCGGGGGCAATACCGGGCTCACCGGCGGCGGCATCCCCCGGGGCGGGGTGGTGATCGCCCTGGAGCGCCTCGCCCGGGTGCGCGCGGTCGATCCCGTCGGCGCGACCCTCACCGTGGAGGCGGGGGCCATCCTCGCCACGGTCCAGGAGGCGGCCGAGGCGGCGGGGATGCTGTTTCCCCTCACCTATGCCTCCCGGGGCTCGGCCCGGATCGGCGGCGGCATCGCTACCAACGCGGGCGGCCTCAACGTCCTGGCCTACGGCAACGCCCGCGACCTCGTGCTGGGGCTGGAGGTCGTGCTCCCCGACGGGCGGATCCTCGACGGCCTGAAGGCCTTGCGGAAGGACAATGCCGGCTACGACCTGAAGCACCTCTTCATCGGGTCCGAGGGGACGCTCGGCATCGTGACGGCGGCGGTGCTGCGGCTGTTTCCGAAGCCCCGCTCCACGGGGGTGGCCTTCGTCGGCCTCGCCTCGGCGCAGGCGGCGCTCGCCCTGTTCGTCCACCTCCGCGACCGGGCGGACCGGGACCTCACCGCCTTCGAGTACCTGCCGCCCTTCGCCCTGGAGATCGTGCTGCGCCATACGCCGGGGACGGTGCGCCCCCTCGCCGGGGACCATGGGGCCTACGCGCTGGTGGAGGTCTCCTCCTGCCGGCCGGGGGCGGACGCGCGGGGCGAACTCGAGGCCGCCCTCGGCGAGGCCCTGGAGCGGGGGCTGATCGAGGATGCCGCCCTCGCCGCCGGGGGGGCGCAGAACGACGCCCTCTGGCGCCTGCGCGAGGCGGTGCCCGAAGCCCAGACCCGGGAGGGGGGCTCGATCAAGCACGATGTCTCGGTGCCGCTCGCCCGCCTGCCGGAGTTCCTAGAGCAGGCCAGCGCTGCCTGCATCGCGGCCATGCCCGGCCTGCGACCCTGCGGCTTCGGGCATTTCGGGGACGGCAACATCCACTTCAACCTCACCCAACCGCCCGGCTTGGACCGAGCCGAGTTCCTCACCCACTGGGAGCGCTTCAACCGGATCGTCCACGACATCGTGGACGGGATGGGGGGATCCATCGCCGCCGAGCACGGCGTCGGGCTCATCAAGCGCGACGAGTTGGCCCGCTACGCCTCACCCGTCGCCCTCGATCTGATGCGGCGCCTCAAGGAGACCCTGGATCCCCACGGTCTTCTCAATCCGGGAAAGGTCGTCCCGGCGGGGGACGAAATCCCCACGCGCTAATGTGAGCCGGCTTTTGTGCAGCGCGCCATAATTCGGCTCGCCTGAGGGGGGAAGACCGGGGCACTCCGGCGGGACCGTCGCCGGTCGAAGCGTGGCATTAACCCGTTGCTAAGGCTTCGATCCGACGCTCACGGAGTGGGATAGCCGTTCAGAGAGAATTCAGGCCCGTCCCTTGCTTATGACCTCACGGCGTCTCGCACATGCGAGACGACTGCCGAGCGCTATCCATCCGGAGCCCCCTCGCATGCCCACCTCCCTGGCCCGCGTGCAAACCGCCGAAGCGAGCCGCTACCTCCAGCAGCTCTGCCGTCACTGGAGCCACAAGTTCGAAGTCGAGGCCACGGCCGACCACGGCACGGTACCGTTCGGGTCCGACCGGGTCTGCACCCTCGACGCCGAGCCCGACGCCCTCGTGATGCGCATCGAGAGCGCCGATCCGGTCAACCTGACCCGCCTCGAGAACGTGGTTTCCGACCACCTCCAGCGCTTCGCCTTCCGCGAGGGCCTGGGCGACATCCGCTGGTCCCGCGCCGTCGCCTAGTGCATCGATCCAGACGGAGGCGTCAGCCGAGTCTGGAAAAATTGATGCGAAAGCAAAAGGCTAGGGCAGAGGCGCATGAACGGAGTGAGTGCGTCACTGCACGAGGGAGCTTCGGGGCGGCGGTCTCGTGCCGATCCCCTCGACATCCCTCATCCTGACCGTCGAGCGAGAAGGGTTCCAAGGGCTCTTCTCCCACCCTCGCCCTCACCCTGAGGCGCCCGCCTTCGCGGGCCTCGAAGGAGGGCTCCAGGGATCGCGGTGGGTTCTGGCGGTCTCCTTCGAGGCCACCGCTTCGCGGCGACACCTCAGGACGAGGCCGAGACTGGGAGAGCCGCCAGCCTTTCGGTCAGGCTCTCAGGATGAGGGGGCGGACCGAGGTCGCCCCCCCGCCTCCGCGGGCCGTCCCCTACCGTCCGGCCGCGTCCTCCAGCGCCTCGATGACGAGGTTGCCGTTGGTGTAGACGCAGATCTCGGCTGCGATGCCCATCGCCCGGCGGACGATCTCTTCCGCGTCGTGCAGCCCGTCCTCCAGGGCGCGGGCGGCGGCCAGGGCGTAGTTGCCCCCCGATCCGATGGCCATGACGCCGCTCTCCGGCTCCAGCACGTCGCCGGAGCCCGACAGGAGCAGGCTCACGTCGCGGTCGGCCACGAGCATCATGGCCTCCAGCCGGCGAAGATAGCGGTCCGTCCGCCAGTCCTTCGTCAGTTCCACGCAGGCGCGGGTGAGCTGGCCGGGGTACTGCTCCAGCTTGGCCTCCAGGCGTTCGAACAGGGTGAAGGCATCCGCCGTCGCCCCCGCGAAGCCACCCAGCACGCTGCCCTTGGCCAGCCGCCGGACCTTGCGCGCGTTGCCCTTCACGATGGTCTGGCCGAGGCTCACCTGCCCGTCGCCGCCGATGACGACGCGCCCGCCCTTGCGGACCATCAGGATCGTGGTGGCGTGCATGCTGGGCAGCCCGCCCCGTTCGTCTTGGCTCACGTCTCGGCTCCGATTCTCGACAGGGCCCCTCCCCCGTCGCGGGGAGGGATGAGGAATGATGCCCGATGTGGCTCCGCGCGGCCTCCCGCGCCACCCCATGCGGGCAAGGGGCGCGTGACGCCCGGACTCAGCGGTGGGGCGATCCGGCCAAGGCCGCCCGCCATTCCTCCGCCACATGCGCATCCGCCTCGCCCATCCCGTGGCGGCGGTGAAGGTCGCCGATCGCCGCCCCGTCGAGCAACCGGCCGCAGGCCCAGACCGCCATGCCCCGCACCAGGGGCGAGGCGTCGTCGAGGCGTGCGACGGCGGCCCCAGCTAGGCGCGGCTCACCGGAATTGCCGAGCGCGATGAGAACGTTGCGCAGGAAGCGGTCGCGCCCCGTGCGCTTCACCGGCGTTCCGGCGAAGAAGCTCCGAAAACTCGGTTCGTCCAGGGCGGCGAGGGTTTCAAGGTCCGGGGCGGCGAGGTCGTCCCGGGCCGCCAGCCGCGATTCGGCGGCCACCCGGGCGAACTTGTTCCAGGGGCAGACGGCGAGGCAGTCGTCGCAGCCGAACACCCGGTTGCCCATGGCCGCCCGGTATTCCGCCGGGATCGGCCCCGGATGCTCGATCGTCAGATACGAGAGGCAGCGGCGGGCATCGAGGCGGTAGGGTGCCGGCAGGGCGTCGGTGGGGCAGATGTCGAGGCAGGCCCGGCAGGAGCCGCAGCGGTCCTCCCCCGGCGGGTCGGGCTCGAACGCCGCGCTGGTGTAGATCGCCCCGAGGAGCAGCCAGTTGCCGGCCTCCCGGGAGATCAGCACCGTGTGCTTGCCCTGCCAGCCAATCCCGGCGGCCTCGGCCAGGGCCGGCGCTTCGAGATCCGCCCGGGCCGCCAGCCGGGCATCGGCGGCTGTGCGGGCGAACTTGTTCCAGGGGCAGACGGCGAGGCAGTCGTCGCAACCGAAGACCCGGTTGCCGATCGCCGTCCGGAATTCGTCCGCGATCGGCCCGGCATGCTCGATCGTCAGGTACGAGATGCAGCGCCGGGCATCGAGGCGGTAGGGCGCGGGGAACGCGTCCGTCGGGCAGATGTCGAGACAGGCGCGGCAGGAACCGCAATGGTCGCGGCCGGGCGCATCGGGTTCGAAGTCCGCGCTCGTGTAGATCGCCCCGAG
>JAKONI010000410.1 GCA_022702015.1 Beijerinckiaceae bacterium | reverse complement strand
GCGATCGACACGCAGCAGCTCGGCCTGACGCTTCGCACCGTTTACGAAGGCAGCGTCGACACGCAGCCGATCACCGACACCCACGTCGAGCTCCTGCTGCGCCTGCGCCAGAAGGAGCGCGAGCTGCGCCGGGCCGGCTAGGGCCGTCCAACTGCCGGATCCGTATTCGCTCCGGCAGAATTTTTTTCGTAGGCGCTACCAGCGCCGCGAGCCGGGTCGCCGACGGTACTCGGCCGCCCGAATCTGCGTCAGGATCCTGTCGAGATCGACCAAAAGCTCGGCCTCCTCGAGCCGCGCCTGCGCGATCGCCTCGGCGTCGGTGCCGTAACGCTGGCGCGCCTGCGCCAGGCTCAAGGCACGCTCCACGGCTTCGCGGTCAGCATGCAAGGCGCGCCAGCCCGCGTCGGGACCTGCCTCCGCGTCGGTCCCCTGGTCATCCACGATCCGACCACCTTCCCAGCATCGCGGACGGCATCGTCGAGCGCCGCCACCGGGCGCGAACGCACGAGCGACCGAAACCGGTCCCTCGGCCCTGCGACGCGGTGTCATGCCGATGTCATCTCACTGTCGTAACGCCCGACCCATCGGGCGGCCGGCGCCGGGTCTTTAGGAAGACCGGCCGCACAGCTCTGCCGCGGGCATGGGCTTGCCGGCAGAGAGGCGCAGGCTTTCGCCCGACGGCAACGGAGATATCCTTGAGACCCTTCGCTTACGCGCTCGCCGTCGGCCTCGCGACGGTTCAGCTGGCGTCCGCGGCACTCGCTGCCGACATCACAGGGGCCGGCGCCACCTTCCCATTCCCGGTCTACTCCAAGTGGGCCGAAGCCTACCGCAAGGAGACCGGCTCCGGGCTGAACTACCAGTCCATCGGCTCCGGCGGCGGCATCAAGCAGATCCAGGCCAAGACCGTCGATTTCGGTGCCACCGACGCCCCGCTGAAGGGTGAGCAGCTCGCCAAGGACGGCCTCGTCCAGTTCCCCACCGTCATGGGCGGCGTCGTTACCGTCGTGAACATCCCGGGCATCGAGGCCGGCAAGCTCAAGCTGACCGGCGACGTGATCGCCGACATCTACGCCGGCAAGATCGCCAAGTGGTCCGACCCGCGCATCGCCAAGCTGAACGACGGCGTGAAGCTCCCCGACTCCAACGTCACCCCGGTCTACCGCTCCGACGCCTCGGGCACGACCAACATCTTCACGACCTACCTCTCCCAGGCCTCCGAGACCTGGAAGAAGGAGTTCGGCGCCGCCACGACGATTTCCTGGCCCGTGGGCCAGGGCGGCAAGGGCAACGAAGGCGTCACCGCCACCGTGAAGCAAGTCCCGAACTCCATCGGCTACGTCGAGTCCGCCTACGCCAAGCAGAACAAGCTGGCCTACACCCTCATCCAGAACAAGGACGGCAACTTCCCCGAGCCGACCGACAAGGCGTTCCAGGCCGCCGCCGCCAGCGCCGACTGGAAGGCCGCCCCGGGCTTCGGCATCTCCCTGACCAACCAAGCCGGTGCCGAGGCGTGGCCGATCACCGCCGCGACCTTCATCCTGGTTCACAAGGAGCCGGCCGACCCGGCCAAGACCGCCGAGGTCTTCAAGTTCTTCGATTGGGCCTACAAGAACGGGGACAAGCTCGCCTCCGATCTCGACTACGTGCCCCTGCCGGACAACGTGGTCGGCCTGATCCACGAGGAGTGGACGACCGTGAAGGGCAAGGACGGCAAGGCCGTCTTCTCCAACTGATGCGCGCCGGGAGGGGGCCGACCGCCCCCTCCCTCGCCTCGGGACGCCCCCCGCGGTAACAGTTCCAGACCTCAGAGAATTGCGGATGCCCGCCTTGTCGCAATCCATCGCAGTCGCCCGTACGCGCCCCTCCGTCCGCAAGGGACCGAGCCGCGGGCTGGACGCGGTGTTTCGCACCTGCTCCTACGGGGCCGCGCTGATCGTCCTCCTGCTGCTGGGGGGGATCCTCGGCTCGATCGTCTACGGCGGCTGGCCCGCCTTCCGGGAATTCGGCTTCGGCTTCCTCACCTCCAGCGCCTGGAACATCGGCACCGAGCAGTACGGCGCCCTGGTCGCCGTCCTCGGCACCGTGGCCTCCGCCTTCCTGGCGCTGCTGATCGGCGTGCCGGTGTCGCTGGGCATCGCCATCTTCCTCACGCAGCTCTGCCCCGGCTGGGCGCGCAAGCCCGTCGCCATGACGATCGAGCTGCTCGCCGCCGTCCCGAGCATCATCTACGGCATGTGGGGCCTGTTCGTGTTCGCGCCGCTCTTCGCGCGCTTCGTGCAGATCCCGGTCTCCAACGTGGTCGAGGGCCTGCCGATCGTGGGCACCCTGCTCTATGCCCGGGTGCCCTCGGGCGTGGGCGTGCTGACGGCGGGGGTCATCCTCGCCATCATGATCGTGCCCTTCATCGCCTCGATCGCCCGGGACATGCTGGACCAGATCCCCACGGTGCTGCGGGAGAGCGCCTACGGCATCGGCTGCACGACCTGGGAGGTGGTGCGCCACGTCCTCGTGCCCCAGGCCGCCGTCTCGATCATCGGCGCGATCATGCTGGGCCTCGGCCGGGCGCTGGGCGAGACCATGGCCGTGACCTTCGTGGTGGGCAACGCCAACCGGCTCTCGGCCTCGATCTTCGACCCGTCCTCGACCATCGCCTCGCGGATCGCCAACGAGTTCAACGAGGCGGACGGGCTGCAGCTCAACGCGCTGATGGCTTTGGGCTGCCTGCTGTTCATCATCACCTTCATCGTCCTGATCGTCGCACGGCTGCTCACCCGCCGCGTCCAGGCCGCCTGAGGACATCGCCGCCATGGATGCCACCACCACCCCCGCGATGACCCCGGCCCGCGCGGGCCGCGTCCGTCCGGCCCGGCGCATCGCCGACCGGATCCTGCGGGTGTCCTGCACCCTCGCCACCGTGATCGGCGCCGTGGTGCTCGGCTCGATCCTGATCATGCTGATCGTCGAGGGCATCCGCGGCTTCTCGCCGGCCCTGTTCTCGCAGCCGACCCCCGGGCCGGGTTCCGAGGGCGGTGGGATCGCCAACGCGATCCTCGGGAGCCTCGTGCTCACCACCATCGGCATCGTGGTGGCGACGCCCATCGGCGTGATGGCCGGCACCTACCTCGCGGAATACGGCCGGGCCTCGAAGCTCGCCGACGTGATCCGCTTCCTCAACGACATCCTGCTCTCGGCGCCGTCGATCCTGATCGGCCTGTTCGTCTACACCCTGATGGTGCGCCCCATGGGCACCTATTCGGGCTGGGCCGGCGGCGTGGCGCTGGCGATCATCGCCATCCCGGTGATCGTGCGGACCACCGAGGACATGCTGCGCCTCGTGCCCGGCACCCTGCGCGAGGCCGGGGCGGCTTTGGGGGCGCCCTCCTCGGTGGTGATCACCAGCGTGACGTGGCGGGCGGCCTCTGCGGGCATCGTCACCGGAATCATCCTGGCGCTGGCCCGCATCGCCGGCGAGACCGCGCCCCTGCTGTTCACCGCGCTCAACAACAATTCCTGGTTCTCCGCCAACCTGATGGGCGGCGTCGCGAACCTGCCGGTGATGATCTACCAGTTCGCCCTCTCGCCCTACCCGAACTGGCAGGGCCTCGCCTGGGCCGGCGCCCTGCTGATCACCGGCACCATCCTGGCCCTGTCGATCATCGCCAGGCTGGTCATCAAGCCGCAGCGGTCCCGCTGAGCGGATGACGTTCGACTTACCGACGAGGACATGACGATGAACGCCGCCTCCGCATTGACGCCCGGCTTCACCGGCCGCGAGGCGCCTGCGCCCGCCCGGGGGGTCCGCATCGCCGTCAAGGACCTGAACTTCTACTACGGGTCGTTTCACGGACTGAAGAACATCAACCTGAACTTCTACGACCGGCAGGTCACCGCCCTGATCGGCCCCTCGGGGTGCGGGAAGTCGACCCTGCTGCGGACCTTCAACCGGATCTACAGCCTCTACCCGGAGCAGCGCGCCGAGGGGGAAATCCTCCTCGACGGCAAGAACGTCCTCGATTCCAGCGTCGACTTGAACGAGCTGCGCTCGCGGATCGGCATGGTGTTCCAGAAGCCGACGCCGTTCCCGATGTCGATCTACGACAACGTCGCCTTCGGCCTGCGCCTCTACGAGAAGTTGCCGAAGTCGGAGCTCGACGGGCGCGTGGAGGAATCCCTGCGCAAGTCGGCCCTCTGGGACGAGGTGAAGGACAAGCTCAAGCAGCCCGGCACCGGCCTGTCCGGCGGCCAGCAGCAGCGCCTCTGCATCGCCCGCACCGTGGCCCAGCAGCCGGAGGTGATCCTGCTCGACGAGCCGACCTCGGCCCTCGACCCGATCTCCACCGGGCGCATCGAGGAGTTGATGGAACAGCTGCGCGACGAGTTCACCATCGTCATCGTCACGCACAACATGCAGCAGGCGGCCCGCATCTCGCAGTACACCGCCTTCATGTATCTCGGAGAGCTGGTCGAGTTCGCCCAGACCGACAAGATCTTCATGAACCCGGCCGAGCGCCGGACCCAGGACTACATCACCGGCCGCTTCGGCTGAGCCGCCCCACACCAACCGCGCGGAGGGTTGCGCCATGCCCGGCCACATCGTCTCGTCCTACGATACGGACCTCGAGAACCTCCGCCGTTCGATCTCGGAGATGGGCGGCATCGCGGAGAAGATGACCGGCGAGGCGACCCTGGCCCTCGTCCGCCAGGACGGGACCCTCGCCCAGGCGGTTATCGCCGCCGACAAGCGCCTCGATACCCTGCAGCGGGAGATCGAGGAGCGCTCCGTCCTCCTCATCGCCCGCCGGCAGCCGATGGCGGTCGATCTGCGGGAGACCATCTCGGCCATCCGCATCTCCGGGGATCTGGAGCGCATCGGCGACCTCGCGAAGAACGTCGCCAAGCGGGTGGTGGCCATCGCCGACCATGCCCCGGCGCAAAAGATCGTCCTCGGCGTGCGCCACATGAGCGACCTCGCTGAAGCGCAGCTGAAGGACGTGCTGGACGCCTATGCCAGCCGTGACACCAAGGCGGCCCACGATGTCTGGGCCCGGGACGGCGAGATCGACGCCCTGTACAATTCCCTGTTCCGCGAACTCCTGACCTACATGATGGAGGATCCGCGCAACATCTCGTTCTGCACGCATCTCCTGTTCTGCGCCAAGAACGTCGAGCGGATCGGTGACCACACCACCAACATCGCCGAAACGATCCACTACCTCGACACCGGTGAGATCTTCGCGGGCGACCGGCCGAAGAACGACGCCTCGAACTACGCGACGGTCGAGCCGGGGGCCTGACGGCCGCCTCGTGCATCGATCCAGACGGAGGCGTCAGCCGAGTCTGGAAAAATCGATGCAAAAGCAAAAGGCTAGGGCGGAGGCGCATGAACGGAGTGAGTGCGTCACCGCACTAGCGGGGTTCCGGCGTGCCGCGCGCCGGTCACCCCGTTGACAGAGCGGCCGGGGACCCCGGACATTCCGGGGCTCGGCCGCACGGCGTCTTGGCGTTGCCCATCCCCCCCGCGCCTCGGGTCCGGGGGCTCACGGCGTGAAATGGACCATCGATCATGCGTGTCCTGATCGTCGAGGACGAAGAGGCGCTCACCACCCTGCTGCGCTACAACCTCGAAGCCGAGGGGTTCAGCGTCGATGCGGCTGCGAGGGGCGACGAGGCGGAGCTGCTGCTCGCCGAGCGCACCCCCGACCTCGTCCTGCTCGACTGGATGCTTCCGGGGCTGTCCGGCATCGAGCTCTGCCGCCGCATCCGCGCCCGGCGGGAGACCGAGCGGCTTCCGGTCATCATGCTCACCGCCAGGGGCGAGGAGGGCGACCGGGTCCGGGGCCTCGGGACCGGGGCGGACGACTACATCGTCAAGCCGTTCTCCGTGCCGGAACTGCTGGCCCGGGTCCGCGCCCTCCTGCGCCGGGCCAAGCCCGCCCACGTGGCGGACCGCCTCGCCGCCGGGGACATCGAACTCGACCGCATGGGTCACCGGGTCCGCCGGGGGGGTAGCGAGCTGCACCTCGGCCCCACCGAGTTCCGGCTGCTCGAATTCCTGATGCTGAGCCCCGGCCGGGTGTTCTCGCGCGAACAGTTGCTCGACGGGGTGTGGGGGCACGACGTCTACATCGACGAGCGCACCGTGGATGTGCATGTCGGGCGCCTGCGCAAGGCGCTGAACGGGCCGCGTCAGGCCGACCCGATCCGCACCGTGCGCGGCTCGGGCTACGCCTTCGACGAGACCTTCTCCCTGGAGCCGTGACGTCGGGGCGTTGCCCCGACACCCCACCAAAGGGCTCGGCCCTTTGGGATCCCGTTACCGCGACAGGCTCGCCTGGGGGCGGTCCGGCAGGGCCTTGAGCGCGTCGAGGACCGTGCCCTCGGTGAGGATCTGCGGCAGGACCTGCGGCGCCCCCGTGCCGGCGTAGAGAAGGTAGAGGGGGACGCCGCTGCGGCCGTGCTCCTCCAGCAGCCGGTTGATCTCAGGGTTCTGGTTGGTCCAGTCGCCCTTGAGGGAGGCCACACCCTTGGCCCGCATCGCCGCCCGCACCGCCGGCCGGTTGAGGGAGGTGGTCTCGTTGACGGCGCAGGTGATGCACCAGGCCGCCGTGAGGTTGACGAAGATCGGGCGCCTCTCGTCGCGCAGCGCGTCGAGCCGGGCGCGGCTGAAGGCCTCCGTCCCCTCCGCCGCCGCCAGGACGCCGGGGGCGGCCCGCTCGTGGGCGAGGCCGAGGGCGAGGGCCACCACCGCGATCACCCCCAGGCCCGCCAAACCCTGGAAGATGCGCTCGCCGAAGGGCCCGGCCCCGCGACCCCGCTCCCAGGCCCAGGCGGCGAAGCCGACGAGGACGACGCCGATCAGGGCCGCGAACAGCCCCCGGGCATCCACCTGCTGCGCCAGCACCCAGATCAACCACGCGGCCGTGGCGTAGACCGGGAAGGCCAGCGCCTGTTTCAGGGTCTCCATCCAGGGCCCCGGCCGGGGCAGCACCCGGAGCGCCGCCGGCCAGACGGTGAGGGCGAGGAAGGGCAGGGCGAGGCCGAGGCCGAGGCTCGCGAACACCGCCAGGGCGACCGCCGCCCCTTGCGTGAGGGCGAAGCCCACCGCCGCCCCCATGAACGGCGCGGTGCAGGGGGTGGCGACCACCGTGGCGAGCACCCCGGTGAAGAACGACCCCGGCAGGCCCGAGCGGCGGGCGAGACCGTCGCCGATCCCGGCGAGGCGTCCACCGAAGGAGACCGCCCCGGACAGGCTCAGGCCCACCGCCACCAGGAGGTAGGCGAGCCCCGCCACCACCGGGGGTGACTGGAGCTGGAATCCCCAGCCGAGGGAGGCGCCGCCGCCCTTCAGGGCGAGCAGCACGCCGGCGAGGCCGAGGAAGCTCGCGAGGACCCCCGCCGTGTAGGCGAGGCCGTGCAGCCGGACCCGGCCCGGACTCTCCCCCGCCTGCCGCACGAGGCCGAGCACCTTGATCGACAGGACCGGGAAGACGCAGGGCATCAGGTTGAGGATGAGCCCCCCGAGGAGGGCCAGAACGATCGCCGCCCCGAGGGTCGGCGGGTCCTCGGCCGGCGTCGCGGCGGCGGCGGGGGCCGGCGGAGGGGGCACGGCCCCAGCGGCGGCGGGCTCGTCGCCATAGGCGAAGGCGAGCCGGACCGGCGAGGCCCCCGTCGCCTCCTCCACCACGAGCACGCCCGGCAGGGGGTCGCTCAAGGGGCCGGGGGTGGATTTCGGATCGCCCCGGTCGAGGGTGAGGTGCAACCCCTGGCCATCGACGGTCATCGTCTGCGCGGCGGCGTTGTCGATGACCGTCTCGCCGTAGGGGAAATAGGTGGCCGAGGCGATCTGCTCCGGCTTCAGCCCGCCCGCGGCGAAGTCGAGACGCAGGCGTTCGCCGACGCTCGACACGCGCATCGGCCAGAGGGGCGCGACGGGCATCTCCGCTCGGGCGCGGGCGAACAGGGCGGCGTTGGCCGCGTCGGGGGTCGATGGGCCCACGGGCAAGGTGAGGCTCAGGTCGGCGGAGCCCGGCACGCACTCCGTCTCGCAGACGAGGTATGTCAGCTTGCCCGCGATCCGCACCGGCTCGGCCGGGTCGAGGCTCGGCGGCGGCGTGACGGGCACGAGGAGCGTCACCTCACCCTCGTACCCGTAGTTCATGAGGGTCGCGATGGGGATCCGGCGCGGCGCCGGCCACTGGATCGCGCCGGGGTTGAACCCCGCCGGCAGGGTCCACGTCACCTCCGGCGGCAGGCCGGAATCGCCGGGATTGCGCCAGTAGACGTGCCAGCCCGGCTTCAACCGCATGTGGATGGCCAGGGTGAAGGGCGTCGCCCCGGCCACCGCCGCCGGCTCGGCCACGAGGCTCGCCCGCACGAGGTCCGCCGGGGTGCGGAACCCCTGCGCCATCACGGGGCCGAGGCCGAGGCAGGCGAGGATCAGGAGGAGGCGGGCGATCATGGGGGACTCTTCGCGCCGGACGGCCCACGGTTTCTCCCAAGGGCCATCGGCTTTTACGGGGTGGGGCGCCGGGGGCCAAGCGAGGGGGGAGCGCGACGCATGGCCCGCTCGGCCTCCCGGGACTGTCTCGACGTCCGATCCCCTGCCGCTCTTCGCCCTGGGCGTCTGGCCGAACAGCCCCTCGCTCCTGTCCATTCCCCCGTCCTGAGGGGCGGCGAAGCCGCCTCGAAGGCACGCTCAGGGAACACGGAGCCGTCGGGAGGTCTCCTTCGAGGCCCCGTTTCGCGGCGTCGCCTCAGGATGAGGGCGAGACCGGGGGAACAGGCGATTGGTCTGTGGGCCTGCGCGGATGAGGGGGCGATCGGAAATCGTCCCGCCCCCCCGGGGACGAAGCATCACCCGCCGAGCGGCGCGGTCGCGGCCTCCAGCCAGCCCCGGGTCTCCCCGTCGAGCAACGGTCCCAGGGCTTCCCGGACGCGGGCATGGTAGGCGTCGATCCAGGCGCGGTCGCCGGGCTCCAGGAGTTCCGTCTCGATCAGCCGCCGGTCGTAGGGGGCGAGCGTCAGGGTCTCGAAGCCGAGCATCGGCCGTTCCCCATCCGGGATCGGCCGCGCCTCCACGAGGACGAGGTTCTCGATGCGGATGCCATAGCGCCCGGCGGCGTAGTAGCCGGGCTCGTTGGAGAGGATCATCCCCGGCTCCAGGGCCACGGTGCCGGTCTTGGCGATCCGCTGCGGGCCCTCGTGCACCGAGAGGAAGGCGCCGACCCCGTGGCCGGTGCCGTGGTCGAAATCCAACCCGGCCCGCCACAGGGGTGCCCGGGCGAAGCTGTCGATCTGCGCCCCCGTCGTGCCCCGGGGGAACACCGCGCGGGCGATGGCGACATGGCCCTGCAGCACGCGGGTATAGCGGTCGCGCATCTCCGGGCTCGGGGCGCCGACGGCCAGGGTGCGGGTGATGTCGGTGGTGCCGTCGGGGTACTGCGCCCCCGAATCGACCAGGAACAGGTCCCCCGGCCGCACCGGGCGATCGGTGTCGCGGGTGACGCGGTAGTGGACGATGGCCCCGTTCGGGCCGGAGCCCGAAATGGTCGGGAAGGATACGTCACGCAGGTCGCCCCCGGCGGCGCGGAAATCCTCCAGGGCCTCCACGGCGGCGATTTCCGTGAGACCGCCCCCGCCGGCCTGCCGATCGACCCATGCGAGGAAGCGCACCACGCTCGCCCCGTCGCGGAGATGCGCGGCGCGGGTGCCGGCGATCTCGGCGGCGTTCTTCACCGCCTTCATCGCGGTGATCGGGTCCCTGCCGACATCGACGGTGCCGCCGGCCGCCTCGATGCGCTCCTTCAGAGCGACGGCGCCGGTGGCCCCGTCGAGGCGGACGCGGGCCCCGGAAAGGCTCGCCAGCCCCTCGTCGAGGTCGCCCCGGGGGGCGATCTCCGTGAGGGAGTCCAGCGCCGTCGCGAGGTCGGGGGCGATGTCGCCGGAGCCGAGGAACAGCCGCGCCCGGCCCTCCCTGGGCACGATGGCGTAGCCGAGGGCCAGGGGCGTATGCCCGACATCGCCCCCCCGCAGGTTGAACGCCCAGGCGAGGTTGTGCGGGTCCGAGATCACCAGCGCGTCGCAGGAGTCGGCGGCGAGGGCCGCCCGGACGCGGGCAAGCTTGTCCGCCGCCGCCTCGCCGGACAAGGCCTCGGGATGGGCGGTGACGGGGGCCGCCGGGGGTTTCGGCCGGCCGGCCCAGCAGGCGTCGATCGGGTTCTCCGGCAACGCCCGCAGCGCCCCCCCGGCCCGGGCCGTCGCCCGTTCGAGGCGCCCGACCCCATCGGGGGTATGCAGCCACGGATCGTATCCCAGCACCTTGTCGCGGCCGAGGTGCTGGGCGATCCAGGCCTCCGGGGTGTGCTCGGCGAGGGGCACGACGGTGACGAGGCCGGTCTCGACCTGGGAGGGGGCCTGGAGCGTGTAGCGGCCGTCCACGATCAGCGCCGCCGTGTCGGCGAGGATCACGGCGGTGCCGGCCGATCCGGTGAAGCCGGTGAGCCAGGCGAGCCGCTCGGCGTTGGCCGGGACATATTCCGATTGGTGCTCGTCGGCCCGGGGCACGACGAACCCGTCGAGGCCGGCCTCCCGCAGGGCGGCCCTCAGGGCGGCGATCCGCTCCGCGCCCTTGCGGTGGCCGGGATCGTCGAATGTCTGGAAGCGGGGGCGGGGATCGGTCATGGCGGGAGCCTAGCGCCCGGGACCGCCCGCCCGCAACGGTTCAGCGCCGGCTGCGTGGCGCGGCGCCCCCCCGGCGCAGGACGAGGTGGACCCACCCCTCGATGACGCCCCGTTGGGCCAGGGCGAATCCCTGGTGGCGGTAGGCCGAGAGCACCCCCGGCACGTCCCGCTCGATCAGCCCCGAGAGGACCAGCGTGCCGCCCCCGGCCACGACGGCGGACAGGCTCGGTGCCAGCATCCGCAGGGGCTTGGCGAGGATGTTGGCGAAGACGAGATCGAAGTGCCGGGGCCGGGCGGCCATGCGGTGCCGGGTGCCTGCCGCGTGGTAGAGCTTCAACCAGGGGCCGAGGCCGTTAAGGCGGGCGTTCTCCCGCGCGGTGCTCACTGCCTCGCCGTCGAGGTCGCCCGCCACCACGGGGCGGCGCAGGTCCTTGGCGGCGGCGAAGGCGAGGATACCCGTCCCCGTGCCGACATCGAGGACATGGCGCGGCCGCCGCCGCTTGCGCTCGGCGACCAGCGCCCGCAGGCACCCGAGGGTCGTGCCGTGATGGCCGGTGCCGAAGGCAAGCGCCGCCTCGATCTCGATGGCGAGGTCGTTGGGGCGCCGCGCCTCCCGGTCGTGGGCACCGTGGATCAGGAAGCGCCCCGCCCGCACCGGCTTCAGGCCCTCCAGGGAGGACCGCACCCAGTCCTGTTCGGCGATGGTGCGGAACTCGGCCTCGTCGGCGCGGTCGCCGATCACCGGACGGATCAATGCGCGGACGAACGCCTCGTCCGGGGCATCGGCGAAGTAGGCTTCGAGGCGCCAGGTCTTCCCGTCCTCGTCCTCGAAGGCGGCCACCGCCGTCTCCGTCGGGTCGAACATCTCCCCCAGCAGATCCGTCATCGCCCGCGCCGACCTCTCGTCGGTGTCGAGGCGTAGGATGTGAGTCGGGCGGTGGGGCGGAAGGCCTTCGAGCATCCCCGCCCTGTAAGCGTCCGAGGACGCTCTGTCACAGGGGAATCGCATCGCGCCGGGATACGCCGCGGGGGCAATTGCGATTCTCGGATCGTGATGCCGAGGATTGCGGCAAAGCGTCTGTGCGTTCACCACGCAGACCAGGAACCCAGGCATCGGGTCGGCGTTTTCGGGAGCTTCGTCACGGAGCCGTTCAAAGGGTGCGTAAAAAGTGACCAGTTCGAGTCGCTCCAAATCCCGTCCGTCCGGCCCCCCAGGGCCGATCGTCCTCGTGCGCAAGCCGAATCGGCCCGAGGCCGGGTTCGGCCCGCCGCTGCCCGAAGCCCCCCTTCCGGGGCGCCTGCTGGTGGCGCTCAGCCGCCTCCACCGGGCGGAAACCGCCGCCAAGCCGCC
Organism: Beijerinckiaceae bacterium; assembly: GCA_022702015.1. Taxonomy (GTDB): domain Bacteria; phylum Pseudomonadota; class Alphaproteobacteria; order Rhizobiales; family Beijerinckiaceae; genus Methylobacterium. Next base: position 2,856 of record JAKONI010000410.1, on the reverse strand, counting down.
GGAGAAGGGCTAGCGCATCGATCCAGATGGGGGCGTCAGCCGTATCTGGATCGATGCATCGACAATCACCCGGTGCCCGTTCGCGGGACCGACGCGAGGGCGTCCGAGCACGGGGGGATCCGATCGGCGCGACGCCCCTTGCCGGGGGGCGGCCGGTCAATAAGATGACGCGGCGGACGGCGTTCGGGAGAAGCGGTGACCATGGCGATCACACGACGGATCTGGCTCGCGGCGCTGGCCGTCCTGCCGCTGGCCGGCGGGGCGACGGGCGCGCGGGCGGGGGAGCCCGTGGTGATCTTCGCGGCGGCGAGCCTCAAGAACGCCCTCGACGACGCCTCCGCCGCCTGGATGAAGCAGACGGGCGGCACGGCCCGCATCTCCTATGCGGGCTCGAACGTGCTCGCCAAGCAGATCGAGGCCGGGGCGCCCGCCGACCTGTTCCTCTCCGCCGACGAGGCGTGGATGGACAGCGTGGACCGGGCCGGAGGCCTGCGGCCCGGCAGCCGCGTCAACTTGCTGCGCAACGCCCTGGTGCTGATTGCCCCCGCCGCCGGCATGAAGGGCGCCGACCCGCAGATCGCGCTGGCCCCCGACCTCGGCACCACCCTCGGCAAGGCGCTGGCCGGCGGCAAGCTCGCCATGGCCAACACCGGGGCGGTGCCCGCCGGCAAGTACGGCAAGGCCGCCCTGGAGAAGCTCGGCGCCTGGGAGGCCGTGCAGGGACAGGTGGCGCAGGCCGAGAACGTCCGCGCCGCCCTGCTCCTCGTCTCCCGGGGCGAGGCGCCGCTCGGCATCGTCTACGCCACCGATGCCGCCGCCGACCCGAACGTGAAGGTGATGGCGACCTTCCCTTCCGACAGCCACCCGCCGATCGTCTATCCGGCGGCGGTGATGAAGGAATCGAAGAACCCGGATGCGGACTCCTTCCTCGCCTACCTCAAGAGCGCCCCGGCCCGGGCCTCCTTCGAGCGGCAGGGCTTCACGGTGATCGGCGCCCCCGGCAGCGGACACTGAGCCCGCCCGCCCCGTCGATTGTCGGCCTCGGCCCCGAGGAGTGGCAGGCCGTCCTCTTGAGCCTTCAGGTGGCCGCCGTGGCCACGCTCGCCTCCCTCGGGCCGGGCCTCGCGGTGGCGTGGCTGCTGGCCCGGCGGCGCTTCCCCGGCCGGGCCGTCCTCGACGGGCTCGTCCACCTGCCGCTGATCCTGCCCCCGGTGGTGACGGGCTACCTGCTGCTCCTCGCCTTCGGCCGCCGGGGTATCCTCGGGGGGGCGCTCGCCGAGGTCGGCGTGGTGTTCGCCTTCCGTTGGACCGGGGCGGCATTGGCCTGTGCGGTGATGGGCTTCCCGCTGATGGTCCGGGCGATGCGCCTGTCCTTCGAGGCGGTGGACCGGCGCCTCGAGCAGGCGGCGGGGACGCTCGGTGCCTCCCCCCTCGCGGTGTTCCTCACCGTGACCCTGCCCCTCAGCCTGCCGGGCTGCCTCGCCGGGGCGGTGCTGGCCTTCGCCAAGGCGATGGGCGAATTCGGGGCGACGATCACCTTCGTCTCCAACATCCCCGGGCAGACCCAGACCCTGCCCTCGGCGATCTACACCCTGACCCAGGTGCCGGGCGGGGAGGGGCCGGCGCTGCGCCTCACCCTGGTCTCCATCGCCATCTCGATCACCGCCCTACTCGCCTCCGAGGCGCTGGCCGCCCGCGCCGGACGGCGGCTGGAGGCCGAATGACGGGGGACGAGGCCATCGCCGTCGATGTGAGCCTGCGCCGGCGGGACTTCACCCTGGAGGCGGCCTTCACCGCCGGGCCGGGGCTCACCGCCCTGTTCGGGCGCTCCGGCTCCGGCAAGACCACCCTGATCGACCTGATCGCCGGGCTCGCCCGACCCGACCGGGGGCGGATCGCGGCGGGGGGGCAGGTGCTGGTGGATACGGCCGCGCGGGTCTTCCGGCCGCCCCATCGCCGCCGGATCGGGGTGGTGTTCCAGGACGCGCGGCTGTTCCCGCATCTGAGCGTCCGGCAGAACCTCGCCTACGGGCGCGTCCTCGGCCGCCTGGCCCACGACCCCAGGGAGTTTTCCGCCGTCACCGGGATGCTCGGGATCGCCGCGCTCCTCGACCGGCGGCCGGCGGGCCTGTCCGGGGGCGAGCGTCAGCGGGTCGCCATCGGCCGGGCGCTGCTGGCGCGGCCCCGCCTCCTGCTGATGGACGAGCCGCTCGCCGCCCTCGACGACGCCCGCAAGGCCGAGATCCTCCCCTATATCGAGCGCCTGCGCGACGAGGCCGGCGTGCCCATCGTCTATGTCAGCCACGCCGTCGCCGAGGTGGCGCGGCTCGCCGGGACCATCGTGGTCCTCGAAGCCGGCCGGGTGGCCGCCGCCGGCCCCGCCGAGACGATCTTGCGCCGGGCCGACCTGATCCCCGTGCACGGTGAACCGGGCGCCCTGCTGACGATGACCGTCGAGGGCCCCGACGGGGTGAGCGGCCTCACCCGCCTCGCCGGGCGGGCCGGGCGCCTCCTCGTCCCCGACCTCGACCGGCCGCCGGGAACCGTGGTGCGGGTGCGGATCCCGGCCCGCGACGTGCTCGTCGCCCTGGAGACGCCACGGGGCCTCTCCGCCCGGAACGTCCTGGCGGGCCGAGTCGCGACGATCCAGGCCGCGGGCAGCGGCGTCCTCGTGGAGATCGATTGCCACGGGGCGATCCTCACCGCGCGCCTGACCGAGGCAGCGGTGCGCGACCTCGCCCTCGCCCCGGGCCGGGAGGTGGTCGCGGTCATCAAGAGCGCGGCCCTCGACCCCGCCGGGGTCGGAATGGAGCGGCCGGCCATCGCAATCTGAGAGCCTGACGGGGACGCTGACAG
>JAKONI010000403.1 GCA_022702015.1 Beijerinckiaceae bacterium | reverse complement strand
CGAGGTGGCAGTTGATGATCGCGTTGCCCTTGTCGGTGCCCTGCGCCGACTGGTTCACCCCCTGCGAGAAGGCGGTGACGACGCGCTTCGTCCGGGCGAAGAGCTCGAAGAACCGGGCCACGTCGGCTTCCGACAGGCCCGTGGCGGCGGCGGTGGCGGGAATCGTCGGCGCGAGGGCCCGCGCCCGCTCCAGGGCGCCGTCGAAGCCGCTCGTGTGGTCGAGGACGAAGCGGTAATCGAGGGAGCCGGTGCTGGCGAGGTGCACCAGCAGGCCCGCGAACAGGGCCGTGTCGGTGCCGGCCTTCAGGCCGAGGAAGAGGTCGGCCTCCGCGCCGGTCTGGGTGCGCCGGGGGTCGATCACCACCAGCTTGGTGCCGCGTTTCGCCCGCGCGTCGACCATGCGGCGGAACAGGATCGGGTGGCACCAGGCGGTGTTCGAGCCCACCAGGACGATGAGGTCGGCCTCCTCCAGGTCCTCGTAGCAGCCCGGCACGGTGTCCGAGCCGAAGGCGCGCCGGTGGGCGGCCACCGCGCTCGACATGCACAGGCGCGAGTTGGTGTCGACGTGCGGCGTGCCGAGGAAGCCCTTCGCGAGCTTGTTGGCGACGTAGTAGTCCTCGGTCAGCAGCTGGCCCGAGAGGTAGAACGCGATCGCGTCCGGCCCGTGCTGCTCGGCGATCCGGCGCAGGGACCCCGCCACGGTGCCGAGGGCCGATTCCCAGCTCGCGCGGAGGCCGTCCACCTGCGGGTGGAGCAGGCGGTTGTCGAGAGAGAGCGTCTCGCCCAGCGCCGAGCCCTTGGAGCAGAGCCGGCCGAAATTGGCCGGGTGGGCGGTGTCGCCCGCGATGGCCGCGCCCCCCTGCCCGTCCGGCGTGGCGAGCACCCCGCAGCCGACGCCGCAATACGGGCAGGTGGTCTTGACGGGGGCGGCCGGTGCCTGGACGTGCGCGGTCATGGCGGGATCCTCGGCGAAGTGCGGGGTCGTGGGTCGGAGCAAGAGTCGGGCCCGGGGCGCGGGGCGGGACCTGGGGCGGGACCTGGTCCACCCGCTCCGTGACCCGTCTCCCGTGCGGAGGACGCGCGCCTCAGGACGCGCGCCTCAGGACACGCGCCCCAGGACACGCGCCTCAGGACACGCGCCTCAGTACACGTCGGCCTGGTAGCGGCCGGTCTTCTTGAGATGGGCGAGGTAGGCCACGGCCTCGTCGGGGTTCTTGCCCCCGAACTGGCCGGCGACGTCGATGATCGCCCGCTCCACATCCTTGGCCATGCGCTTGGCGTCGCCGCAGACGTAGAAATGGGCGCCGCCGTCGAGCCACTTCCAGAGGTCGGCGCCGTTCTCGCGCATCCGGTCCTGGACGTAGGTCTTCTCCGAGCCGTCCCGGGACCACGCCAGCGACAGGCGGGTGAGCACCTTGTCGTCCTTCAGCGTGTTCAGCTCGTCCTTGTAGAAGAAGTCGCTGGCCTGCCGCTGATGGCCGTAGAACAGCCAGTTGCGGCCCGGCGCCCGCGTCGCCGCGCGCTCCCGCAGGAAGGCCCGGAACGGGGCGATCCCGGTGCCGGGGCCGCACATGATCACGTCCTTGGAGAGGTCCGCCGGCAGGCCGAACCCGTGGGCCTTCTGGAGGTAGACCTTCACCCGGGTCTCCTCGCGCAGGCGCTCGCCAAGATGGGTGGAGGCGACGCCGAGCCGCAGCCGGGACCGGTGGTTGTAGCGCACCGCATCGACGGTCAGCGACACCCGGCCGGTATCCATCTTCGGGGAGGACGAGATCGAGTAGAGCCGAGGCTGCAACTCATCGAGGGCCTCGAGGAAGACCTCCGCGTCCGGCCGGGCGCCGGGGAACTTGTGCAGGGCGCCGAGCACGTCGAGGTAGGCGGCGCCCCCGTCCGGGTCCTCGCCGGAGGCCAGCGCCTGCGCCTTCCGGCGCGCCTCCCCGGAGGTGAGGAGGGACAGGAGCTGGTAGAGGTTGTCCGGCGCTGCGCCGAGGGAATAGTCGGCGAGCAGCCGCTCGCGCAGGGTCTTGCCTCCGATCACCCGCTCCGGCCTTGCGCCGAGTTCGGCGATCACCGCGTCGGCCAAGGCCGGGGCGTTGGCCGGGAACAGGCCCAGCGAATCGCCTACCACGTACTCGATCGGGGTACCGTCGAGGCCGATCTCGATATGCCACGTCTCCTTCTCGCCGCCGGGCTCGTTGAGGCGGCGGCGGGAGAGGAACAGGGCCTCCACCGGGTTCTCCCGGCAATAGCCGAGGGGCCCGAGTTCCGGGGCCTTCGCCTCGGCGGCGGGACCCGCCTCGGCGGCGGGCGCGGCGCCGGACACGGAGCCGAACTCCTCGTCCAGCTTCTTCAGCATCCGCATCGTCTCCTTGCCGCCGGGCTGGCAGAGGTTCAGACGCGCCTCGTTCTTGAGGAAGATGGCGTTGGCGTAGTCGGCGCAGTTGTAGCCGCACTGGCCGCAATCCTGCTGGGCCATGGCCGCCATCAGCTTATGGGCCTCGGGCCGCGCCTTGGCGAGGTCCATCCGGTCGGGAAGCGGCATCGACGGGTCGTGCCAGGGCGCGTCGTCGTTGTCCGCCAGCTTCGGGCCGCCGCCGGGGAGGTCGCCGGCCGGGAGCGCCGTGGCGCCCTCGACGGCCGGGCCGAGCAGGGCCGCGAAGTAGCCTGAGAGCCACGCGCGCTGGTCCGCGTCGAACGGGGCGGTCTCGGGGATCAGGACGACGGGAGGGGCGACGTGCTGGGTCATGCGGCTTCCCTCAAGGCGGGTTCGGCCTCGGCGGCGGTGCGCAGAGCCTCCGGGCCGGTGCGCGCGGTGAACTGCTGGAAAGTCTCGTCCTTGCCGGAGCGGCCGGCGAGGTAGGTGCGCAGCAGGGCCTCGACCCGCAGCGGCGCGTCCTGCGCCTTCACGGCCTTCCAGATCTCGGTGCCGATCTTCGGGGTTTCGGCGAAGCCTCCGCCGACCACGATGTCGTAGCCCTCGACGGTGTCGCCCTCCTCCGAGACGACGACCTTGGCGCCGATCAGGCCGATGTCGCCGATGTAGTGCTGGGCGCAGCTATGGTGGCAGCCGGTGAGGTGGACGTTCACCGGCACGTCGAGGTTCGGCAGGGCCGCCTCGATGTGGTCGGCGATGATCAGCGCGTGGCCCTTGGTGTCGGAGGCGGCGAACTTGCAGCCCTTGGCGCCCGTGCAGGCCACGAGGCCGGAGCGGATGCCCGCCGCCTTCGTGGTCAGGCCGAGATCGAGCACCCGCTGCTCGACTTCGGCGACCTTCGCGTCCGGCACGCCCGAGACGATGAAATTCTGCCAGACGGTGAGGCGGATCTGGCCGTCGCCGCACTCGGCCGCGATCTTCCCCAGCGCCCGGACCTGATCGCTGGTCATCTTGCCGACCGGCAGGACCACGCCGACCCAGTTGAGGCCGGGCTGCTTCTGGGCGTGGACGCCGACATGGGCGAAGCGGTCGGTGGCCTTCCGCGGCGCCACGTGCTCGGGGGCGACACGGTCGAGCGCGCGGCCGAGCTTCCCCTCGACGGCGGCGAGGTACTTGTCGAAGCCCCAGGCGTCGAGGACGTATTTCATCCGGCTCTTGTTGCGGTTGGTCCGGTCGCCGTTCTCGATGAAGACGCGGATGATCGCGTCGGCGACCGCGTTGCACGCCTCCGGCCTGAGGACGATCCCGGTGTCGCGGGCGAGGTCCCGGTGGCCCGAGATCCCGCCCAGCACGAGGCGCATGTAGACGCCCGGCGGCACGGCGGCGCCGTCCAGCACCTCCACCGCCTGGAAGCCGATGTCGTTGGTCTCCTCCAGGGTCGGCATCACGCCGCCGCCGTCGAAGGCGACGTTGAACTTGCGCGGCAGGCCGTAGAGCGAGCGGTCGTTGAGGATCCAGTTGTGCCAGGACTTGGCGAGCGGCCGGGTGTCCAGCAGCTCCTGGGTATCGATGCCGGCGGTCGAGGAGCCGGTGACGTTGCGGATGTTGTCGGCGCCCGCGCCCTGGGCCGTGAGCCCGATCTCGGTGAGCCCGTCGAGGAAGGGCTGCGCGTGCTCGGGCGCGATCTCGCGGACCTGGAGGTTCGCCCGGGTGGTGACGTGGACGTAGCCGCCGCCATGCGCGTCGGCGAGGTCGGCGACGCCCGAGAACTGCCAGTGGTGCAGGATCCCGTTCGGGATCCGCATCCGGCACATGTAGCTCACCTGGTTGGGGGCGACCCAGAACATCCCGTGGTAGCGCCACCGGAAGTTGTCTTCCGGTTTCGGGGCCTTGCCCTGCGCCGCCTCGGCCTTGAGCCGGTTGTGGCCGTCGAAGGGGCTCTCGGCGCGCTTCCACTTCTCCTGCTCGCAGAGCTTGCCGCCGGCCTTCACCGTGGAATCCTGCGCCTTGAGGTGGATCGCGTCCGGGCCGATGGGCTCGGCCGCGGGGGCGGCCGCCTGTCCGCTCGCGAGGCCGCCGGTGATCCGCGCCGCACCGATGCCGGCGGCGAAGCCTTCGAGGTAGCGCCGCTGCTCGGCGTTGAATTCGTCCGCCATGCCGGTCTCCTTACGCCGCGAGGGATTCGGGCGCCGGGCGCCCGAACATGAGGTCGTCCACGTCCCCGACCGGCTCGCCGGAGCGGATCAGGGCCTTGCAGGCGGCTTGCTCGGCGATGTCGCCGACGAAGACCGCCCCCACGAGCCGGTTCTCCCGCAGCAGCAGCTTGCGGTAGAGCCCGGCGCCGGGATCGAAGAGGGTGACCGCCTCGGCATCCGGGGGCGTATCCACGATCCCCGCCGAGAAGACCGGCAGCCCCGAGATCTTGAGGCTGGTGGCGAGGTGGGTGCCCCCGTAGGCGGCGGCCTCGTCCGAGAGGTGTCGGGCGAGCATGTCCGCCTGCTCGTAGGCCGGCTCCACGAGGCCATAGACGAGGCCCCGGTGCTCGGCGCATTCCCCGAGGGCGAAGATGCGCGGATCGGAGGTGGCCATCCGGTCGTCCACCAGGATGCCCCGGCCGGTGGCGAGCCCCGCGCCCTGCGCCAGGGCGAGGGACGGGCGCACCCCCACGGACATCACCACGAGGTCGGCGGGCAGGATCGTGCCGTCGGCCAAAACCAGGCGCTCGACCTTCCCGTCGCCCTCGATCGCGGCGGTGTCGGCGCCGAGGATCACCTTGACCCCCCGCTCCTCCATGGCCCGCTTCACGAGGCCGGCGGCGGTGTGGTCGAGCTGGCGCTCCATCAGCCGGTCCATGACGTGGAGCAGCGTCGTGTCGATGCCCAGCCGGCTGAGCCCGGCGGCCGCCTCGAGTCCCAGGAGACCGCCGCCGATGACGATGGCCCTGGCATGCTCCACGGCCGCCTTGCGGATGGCGGCCACGTCGGCGAGGTCGCGGAAGGTGATGACGCCGGGCAGGTCCATGCCGGGCTTGGGCAGGCGGATCGGCAGGGATCCCACCGCCAGCACCAGCTTGTCGAAGGGCAGGGTGTGAGCCTCGCCGACGACCGCGACGCCGCTCTCCCGGTCGATGGCCGTGACCGGCGCGCCGGTGATCAGGCGGATCCCGTGGCCCTCGTACCAGTCGAGGCCCCGGAAGGCGGTGGCCGCCTCGTCGATCTCGCCGCCGAGCAGCGAGGACAGGAGCACGCGGTTATAGGCGACCCGGGGCTCGGCGCCCACGCAAGTCACGTCATAGCGCCCGGGGCAGCCCTCGGTGAGGTGCTCCAGGAAACGGAGGGACGCCATGCCGTTGCCGACGACGACGAGCCGCTCGCGCGGGGCGTCCATCGTCCGCGGGGCCGGTCTCGCGGTATCCAAGCCTAAGGTCACCATCGATCGGTCGCGTCTCGAGCCTCGATTCCAGGGGTCGTCGGCGGACCGCCCACGAAAAAGCCGCTGCCGGACTCTCGAGCCGGGGCACGCGGTTGGAGCCCCAGGAGAACCGGATCAGCGGCCTCGCTGACGGCGCTGCCCGTCGCCGTTGACGGACGCCGGGATCCTTGCAGAACCCATGCCAAGCGTTTCGGATGCGACCGGACGCCCCGCCGCCCCGAGGGGCGATCCAGCCGCGCTAATGGTCAGGCTCCCGGCGCCCGTTACGTTGCGCTGCACAAAAAACAGGCGGGTGACTGCCGAACAATCAAGGCCGGATCCAGGACCGGTCCACACCGCCGGGGTGGCCACGGAAAGAAACCGGTGGCCTGTACGGCCCCGGTTTATTCAATCACGGGAGGTGGGCACGGGAATCGGGCACGGGAGGCGGGAAGGTCGACCGGCTCTCAGAGCAGGGTCGAGAGGGCCAGCAGCAACCCCAGCGTCGGCATCGCACCGACGATGACCGCCCAGTACCAAGTGCTGGGAGCGATATTGCGCCGGTTGTCGTTGGCCGGACGGGGGACCCGGCGGGTCTGCTGCACGAAGCGATCCAGCTCGACCCGACGGGGCGGGGCGGGGGGAAGCGACGCAGCGTCGAATTTGCGGCAGCCGGGCATCCTCCTCAACGGACTAAACCACAAGCTGTTCCGTGCGCCGGATGCATCTCTCGTGCGGTAGCCCCACGTCCGGCGCGGGGTTGGGGTTTCACGGGGGGGATGCGAGGTCCGCGGCCAAGAGTCGATCCGGCCGGAAGACGGCTTCGGCCACCGCCGTCGTGTCGGCGTCGTCCGGGATCTGGCCCGCGTCGCGCATCTGTCCGAGGAGCCAGCCGAGGCGGGCGGGATCGTGGCCCTGCGCCTTGGCGCCGAAACGCAGGTATCCGAGGCCGTGACCCCCGTCGTCGCGATCGAAGGCCCGGGCCACCGGCCCCGCCTCCGGGTCGGTGGTGCCGCGCCGGCCGAGCCGGTGGACGAGTTCGCCGCGATTGGCCGGGTCGGCGCACCAGAGGCCGGCCCGCGCCACCGCCCGGACGAGGGGTCGGGTCGCCCCGTCGAGCCGCCCCGAGACGGCGAAGACCTTCTCCGGGGCGTCGGGGGCGAGGTCGAAGCCCAGGGCCGCCACTCGGCCGACGCCCGCCGCCTCGGCGACCTCGTTCCAGGGGGCGCCGGCGCAGGTGCCGTCGACGAGGCCCCGGGAGAGGGCCTCGACGGCGTGCTGCGGCGGCACCACCACCGTGCGCAGGGCCGCCGGATCGAGCCCCCCGGCGCGGGCGAAGAGGCGGACCTGATAGGCGTGGCAGGAGAAGGGGTGGACGATGCCGATCGTCACCGGCCGCCCCTCCCGCCGGCGCTCCGCCGCGAGGCGGGCGAAGGCCCGCGCGGTGCCGCGCCAGCCCTCCCCCGGCGTCGCCTCCTCCGCCATCGCCGCCCACAGGGCGTTCGAGAGGGTCAGGGCGTTGCCGTTCAGGCTGAGGGGCAGCGGGACGATCAGGTCGGAGGGCGGCCCGGACAGGCCGAGCGCGCTGGCCAGCGCCAGGGGGGCCAGCATGTGGGCGCCGTCGAGATGGCCGAGCGCCAACCGGTCCCGGAGGGTGGCCCAGGAGGGTTCGGCCGAGAGGTCGAGGTCGAGCCCCTCCTCCCGGGCGAAACCGAGTTCCCGGGCCATCAGGACCGGGGCCGCGTCGCAGAGGGGGACGTAGCCGATCTGAAGTCTCATGGGCGCCCCACCCCGAAGTGACGTTGCACCCCCCCTCCCCGGCTTGCGGGGAGAGGGCCGCGACGACGTTGCCGTCGGTGCGGCGAGGCGGTCGCCGACGGTGAGGGGGCGTGCCGGGGGAGGCGCGTCCGGCGACCTCCCTCACCTTCGCTGCGGCTCCGCCTCCGCTCCCCGCCGCCACGGCAAGGTGTCAGCGGGCTTCTCCC
>JAKONI010000382.1 GCA_022702015.1 Beijerinckiaceae bacterium | reverse complement strand
GTGGCCTTCCGCATCCCGGACGGGGACTATGCCGCCTGGGCCGACCGGCTGCGCAGCCGCCGGATGCCGTCGAGCGGGCCGGTCGACCGCTACTATTTCCGCAGCCTGTATTTCCGCGAGCCGAACGGCATCCTGTTCGAGATCGCCACCGATGGCCCCGGCTTCGCCTCGGACGAGCCGATGGAGCGCCTGGGCGAGCGCCTCGCCCTGCCGCCCTTCCTCGAGCCACGCCGGGCGGAGATCGAGGCGGGGCTGAAGCCGCTGGGAGACTCTCCGGCCCGTTAAGAAATTCGAATGATTCCAGGAGGTTCGTTTCTCCGGGGGTGTGGCGCTTGCGTGCCTTGACGGGCCTACCGCAGCGCGGGAAAAGCCGCTCCAATTGAATCGGACTGCTGCCTGAGTCTGTGGGGACTGATGCCGCGATGAGCAAGTTTTACGAAGAGCGGGTGCTGTCGGTGCACCATTGGACCGACAACCTGTTCTCGTTCCGCACGACCCGGGATCCGGCCTTCCGGTTCCGCAACGGCGAGTTCACGATGATCGGCCTGGAGGTCGAGGGGCGGCCGCTGCTGCGTGCCTACTCGGTGGTCTCGGCCAACTACGAGGACGAGTTGGAGTTCTTCTCGATCAAGGTCCAGGACGGGCCGCTGACGAGCAAGCTGCAACATCTCAAGGTTGGCGACCCGATCATCGTCGGCAAGAAGCCCACCGGCACCCTGGTGCTCGACAACCTGATGCCCGGCCGGCACCTCTACCTGCTCGGCACGGGCACCGGGCTCGCCCCGTTCCTGTCGATCATCAAGGACCCGGAGACCTACGACCGGTTCGAGAAGGTCGTGCTGGTCCATGGCTGCCGCCAGGTGCAGGAACTGGCCTACGGCGAGACCATCACCCAGGATCTGCCGAACCACGAGTTCCTGGGCGAGATGATCGCGAGCCAGCTGATCTACTACCCGACCGTGACCCGCGAGCCGTTCCGCAACCGGGGGCGGATCACCGACCTGATGGTGTCGGACAAGCTGTTCACGGATATCGGCCTGCCGCTGATGGCGATCGAGGCCGACCGCTTCATGCTCTGCGGCTCGCCGGACATGATCCGCGACACCCGCGAGCTTCTGACGAGCCGCGGCTACGAAGAGGGCAACCACGGCGAGGCCGGCCACTACGTGATCGAGAAGGCCTTCGTCGAGAAGTAAGGGGTGGCCAGAGGGCGAGCCCTCTGGCGGGCGCGGGGCGGAGCCCTGCAAGCACCAGGGGCCTTGCCCCTGGACCCCACCCAAGGACTTGTCCTTGGGGATCCCTCTACCGGGTGCCCGGCGCCTGCTCGGCGAAGGGGCCGCCGCCGGCGCTGAACAGCTTGCGCAGGAAGCCCGGCGCGATCGCCGAGAGGGGGTTCACCGTCACGTCCGGGCTCGTCAGCCGGCCGGAGACGCGGAAGTTCACCGCGAACAGGCCCTCGTTGTTGCCGCCCCCGAGGAGCGGGCCGACGATCGGCAATTGCGCCGCGACGTTGTTCAGCCCGTAGAGCGGTACGAAGGTGCCGTTGATGTCCGTCCGCTCCCGGGCGGTATCGAGCCAGCCCGAGAGAGTGAAGCCCAGGGCCGGGTTCGAGATCGCCGCGTCGGTGAAGTCCACCCGGGTGCCGTTGCGGACGAAGTTCGCCCGCATCCGGTCGAAGGTGACGGAGCCCGTCGCCTGCCCCGCGTTGGCCGCCACGCCCTTGCGGCTGCGGGCGTTCTCCCCCTCCACCGGCTCCGGCCCCTGGGCCATGATGCTCGACAGGGCCGGCTCGTTGCGCAGGACGAAGTCGCGGATCTGCACCACCCCCGTCTGCGGTCCGTCGTTGAGGCCGATTCCGGCGGCGAGGTGCCCGCCATACATCCGCCGGTAGATGTCCACGAAGCGCAGGGTCGCCCCCGCGTCGGCGGTTTCCACCGCCAGCATCGGCGCCCCACGCTCGCCCCGCGTGACGTTCGCCTGGAGCGGGGCGGTGCGGAAACGGCCGGAGATCGTCGCCGCCCGCAGGTCGCGGCCCCGCAGCGACAGCTTGAGGTTGGCGTTGGTGAGCGCCTCCTCGTTGAAGCCGGTGATGATCGGCACCTGGATGTCGGCCTCGATGTCCTTCTGGCTCGCCTCCCTGCCGCCCTTGCCCTCCGGTCCGGTCAGCGACTTGAGGAACGGCCGGGCATCCACCACGGCGCCCCGCACCACGACCTTGTAGCCGCCCCCGCTCCGGTCGAGGGTGACCCGCAGGTCGTCCCCGGGGGAGAGCTTGACGTTGGTCAGTTCGGCCCGTTCGAGCCCGCCCTCCGCGCCGATCACGGCGCTGCCGCGCACGGTCGCGGCGCCGGCGTCCAGGGCGATGTCGCGCAGGTCGTAGCCGGTCTCCCGGTCGGTGAGGGTGAAGGCGAGCTTGCCCGCCTTGCCCGCCGCCTTGGTGAAGCCCGGCAGCAGCCCGTCGATCCCCGCCTTGGCGAGGTCCGCCTCGACGCGGATCGGCGTCTTGCCGCTCCCCGGCTTGCCGATCGGCACCACGGCCCGGACGGGGATCGTCCCCGTGAGTTGCGGCGACACCGGCAGGCCCTTCTTGGCCCGCAGGGCTTCGTCCAGGGCAAGGCCGATCACGACCTCTCCGGGAGCGCCGACCTTGGGCTGGTGCATGTCGACGGTGAGCGGCGCGCCGCCGACCTTTCCGTCGCCCTTCAGGGCGAAGCTACCCTTGTCGTAGGCCACGCTGAACCGGCCCGCCTCCAGCTTGTCCTTGCCGACCACCTTGTCGACGGAGAGGTCGTTGAGGCTGCCGATCAGGGTGATCGGGATGTCGGGCAGGTCGGGGATGTGCTTGAGGTCGAGGGGGAAATCGATCCGCAGGTCGGCGCTGCCCTTCACCGCCGCCGGATCGAGGTCGACGCTCATCAGGCTGCGGAACAGCTTCGATTCGAGGACGCTGGCGAGGCCGTCCGCCCCCCCCGAGAGCCGCAGGCCGATCTGCGCGACCACGTGGTCCGGCCCCGCCTCGGGGATCACGAAGCTGCCGTCGCCGAGGGTGAGCGAACGCCCGTCCACGCCCTTCACCTCGCCGGTGACGTTGCGGATCGTGGTGGTGCGGCCGGTGATGAGGCCGGTGACGCTGCCCTTCACCACGGGCGGCGCCTCGGAGGACACGTCGATGGCAGCGTCGGAGACCTTGAACGCGATGGCGAGGCCCTTGTCGGGGAGCGGAGCGCCCTTGGTCGCCTCGGCGATCTCCCGGCCGGACATCACCACCCGCATGTCGGCGGTGTCGACGCGGCCGCCGCGGAGCTGGTCGGCGAGGTAGTAGCGCACCGCCGGGGCGATGTGCTCCGGCCAGAGGCGCAGGAAGGTGCGGACCTCCCCCTCGCTCGCCTGGATGTGCAGGTTGATGCCGCCGTCGTCCGCCTCGGTGCCGACGGTGCCGGTGATGTGGCCCTTCACCCCGGGGCCGCTGAGGGCGAAGTCGTCGATGGCGATGCCGCCGTTGCGCCCGGTCAGGCGGGTCTCCAGGCTGGCGAGCTTCACCGGCGCATCCTTGGCCGTCGCCCCGCGCAGGATGCCGTCGCGGCCGGAGAGGCTCGCGGTCCAGGCCGTGTCGGCCCCCGGCGGGCTCTGGGCCCAGGTGCCGGTCAGGTGCAGGGCGTTGCCGGCGCCGCTGTAGTCGAGCCCGGTGAGCGCCATCCGCCGGGCGGCCTCGTCCCAACTCAGGGTCGCGGTGAGGTCGTCGATCGTGACCGGGTTGAAGTCCTTCTCCTCGATCAGGAACATCCCGTCGCCGGTATGGACCCTGGCGGTCATCGTGGTGACGCGGCCGTTGACGAGGGCCACGTCGGCCCGGGCCGAGAGCTTGAGGTCCGTGGTGAGCGGCAGGCCGGACTGGCCGGCGAGCAGCAGCAGGTCGGTGAGCGGCAGGTCGTCGAGGGTGATGCGGCCGGAGCGGGCGCCCTCGCCGTTCTCGTGCAGGCTGCCGCCGAAGCGCCATTCCCCGTGCGGCCCGTCGAGGCGCAATTCGAAGCTGCGGGTGCCGTTGACGGGATCGCGGCCGAACAGGCCGTTCACCTTGGCGAAGACCGCCCGCTCGCGGCCGTCGTCATCGATGAGGCGCATCCGCGCGTCGGTGATCCGGGCCCGGTCGAGGGCGCCGACCACCCCGCCGGGATCGAGCACCACCCCGACGATCGAGGCGAGCGCCGCCGAGAGCGGGGAGACGGTGCCTCGGGTTCCGTCGACGCTCGGGGGCGTGTGCGGTTCGATGTCGACGGGCTGGGCCGCCTCGGAGGCGGCGAAGGCGATCGACCCGTCCTTGTGGACGAGGGCCGTGGTCTGGGTGTCGCGGAACTCGATGGAGCGCGGCTGAAGGCTGAGGTGCAGGAGGCCCCAGAGGTCGAGGCTGACGAGGGCCAGCGGCGCGCGGACCACCAGGGCGCCCTGCGGGTTGCGGATGTCGAGCCCGGTGAAGCGCAGGGCCAGGGCGTTCTCCCGGTCGAGTTCCAGGCTGGAGCCGCGCAGCGCGATGGACCAGCCGGGGCCGATCCGCTCGGCCACCGCCTCGGCGACCTTGGCCGAGAGCCCGTCGATCCGCATCGGTCCGTTGGACAGGCGGATCGCCGTGACGCCCAGGACGGCGCCCAGGGCGAGCACCATCGCGGCCATGCCGAACAGGCAGCGCCAGCCCCAGCGTCGCGCGCCCCTCCGCCTTGGGCGTCCCGTGATCTGCTTCAGATCCGCCATCGAGCCCCTTGGTCCGGGTATTCTCGTTCGTGACGCGCAACGCGGGATGGGAGACCCGGCATGCAGTGAATCGGGGCGCTGCCGGCCTTTACAGCGGCGGCGCACCGGGTTTGGCTGTCCGGCGGGGGGTGCCGCAACCGGCGCCCACCCATACCATCAATCGGCCGAAAGGAAGGCACGATGGCCTTGGCAGAGGGCGATCCCGCCCCGGATTTCGATCTCCCCACCTCCGGCGGCGGGCGCGCCGGGCTCGGTGCGCTCAAAGGGCACAAGGTGGTGCTCTACTTCTATCCCAAGGACGATACGAGCGGTTGTACCCTGGAGGCCCAGGGTTTTAACGCCCTCTTGCCGGAGTTCGAGGCGGCTGAAGCGCGAATCATTGGGATGTCCCCCGATCCGGTGAAGAGCCACGATAGGTTCTGCGGCAAGTACGGGCTGGTCTTCCCCTTGGCCTCGGACGAGGAGAAGGCGGTGCTCGGCGCCTACGGCGTCTGGGTCGAGAAGAGCATGTACGGCCGCAAGTACATGGGGGTGGAGCGGACCACCGTGCTGGTGGACCGCGAGGGCCGGATCGCGCGGATCTGGCCGAAGGTGAAGGTCCCCGGCCATGCCGAGGAGGTGCTGGAGGCCGCCCGCGCCCTGCCCTGAACGCCAAGCCGGAAAATCCCTCACCCCCTCATCCCCTCATTCTGAGAGGCTGGCGGGAAAGTCCCCTTTCCTCCTACCCTCGGCCTCATCCTGAGGTGCCGCCGCGAAGCGGTGGCCTCGAAGGAGGGCTCCAGAAGGCTCCGCGATCCCTGGAGCCCTCCTTCGAGGCGGCGATCGCCGCACCTCAGGATGAGGGCGAGGGCGGGAAGCAGGGACTTTCCGGTCAGGCTCTCAGGATGAGGGTGAGGGAGGAAAGGGGACTTTCCGGTCAGACTCTCAGGATAAGGCCGAGACTGGGAGAGCCGCCGGCTTCTCGGACAGGCTCTGCGGAACCGCCCCGTCGATACAACCGGAGGGTGGATCCTTAACCTTACTCGGGTGTGATGGGGCACCTTCCGACGGCCCCCGCGATGACCCTGACCGACCCCGCTCAGACTCCCTCCGGCGCCCCCCGGCGCCCGAGGCCCTGGCTCGCCGCCGGGCTCGCCGCGAGCGTGCTCTGGGCGGGCACGGCCACCTACCTCGTGCTGTTCCGCGACGAGGCCCTCACCCGGATCCTCGCCGGCCAGATGGCCATGCGTACCACCTACGAGGCCCGGATCGCCGGATTGCGGGACCGGATCGACGGGGCGGCCAGCGAGCGGGCCGAATCCGAGACCGCTCTGGCCACCCGCGTCGAGGCAGCCTTGGCCCGCCAGGCCGAGCTGGAGCGTCGCCAGGCGGCCCTGTCGGGACTCGTCGATGTCGCCACCACGGGGGCCCTGCCCCCCGGCGTGCCCTCCCTTCCCCGGGGAGGGGCCGCCCCGACCCTCGCGCCGGCGATTCTCCCCGTCCCCGGCCGGCGCGGCGCCCTCGACGCCGAGAACGGCCTGATCCGCCTGGAGGCCCGCCTCGGTGGCCTGGAGGAGGCGCAGGGCGCGCAGCTCGGCCGGATCGCCACCGGGGCCGAGGCCGGCCTCGCCCGGCTCCGGGCCGTCGTGATCCGCGCCGGCCTCGATCCCGCCCGCCTGCTTCCGGCCGCGCCCGGCGCCCGCCTCGGGGGGCCCTTCGTGGCCCTCGATCCGGCGGCGCTCGCCCGGCAGGGTTTCGACGGGGGCGTGGCCGCCGTCGGCCGCCTGATCGGCGACGGCCGGCGGATGCGGCAACTGGTGGGCGAACTGCCCCTGCGCCGCCCCCTGCCGGGGGAGCCCGCCGTCTCCAGCACCTTCGGGCCCCGGCTGGATCCCTTCACCCGGGGCTTCGCCCTGCATACCGGCATCGATTTCCGGGCCGAACTCGGCGAGCCGGCCCGGGCCACCGCGCCCGGCCTCGTGGCCGAGGCCGAGTGGGCGGGGGGCTACGGCAACATGGTCGAGATCGATCACGGCCACGGCCTCGCCACCCGTTTCGGCCACCTCGCCCGGATCGCCGTGCGGCCCGGCCAGCGAATCGCCGCCGGGGACGTCATCGGCTATGTCGGCTCCACGGGCCGCTCCACCGGCGCCCACCTCCACTACGAGACGCGGATCGACGGCGACGCCGTGGACCCGCAGCGCTTTCTCGATGCCGGCCGCTCCCTGGAGAGGACGGCCGGCGGCTGATCGGCGCCCCCGCTCACGGGGAACTCGACGGCGGGCCGCCGATGCGCGACACCTGTCGTCACCAGCGACCCCGATCCGCGAGCCGAGTGCCCTTGCCCCATTTCGAAGACTTCTACGCCGCCAAGCTCCGCGGCTCCCTCGGCGTCACCGATGCCGAATCGGTGCTCGACCTGCGGGGGGCCAACCGGGCCACCGCCGAGGCGTCCCTGCGGGAGATGATCGAGCGCAGCCGCTTCGCGAAGGGCAAGACCGTCGCCGTGCGGCTCGATCCGCCGCCGGAGGGGGGCGGGGAGACCCTGTTCCAGCCGGCGGGGCGGCTGCTCCTCGATGCCAAGCGCCGGGGCCTCGTGGAGCGCCTGCACACCCTGCCCTCTCAGGACGGGCTCGGATTCTACGTGGCCCTGGCGGGGCGCGCGGAGCGGCCCGGCGCCTGAACGGAATGCCGGGGTCGCGCGTTGCACCGTCTCCTCGAGCGCCCGGACCCATGCCGACATCCCCGTCCGCCACCCCCCTCCCCGGCGGGCGCAACACGATCGAGCGCCTCGCGCGCTACGGCTACGGCGCCCGGGGCGTCGTCTACGGACTCGTCGGGGGGCTCGCCCTGCTGGCCGCCGTCGGGGGCGGGCGGCCCGGCGACAGTCACGATGCCCTGCGGACGCTCCTCGTCGGACCCTTCGGCGCGCCCCTCGTCGGCCTGATCGCCCTCGGGCTCCTCGCCTTCGCCCTGTGGCGGGGGGTGGAGGCGGTGACGGATGCCGACCGGCGGGGCCATTCCCTGAAGGGGTTGACCGTGCGCGGCGCCCATCTCGTGAGCGCCGCGCTCTACCTGGGGCTCGGGGGCACGGCGGCCTCCTTGAGCCTGGGGCTCGGCTTCGGCGGCGGGGACGGTGTCCACGACGGCACTGCCTGGCTGCTGGGCAAGCCCCTCGGGCGCTGGCTCGTGGCGCTGGCGGGCCTCGCGGTGGCGGGGGGCGGTTTCGCCTATCTCCGGCGGGCGTGGCGGGGCGACACCACGGAGCGCCTTGCCCTCGACGCCGAGGCGAGGCGCCGCTGGGCCGAGCCGACGGGGCGGTTCGGCTACGCCGCCCGGGGCATCGCCTTCCTGATCATCGGCGGCTTCCTCGCCGCCGCCGCGTGGTATCAGAGTTCGGCGGAGGCCAAGGGCCTGGGCGAGGCCTTCGTGCTGCTCCGGGCGCAACCCTACGGCACGGTGCTGCTCGCGGTGCTCGCCGCCGGCCACGCGGCCTTCGGGGCCTTCGGCCTGATCCAGGCCCGCTACCGCCACATCGACGCGCCGGATGTCGACCGAGTCGACGACGAAGCCGTGGCGGCGGCGCGACGGATGGCGTGAATCGAAGGATCCCGAAGGACAAGTCCTTTGGTGGGGTCCAGGGGTAAAACCCCTGGCTTTTCGCAGGGCTCCGCTCCGCCCCCGCCAAAGGGCTCGCCCTTTGGAAACCCCGATTTTCTCAGAGATCCCCGAGGGCGAGCTGGCCCTGGTTGCGGCGCTTCTTCGGCGGTGCCGCCTCCCGGGCCCTGGCGGGCTTGCGGGGCTTCGGGTCGCCGCGCAAGCGGGCCACCGCCCGGTCCCGGGCCACCGCCTCGGGGGCATGCGGGTCGTCGGTGAGCCACTTGCCCCGCTTGATCACCTCGTTCACCCGGCCCTGATTCACGCCGACCTTGAAGGCGATCTCCTGCTGGGTCATCCCCGTGGAGGCGTGAAGCTCCAGGATCTGCCGGGCGAGGTCGGGGGTCATCTTCTGGCCGGTGAGGCGGCGGGCGGGTTTCACCGTGCGGGTCGCGCGGTCCCGCTCTCGCATACGCTCCAGCAGCGCCAGCGCCATGTTCATGCCGTGCTCGCGCAGGGCATCCTCGAATTCCTTGAGCGTCGCCATCGGCGTCGTCCTCCGCCGTCCGACCAACTTGCCTGGAGAACGTGCCGGGAACGGCGAGGTTGCGCAAGCGACGCCGTGGCGCGCGGGCGCAGGGGCAACCCTCCCGGGCGAGTCATCCACCGGAAAACGCCGCCCCTGGCCTGTGGCGGCCGGGCGGGTTACTCAGCGGCGCCGTCCGTCGGCGGCGAGCGTGAGAGCATGACGACCGCCTGGATTCCCCTTCTCAGTGTGCCGCTCGCGGCCGCCCTGTCGGCGGGGCTGATCGTCCGGCTGATGCCGCTCCTGCGCCGCTACGCGCTGGCCCGGCCCAACGCCCGTTCCAGCCACACGGTCCCCACCCCCCAGGGTGGCGGCATCGCCGTGGTGACGGCGCTGATCACCGTCTCGGGCCTGCTGGCCGGCGCCCCCGAGGTCGGGCCCCGGGAGGCCTGGACCTGGCTCGCGGGGGGCGCCCTGGCCCTGGCCGTCCTCGGCGCCGTCGATGACCTGCGCCCCCTCCCCGCCCTGCCCCGGCTCGCGGTGCAACTCCTCGTGGTCGGCCTGCTGGTCTGGCGCCTCGACGGGCGCCTCGTGCCGGAGGTCCCCCTCTGGTTGGAGCGGGGGGTGGCGACCCTCGCCGGCCTGTGGTTCGTGAACCTCGTGAACTTCATGGACGGGCTCGACTGGATGACGGTGGCCGAGATCGTCCCCGTCTCGGGGGCCCTGGTGTTGCTGGGGCTCGCCGGCGCCCTCCCCCTCCTGCCGACGCTGGTGGCCGCCGCCCTGCTCGGGGCGATGCTCGGCTTCGCGCCGTTCAACCGGCCGGTGGCGGGGCTCTTCCTCGGGGATGTCGGCTCCTTGCCCCTCGGCCTCGTGACCGCGTGGCTCCTGTGCCAGCTCGCCCTGGCGGGGGGGCTCGCGGCGGCGATCCTGCTGCCGCTGGTCTACCTCGCCGACGCCAGCCTGACGCTCGCCGCCCGGGCCGCCCGGGGGGAGCGGGTCTGGGAGGCCCATCGCGGCCATTTCTACCAGCGGGCGACGGTGAACGGCCTCACCGTCCGGGGCGTGGTGGGCCGGGTCTTCGGGGTGAACTGCGCCCTGGCCGGGCTCGCCGTGGGGACGGTGTTCCTCCCCTCCTGGCCGGTTTCCCTCGTGGCCCTGGCCCTGGGGGCCGCCCTGGTGGCGGGGCTGCTGCGCCGGTTCGGGCGGCGGGGCGTGGAGGGCGCCCAGGCGGCGGGGGGGATCCGATGACCGGTCTCGTGGCGCTCACCGGGGCGACGGGGTTCATCGGCCGGCACCTGCTCGCCGACCTCACCGCCCGGGGCTACCGGGTGCGGGTGCTCCTGCGCCGGCCCGTCGCGATGCCGCCGGGGGCCGCGAGCGCGGTGGTCGGCGACCTCACCCGGCCGATCAACATGGCCGCCGCCCTCGCCGACGTGGACGCGGTGGTCCACTCCGCCGGCCTCGCCCACGCCATGTCCGGGGCGCCGGAGGACGATTACCGCACCCTCAACGCCGAGGCGACCGCCCGTCTCGCCCAGGCCGCCGAGCGGGCACGGGTGCGCCGGTTCGTGTTCCTGTCCTCCATCCGCGCCCAGACCGGGGCGAGCGCGCCGGGCGTGGCCACGGAGGCGGACGCCCCCCACCCCACCGACCCCTACGGCCGTTCCAAGCTGGAGGCCGAGCGGGCGCTCGCCGCCACGGGGCTCGACTGGGCGGCGCTGCGGCCGGTCCTCGTCTACGGGCCCGGCGCCAAGGGAAACCTCGAGGCCCTGCTGCGGCTGGCCCGCTCCCCCGCCCCCCTGCCGCTGGGGGGCCTGCGGGCGAGGCGCTCGCTGATCTCCCTGGAGAGCCTGTCGGCGGCGGTGGACACGCTCCTGCGGGCGCCGGGACCGTTGAAGGCCGCCTACATCGCCGCCGAGCCGGACCCGCTCACCCTGCCGGAGATGATCGCGGCCCTGCGCGAGGGTCTCGGTCGACGGCCGGGGCTGGTGCCGGTGCCGGAGGCGCTGCTGGGCCTCGCCTGCCGCCTCACCGGGCGGGGGGAGCTGTTCGAGCGGGTGGCCGGCGGCCTCGTCGCCCGCTCCGACGGCCTCGCCCGCCTCGGCTGGGAGCCGGCCCTGACGACGCGGGACGGATTGGCGCGGCTGGCGGCGCGGGGCTGAGCGGCCGGGGGCGCGGACCGCTCCGGTAAACCGGGTCGTTCCCGTCGCACGAAGCTTCGCGGCGGCGCTCAGGATGAGGGCGAGGATCGGAGAGCCGCGCGCTCGTCGGTCAAGCTCCGAGGATGGGGTGCGGGTGGGATCGGGGCCCCGCGCCGACTTCGCGGAGGGGCGAGGGACGCGCGGGGCGCGACCCGCCCCGCCCGCCCCTCAGCTCAGCGCCACGGGGGCGGCGCCGACCGGGAGGCCCGCGATGGCCTCCACCGGGGGAATTGGCGCGGTCGCCTGCGCCTTCGCCAGCCCCCGCTCACGGAAATGCGGCACGGCTTCCTCGAACACCGTGTCCGCCGCCGCCCGGTCGCCGGCGGCCACCGCCTCGCGCAGGCGGGCGAGCCAGAGGTCCAGCCGGGCCCGGTCGGCGAAGATCGGCTGGGCCGCCATCACCCCCTCGATCCCCGGAAGCCCGATGCGGGGCTCCTCCCGGGCGAACAGAATCTCGTTCAACCGCTCCCCTGGCCGGGCGCCGCTGTAGGTGATCTCGATCTCGGCGCCGGGCTCGAACCCCGCCAGCCGGATCATCCGCTCTGCGAGTTCGGCGATCCGCACCGGCTGGCCCATCTTCAGCACGTAGACGGCGGCCCGGTCGCCCCCGTCGGCGCGGGCCTCGCCATCCGCGTGGGAGGCGGCGGTGAGCACGAGGTCGCAGGCCTCGCGCACGGTCATGAAGTAGCGGACCATGTCCGGGTGGGTCACCGTCACCGGGCCGCCCCGGGCGATCTGCGCCTTGAACACCGGCACCACCGAGCCCGCCGAGCCGAGCACGTTGCCGAAGCGCACGGCGATCAGCCGGGTGGGGTGGGCCGGGCGGGCCGCCTGCGCCGCGTCGAGGGACTGGGCGATCATCTCCGCGAAGCGCTTAGTGACGCCGAGCTGCGAGACCGGATCGATCGCCTTGTCGGTGGAGATCATCACCAGCGCCCGCGCGCCCGCCACCACCGCCGCCTCCGCGACGTTGAGGGAGCCGAAGACGTTGGTCTTGATGCCCTCTTGCCAGTCCCGTTCGAGGAACGGCACCTGCTTGAGGGCGGCGGCGTGCATCACGTAGTCCGGCCGGAAGGCGGCGATCACCGCGAAGGTCCGCTCCCGGTCGCGGATGTCGGCGATGGCCCCCGTCACCTCGGCCTGCGCCGCCAGGATCGCCGGATGGCTGAGGATACCGTGCAGCGCCGGCTCCGAGGATTCCAGAACCAGCACGGCGCTGGCGCCGAAGGCCACCGCCCGCAGGCAGATTTCCGAGCCGATGGAGCCCCCGCCCCCCGTCACCACCACCCGGCGGCCGGTGAGGAAGCCTTCGAGGCGTGGCCGGTCGATGGCGACCGTCGGGCGCAGCAGCAGGTCCTCGATCTCCAGGGGGGCCAGCTCCGGCCCCTGCGTCCCCTCCCCGAGGCCGACCACCCGGGCCAGCGGCAGGCCGAGGCGCCGGGCGCGGGCGATGAGGTCGTCCGGGGTCGCCTCCGGGGCGAGCGCGCTCGGCGCCGCCACGAGCCGGCGGATGGGATCGCCCCGGGAGCCGAGATCCATCACCACCCGCTCCAGGTCCTCGAAGCCGCCGAGCACGGGCACGCCGCGCATGTACTGGCCGGTCTCGTTCCCCTTCGGCGACAGGATGCCCCGGGGGGCGAGCTTCCTCACCGAGCCCGCCTCGATCGCCCGCAGCAGCACCTCGATGTCGGAGCCCCGGCCGAGCAGCAGGGTCGGCACCGTCGCCGCCCGGGCGTTCGATTGCCGGGAGCGCGTGTATTTCAGGTAGCGGAACGCCAGCCGCGTGCCGCCGAGCAGGAAGACCTGCAAAACCCAGTAGAGCAGGATCGCGATCTTGCCGAAGAAGTAGAAGCCGTACAGGTCGGAGGAGACCAGCACCCAGTCCACCACGAGGAGGACCAGGGCGAGCACGCTCGCCGCCCGGACGATGTTGGCGAGATCCGGCAGGGAGGCGAAACGCCACTTGGTCCGGTAGAGGCGGAAGCGGGCGTAGACGAGCCCGGCGACCAGCAGGAAGGGCGGCAGCAGCAGGGGCAGGGCGTGCAGGCGCTCGGCGAGCGTCGCCCCCTGGAAGCGGAACAGGAAGGTGAGGACCACGGCCGCGACGGTCGCCGCGAGATCGTGGGTCACCATCACCGCGGTCTTGGCGAGGCGCTGCTGCATCGGATCGGCGGGGGTATCCGCCGCCACGGGGGGCGTGTCAACGGACGCGCCTGCCACGACCCTCGATGACGCTCCGGCCGGCCCTACCCCGGCGCGAAATGCCCCCGGTACCGCGCGCCGATCCGCTCCACCGGCAGGGCCACGAACACGTCCGTCGTGCCGAATTGGCGGTCGATCACCGCGCCGTCCCCGAAGGTCGCCCCCAGGCGCAGGTAGCCCTTGATGAGCGGCGGCAGGGCCTGCAACGCGGCCTTGGGGTCCAGGGATTCCTTCGCGAGCCGGTCCATCCGCACCCCCCGGCCCGGCAGGGGGCAGGCGCGCCACGGCTCGGGGGCGCGGGCGTGGTGGTGGAGGAAGGACAGGGGCAGGGCGAGCCGGTCCGGGTCGGTCCCCTCCAGGGAGGCGCAGCCGATCAGCGCGTCGATCCGGTGGTGCAGGACGTAGGCGTAGATCCCCTGCCAGAGCAGCTCCACCGTGCGCTTGCCCCGGTAGGGCTTGAGGACGCAGGAGCGGCCAAGCTCCAGGAGCCGCCGGCCGCCCTGGGCGGACAGGACCGATGAGAGGTCGTACTCGCTCTCCGAGTAGAAGCCGTGGTGGCGCTCGGCCACCTCCCCCCGCAGCAGCCGGTAGGTGCCGACGACCTTCGGCTTGGGGGCGCGGAACGGGGTCTTGGCGGGCCTCATCACCGCGTGGTCCAGGACCAGCAGATGATCGCAGAGGGAATCGTAGGCGTCCGCATCCCGGCGGGACAGGGCGGCGAGGCCGGTCGGCACCGCCGCCATCTCCTCGTAGAACACCTTGTAGCGCAGGCGCTGGGCCCGGCGGATCTCGGAGCGCCGGGCGGCGAGGCGGACCTCCAGATGGCCGATCCGCCCGAGGCTGCGGCCCTTGAGGCCGTCGCCGTCCGGGTCCGGCAGGCGAATCGCGTCCGCCCCCGCCAGCACCTCCGCGATGTCGGCGGGCGAGGCGGGCCGGCGCTTCAGCTTGGCCAGGGGCGCGGTGACTCCCCACTGCATGCCCCGGTGCAGCCCGGCACCCAGGGCCGCGTACGCCTCGCGGTGAAACGGATTGCCGGCCATCGCCCCCTCGCATCGCGTGCCCGTTGCGGGCACTGCGAGGGCCCACATCAGCACGAGGTCGCCACGGCTTTATGACAATCGCCGCCCATAAGGGAACGCCCCGGCGGCGGGCCGGGGCGTCCTGTCGATCGGGTTGGGGAAGGCGATCAGGCCGCCTTCTGAACCTCGTCGGCCACCTGGCCCTCGATCACCGGGGTACCGGTGCGGCGGGTCGTGGCGATCTCGATCCGGCGGGGCTTCTTGGCCTCCGGGACCTCGCGGACCAGATCCACGTGGAGCAGACCGTTCTCGAGGACGGCGCCCGTCACCTGGACGTGGTCGGCCAGCTGGAAGCGACGCTCGAAGGCCCGGGCGGCGATGCCCTGGTGCAGGAACTCGGCGCGCTTCTCGGCCTCCGCCTTGCGCTCGCCGCGCAGGGTCAGGGCGTTCTCCCGCACCTCGATCGAGAGATCCTCGTCCGTGAAGCCCGCCACCGCCACGGTGATGCGGTAGGCGTTCTCGCCGGTGCGCTCGATGTTGTAGGGCGGGTAGCTCGGCGCGGTCTCGGCGCTCGCGAACTGGTCGAGGGCGGAGAACAGGCGGTCGAAGCCGACGGTGGAGCGGTACAGGGGGGTCAAGTCGAACTGACGCATGACATATCCTCGTGAAAGAGCAACATGTTGGCGCGGTCCGCCCAATGGGCCGGACCGGTCTAGGGTGCCGCCTGTCGGCCGGCACGGAGCTGATATCGGGGCGGCGTTTTCGGCTCGCAAGACCCCCCGCAAGCCCGGGAAAACGGATTTTTTCATGGGTTCGGGCTTTGGTGGGTTCGGGGACCCGGGGGGGAGGAGACGCGCGGTGAAACGGTTCGATGATCAGGCCGGCCCTCGGCCTCCCCTGCTGACCCTGCGCGCCACGCCGGACAATCCCCTGCCGCCGGGGGGCGCCGTGGTGGCGGTGGGCACGCGGGACGACTGCACCCTGCGGGCGGCGAAGTGGATGCCGGCCGGCCGCACCTGCCGGGGCACCGTCACCCTGCTCCAGGGCCGGGCCGAGTTCATCGAGAAGTCCTACGAGACGGTGGGCGATCTCCTGGCCCGGGGCTTCGCCGTGGTCGCCTTCGATTGGCGCGGCCAGGGGGAATCCGACCGGAGGGTGGACGATCCGCACAAGGGCCACGTCGCCCGGTTCGACGATTACCGCCTCGATCTCCTGGCCGTCGCCGAAACGATCCTCGTCCCGCAGATGCCGGGGCCGCACCTGTGCCTCGCCCACTCGATGGGGGGCTGCATCGCGCTGACCGGGGCGCTCGACGGGTGGCTGCCGTTCCAGCGCCTCGTCACCGTGGCGCCGATGCTGTCGATCCGCATGATCCGGGCTCCGGCGGCGGCCTCGCTGCTGGCCCGGTCCCTGCACCGCCTGGGCTTCGGCGGCCGGTCCATCCCCTTCGGCAAGCCGGTCTCGATCGCCACCAAGCCCTTCGCCGGCAACCGCCTGAGCCGGGATCCGGCGCGCTACGCCCGCAACGCCGCCGCCGCCCGGCAGGTGGGAGCCGGGGCGGTGGGCGACCCGACCATCGCATGGCTCGCGGAGGCGTTCCGGGCGATGGCGCGCCTGCGCGATCCCCGGGCCGCCGCCGGCATCGCCCTGCCGACCCTGATCGTCGCCGCCGGGGCCGATCCGGTCTGCGGCACGGCGGTGACCGAGCGGTTCGCCGCCCGGATGAGGGCCGGGCACCTCGTGGTGCTGCCCGATGCCCGCCACGAGATCCTCTCGGAGCGCGACCCGATCCGCCAGGATTTCTGGGCGGCCTTCGACGCCTTCATGCCCGGCACGGCGCTCCCCACCCACGCCGAGGTCGGGCGCCACGCCGCCCCGGTGCCTCTGTGAGGGGATCCCAAAGGACCGCGTCCTTTGGCGGGTGCGGGGCGGAGCCCTGCGACAAGCCAAGGGCTTTCCAAGGGCTTCGCCCCTGGACCCCACCAAAGGGATGATCCCTTTGGGAACCCGTTACCCGGCGAGGTCCGGGTCGATGTCCCGGGGGCGGACGAAATGCTCCAGGCGGCCCCGGCCCGGGGCGATGGGGCCGTCGAAGGCGATCACCGCGAAGGCGGCGGTGGGGAACTCCGTGGCCAGCAACGCGCGCAGGCCCTTCGGCCCCGCCCCCACGAGCATCGCGGCGAGGTCGCCGATGCCGGGATTGTGCCCCACGACGAGGATCGTCCCGGCCTCCTCCGGCGCCCCCCGCACCGCCGCCAGGATCTGTTCGGGGGCGGCCTCGTAGATCTCCGGCACGATCTCCTCCGGCGGGTGGCCGAGGGCCTCCTTCACGGCGGCCCAGGTTTCCCGGGTGCGCGCCGCCGACGAGACCAGGGCGACATCCGGGCGGAGCCCCACCTCCGCCAGCCGCGCCCCCACGGCGGGGGCGGCGCGGCGGCCGCGCTTGTTCAGCGGTCGATCGAGGTCGCGCACGCCCGGCGGGCGATCGGACTTGGCGTGGCGCAGGAGGATGAGGCGGCGCATCGCGTGGGATCCCTGTTCGGCTGCCGGTTCGCTCACCCCTTCTTCCCCTCCCGCCGGGTCATGAAGGCGAGCTTCTCGAACAGGCTCACGTCCTGCTCGTTCTTCAGGAGCGCCCCGTGCAGCGGCGGGATGAGCTTGCGCCCGTCCTGCTCGCGCAGGGTCTCGGGGGAGATGTCCTCGGACACGAGGAGCTTGAGCCAGTCGAGGAGTTCCGAGGTCGAGGGCTTCTTCTTGAGGCCCGGCACCTCCCGGGTCTCCAGGAACACCCGCAGGGCCTCCTCCACGAGGCGGCCCTTGATGCCGGGATAATGCACCTCGACGATGGCCCGCAGCGTGTCGGCGTCGGGGAAGCGGATGTAGTGGAAGAAGCACCGGCGCAGGAAGGCGTCGGGCAACTCCTTCTCGTTGTTGGAGGTGATGATCACCACCGGCCGGCGGACGGCCTTCACGGTCTGCCCCGTCTCGTAGACGTGGAACTCCATGCGGTCGAGTTCGGTCAGCAGGTCGTTGGGGAACTCGATGTCGGCCTTGTCGACCTCGTCGATGAGCAGCACCGGGCGCTCGGGGGCGGTGAAGGCCTCCCACAGCTTGCCCCGGCGGATGTAGTGGCCGATGTCCGACACCCTCGGGTCGCCGAGCTGCGAATCGCGCAGGCGCGAGACCGCGTCGTACTCGTAGAGGCCCTGCTGCGCCTTGGTGGTGGACTTCACGTTCCAGACGATCAGCGGGGCGCCCAGCCCCTTGGCGATCTCCTCGGCCAGCACCGTCTTGCCGGTGCCGGGCTCGCCCTTCACCAGAAGCGGGCGCTCCAGGGTCACGGCGGCGTTGACCGCCGCCGTCAGGTCGGGGGTGGCGACGTAGGTGTCGGTGCCGGAAAAGCGCATCGCGGTCTCGGAGGCTGGCCTAGCCCCGGAGTATCGCGCCGGCCGCCGGCCCGGCAAGGCCGGTCCCGGCGGAAGCCCTTATCCCTTCTCGTGCCACACGCAGTTGCGGGCGAGGATCTCCAGGTTCACGTCGGACTTCTGCGGCTGCGGCAGGGTCTTGCCGTCCATGGCGAGGTCGATCTTGATCTCGACCTGCCCCTTGGTCTCGCTGGAGCGGCGGGAGAAGTAGCAATATTGCTGGTAGGGCTGCTCGGCGTTGTCCTTGAAGTTCCAGCCGGTGACGATCTGGCCGTCGAGGTAGGGCACCTGCTTGAACACGGTGAAGGTGGTGTTCACCTGGGCCTTGGAGGCGGGGGCCGCCTGCTCGCCGAGCTGCGCCTTGGTCGGGGTCGGGGCCCCCCCGAGCTTCGGCAGACCTTCGAGCTTCAGGGTGTTGTCGGTGAGCGTCACCTGGCCCTGGGTCTTGAGGGTGACGTTGGCCAGCGCAGCCTGCATCGCCCCGGCGATCTTCTCGGCGGCGGTGTCGAACTGGTTCATGGTCGCCCAGCCGTAGGCCGCCGCGCCGACCCCGACCCCCGACAGGCAGAGGAAGGCGCCGAAGCCCAGGGCCCGGAGCAGGAAGGCCCGGGCGGCGGTGTATTTCGCGTCCGCCCGCAGGCGGGTGTTCACCTGCTGCGCGAGGGCGATGTTCTCGGGGGTGCCGTTGGCGACGTAGTTCATGCGCCGGCTCCGGCGGCGGGAAGGGTCGGGCCGGGGAGGCCCTGGTTCGGAGGGCCCTGGCCCGGAAGCGTCTGCGCCGCCGGGCGGTTCATCGGGATGACCGAGGCGGCGGGCGCCGTCGGCCGCAGCACGGCCGGGTTGTCGCGCAGGGCCTCGGTGATCGCATCGAGCATGTAGGGGGCCGCCTCGGGGTTCACGGCGGCGCCGAGGTCGTCCTCATCCATGAAGGTCCGGCGGGTCGAGACCGCGCAGAGGGCGAGGATCGTCGAGGCGAAGGCGGCGCACAGGGCCGGCAGGAACACGAAGATCCGCAGGAAGGCGTGAACCTGTTGCTCCGAGACGTCGATGGGATCGACGCCGTAGACCATGGCGGTGAAGGAGTGAAGCTGCGAGCGGTTCACCGCATTGCGGTAGGCCTGCTCGGTATCGGCCACCCGCCGGTCGGCGGCGCCCCGGTCGAGGGCGGCCCGCGCCTTGCGGGCCTCCTCCAGGTCCTTCACCAGCGCCGTGCGGTCGGCGTTGGCCTTGGTCACGCCGGCCGAGAGGGCGGCGACCCGGGGGTCGGCCAGGCATTTCAGGTTCTGGTAGCGCACGCCCTTCGAGTTGGTGCCGAACACCCGCTCGCAGCGCTGGGCCGGGAGGCCGGCGAGCTGCTGCGCGTTGTCGCCGGCGCGCTTCTCGATCTGGGCGAGCTCGTCGGTGTACTGCGCCACCCGCTGGTCGGCGGCGGTGATGCGTCCGTCGAGGGTCGCCCGGTCGGCCTGGGCATCCTTGAGGGCGGTCTTGGTGCGGGCCGCCTCCATCAGGCGGGGATGGAACATCATCTCGCCGAGCTGGGACACCGACTTGGTGGTCACCCCCGCCGCGAAGACGATGCCGAGGATCGCCAGCCCCCGGATGATGTAGGAGCGCTGCGTCCGGGCCAGGATGCCGAGCGGCACCCGGCACAGTTCCACCGCCGCGTAGACCAGCGGCGCGAGGAGCATGAAATAGAAGGAGCGCCAGTCCCCGTCGCTATAGACCCCGGCGAAGAGCCACGCCCCGGCCAGCGAGGCGCCGATCACCATGAACTCCACGAGGTAGGCGATGGCGACGTAGCCCCACTTGACGCGGTAGCCCCTCTCCACGTGCCGCTGCTGGCGCCACCGGTCGGATTCGAGCTTCCACGACCGGCGCTCGCGGGCGATCTCGCGGCTCGGCGGGGCCTTCTGGGCTCGCTGGGCCCGGGAGAAAAGCGACTTCAACGAATTCATCGGCCTCGCCACACGCAGGGCACGGGATCACCGAGCGCACTACACCCCTTAATTGTTTCTCAACCCGATCATTGTGCCGATTTTGAGCCCGGTGAGCCTTATCCCGGGAAAGTGAGCTTCCCTGGGCCGAAATGTCTCGGATGTGAAAGGGTGCGGAAGCTTGCCGATTCCCCTCGGCTCGTCTCGGGCCGGGCAAGTCTTCGACCCGGTTCTCCGGGATGTCGATGCAACCTTCGATAGTGTTTCGCTAGAAGAACTGTGCCGCCGGACGTATCTGCGTGCCATTCGGCACGCTTCCCGCCGGAAGGCGGTTGCCCCTCCGGGATCCTGCGACCATGATCGCGTGGCCGCACCGGCTCCCGACGACAAGAGGTTCGATCCGCCGCCGATGCCAGAAGTCCATGCCGGCTCCTACAAGGAAGCGATCCTGTTTCTCGTGACGGCGGGAATCGTCGTCCCGCTCTTCCATCGGCTGCGGATTTCCCCGGTTCTCGGGTTCATCGGCGCGGGGGCCCTGCTCGGGCCCTTCGGCCTCGGGCGCCTCGCCGACCAGTGGCCCTCGGTTCACCTCTTCACCATCGGCAACCGCACGGAGATCTCGCACCTCGCCGAGTTCGGCGTGATCTTCCTGATGTTCATGATCGGCGTGGAGCTGTCGTGGGAGCGGCTGCGGACCCTGCGCCGCCTCGTCTTCGGCCTCGGCGCCCTCCAGGTCGGATGCTCGACCCTGATCCTCGGGGCCATCCTCTACGGGCTCGACGTGCCGCTCACCGGGGCGGTGATCGTCGGCATCGGCCTCGCCCTCTCCTCGACGGCGGTGGTGCTGCCGGTGCTGGCCGAGCAGCGGCGCCTCAACACCCCCACGGGCCGGGCGAGCTTCGCGGTGCTGCTGTTCCAAGACCTCGCGGTGGCCCCGGTCCTGTTCGCCATCGCGGTGCTGGGCCGCGACACCGGAGGCGACAAGGGCCTCGCCCTGGCGCTGGCCCTCGGGCAGGCGGCGGTGGCGCTGGTGCTGATCGTGGTGGCGGGACGGCTGGCCCTGCGACCGCTGTTCCAGCTCGTCGCCCGCACCCGCTCGACGGAACTGTTCATGGCGGCCTGCCTCCTCGTCATCGTCGGGACGGCGCTGACGGCGGCGGCGAGCGGCCTGTCGATGACGCTGGGTGCCTTCGTCGCCGGCCTGCTGCTGGCCGAGACCGAGTACCGCCGGGCGATCGAGGCGACGATCGATCCGTTCAAGGGCCTGCTGCTCGGGGTGTTCTTCGTCTCGGTGGGGATGAACCTCGATCCGGCGCAGCTCATGGCCTCGCCGGGGGCGATCCTCGGGCTGTCGCTCGCCCTCGTCGCCATCAAGGCCGGGGTGGTGGTGATGTCCGCCCCGGTGCTCGGCCTGTCGCGGGGGGTGGCCCTGGAGGCCGCGCTCCTCCTGGGGCCGGGGGGCGAGTTCGCCTTCGTGCTGATCGGCGGTGCCATGGCCACCGGCCTCGTGCCGGAGGAGGTCGGGGCCGCCGCGCTGATCGTCACCACCGTGACGATGATCCTGATCCCGGCCCTGGCCTCGATCGGCCGCCGGGCCGCCCGGCGGGCGGTGGCCGCCTCGCGGACGCCGGTGGAGGCGGAGCCCCTGCCCGAGAAGGTGGAGAACCGGGTGATCATCGCCGGCTACGGGCGGGTCGGCCGGCAGGTGGGCGAGATGCTCGCCCGCCACCGCATCCCCTACATCGCCCTCGATTCCGACGCCGCCCGGGTGGCCGAGCAGCGCCGGGCGGGGGCGCCGGTCTATTTCGGCGATTCCGGCAACGTCGAGATCCTGCGGCACAGCGGCATCGAGACCGCCCGCGCCCTGGTCGTCACCCTCGACACCCCCCGCTCGGTGGAGGAGGCGGTCACCGCCGCGCGCGGCGAGCGGCCGGACCTCACCATCGTGTCCCGCGCCCGGGACGCCCGGCACGCCGCCGCCCTCTACGAACTCGGCGTCGACGACGCCGTGCCGGAGACGATCGAGGCGTCGCTGCAACTGTCCGAGGCGGTGCTGGTGGATGTGGGCGTGCCGATGGGCCTCGTGATCGCCTCGATCCACGAGCGCCGCGACGAGTACCGGACGCTCCTCAAGAAGCGCGAATCCGAGGCGAAGCCGGTCTTCCGGGCCCGGCGGACCGTGGGCAAGGCCCTCCCCCGGGCCGAGCCGGAGAAGCGCGAGGCCCCCGCCCGCACCGGGAAGGCGGCCGGCTGAAGCAGCCGCCCCCGGAGGGTTCAACGAGACGGCGGGACCGTCTCCCGGCGGGTGTCCGGCGGCGCCGCCGCCTCTAGTGGGCTCGAACCGGCGCCGCCGCCTCTCAGTGGGTTCAAACCGGCGCCGCCGCCTCTTGGCGGGTGACGCTCCGGCGGGGGGCACGGGTGCGGGCGGCGGGCTCGAACCCCTCGGCGAAGCTGCACCGATAGGTGATCTCGTCGGGGGCGCCGAGGCCGGTCACGAGGGGGACGGTGACCGTATCCCCCTGGAAGCGCCAACCCCGGGCGCCCTTGTCCCAGTAGAGCCAGACCGTGCCGGGATAGCCCCGCAGGCTGAAGACGGCGGCCTTGCGCGACAGGGCCTGCACCGCCCGTGGCGCGTACATCCCCCGGTCCCGGTAGGCCGCCCGGGTCGCCTCCGGCTGCCGCTCCATGAAGGTGTTGCGCACCACCTGAATCGTCGCGCCCGGCTTCGCGAGAAACCGTTTGAACTCGGGCAAGCTACGCAGGATGACCGCCACGGCAGGTCTCCTCGACTCCGGCCCCGCCCGCAGGATCGCTGGCGTTTTTGCCGTTCCCAAGAAGGTGGGGTGATTCCCATGACGCTTTAAGTGACCGATCGAGTCTCCCGGGGGTACATATCAACAGGATTCGGGGTTTATACCCAGATTCGAGGCCTAGAAGGAGAGTCGAGTCGACGGCTCGGCGAGTCGAACTCTTCGGCGACGCGATAGAACACTTACGGCCAAGCCCGCAAGACTCTGCGCCAATTCCCGGTGATTCGGGGGGGGGGTCCCGCGGGGGCTTTCGCTGCGCCGCACCGACGGGCCGGCGCGCGGATCCGCCGCATGGGGCGGCGCCCCGGGGTCGGGGGGCGTGGGGCCTTGACCCCGGGACGGGGCTGGCGCGTTGTCGGGCCATGCTGCTCCAGTTCTTTACGGCCCTGCGCGAGGCGAAGGTCCCCGTCACCTTGAAGGAGTATCTCATCCTGCTGGGGGCGCTGGAGCGCGACCTGCCGGGCAAGAGTGTCGAGGAGTTCTACTTCCTCTCCCGCACGGCCCTGGTGAAGGACGAGGCCCATCTCGACCGGTTCGACCGGGTGTTCGGCACGGTGTTCAAGGGCCTCGAGAGCGTGGGCCAGGCGGTGGAGGCGGTGCCGATCCCCGAGGAGTGGCTGCGCAAGCTCGCGGAGAAGTACCTCACCGAGGAGGAGAAGGCGCAGCTCAAGGCGCTGGGCTGGGACAACCTGTTCGAGACCCTGAAGCAGCGCCTCGCCGAGCAGAAGGGCCGCCATCAGGGCGGCTCGAAATGGATCGGCACCGGGGGCACCTCCCCCTTCGGCGCCTACGGCTACAACCCGGAGGGGATCCGCATCGGCCAGGACGGCAACCGCAACTTCCGGGCGGTGAAGGTCTGGGACCGGCGGGATTTCCGCGATTTCGACGACGACGCCGAGATCGGCGCCCGCACCATGCGCCTCGCGCTGAGGCGCCTGCGCCGCTTCGCCCGGACGGGGGCGGCGGACGAGCTCGACCTCGACGGCACGATCACCGCCAGCGCCCGGCAGGGCTATATCGACGTGAAGATGCGCCCGGAGCGGCGCAACGCCGTGAAGGTCCTGCTCTTCCTCGATGTGGGCGGCTCGATGGACTGGCACGTGGAGCAGGCGCAGGCGCTGTTCTCCGCCGCCCGGTCGGAGTTCAAGCACCTCGTCCACTTCTACTTCCACAACTGCGTCTACGAGGGGGTCTGGACGGAGAACGCCCGCCGCCACGACGCCCGCACCCCGGTGCGGGAGGTGATCCGCACCTACGGGAGCGACTACCGCGTCGTCTTCGTGGGGGACGCCTCGATGAGCCCCTACGAGATCGCCGTGCCGGGGGGCTCGGTGGAGCACTGGAACGAGGAGCCCGGCGCCGCCTGGATGGGGCGCCTCCTCGATCACTTCCCCAAGGCCGTGTGGCTGAACCCCGTGGCCGAGGGCCACTGGCCCTATACCCAGTCCATCGCGATGGTGCAGCGCCTGATGGCCGGCCGGATGTTCCCGCTCACCCTCGACGGGCTCGACACCGCCGCCAGGGCGCTCGCGCGCTGAGATCCGGGATCCCCAAGGACAAGTCCTTGGGTGGGGTCCAGGGGCAAGGCCCCTGGG